>CAZNMS010000017.1:0-36515 GCA_964573505.1 uncultured Planctomycetaceae bacterium | reverse complement strand
CGCGATGGCATTCGAGATCTTCCCATCGGTCAACGATCGGTCGTCCTGCGCATCCGAGTCTTCGAGTATCGCTGTCCGCGTCGCGAGAAGATGTTTACTCCGCCGTGCCCCGCAGTGGCTCCGGGAACTCATGCCACGGAACGATTTCTCGAACGGGCCGCGCAGCTCATTCGACACGGTGACATTCAGAACGCCGCCGCGTTTCTCAAGGTGCCCGAGAAGACACTCGAACGTTGGTACTACGAGTACGTCGAACGGTGTCAGAACGCACCACCAGCCGATTTGAAGCCGATTACGTCCATCGGCATCGACGAGTTGTCTCAAAAAAGAGACACCGTCAGTTCGTCGCTGTGATCATCGACCATACCAATCGCCGCGTGCTGGACGTCCTGGAGAATCGCGATCAAAAGACGGTGACAGAATTCTTACAGCAGGCGAAAGAGTCGGGCCTCTTGACACACGTCACCGAGGTCACGACCGACATGTGGGACGGCTACGTCAATGCCGCCAAAGCAGCTTTTGGAGAGAGCGTGTCGGTCGTCATCCATCGGTTTCATGTGGTCAAAAACTTGCAAGAACGACTGACCGCCGCGCGGCGCTTGATCCAAAAGGAACTCCCCGAAGCTGACCGCAAGTCGCTCAAGAAATCTCGCTGGTTGTGGTGCAGAAATCTGGAGACCTTAAGCACCGAAGAACGCACTGAACTACAAGAGTTGCGAGATAAGTTCCCCCAACTGGCCCGCTTGGCCGACCAACGCGAATCGCTGCGAGCGCTCTTTGAGGACCACAGCATCACGACCTCAGCAGTGGCGGAGCAACGACTGAAAGAGTGGCTAACAACAGCGCGAAGCCTGAAGCTCAAGCCGTTGGATGCGTTCTGCCAAACCGTGGAGAACTGGCTGCCGATGATTGCGAACTACTTCATCAATCGCTCCAGCAACGGCCCGACCGAGGGCTTCAATCGGGGCTTCCGCACGATCCTGTGGCAAGCCTTCGGAATGACGAACTTCCGCCACTTCCGACTCCGCATCCTCGACCGCTTCAACCAACCCCAAAAAAAATTTTCAACATGAATGGCGGAGAGCCTGAAAATGCAATCGCATGCGACGATCTTGTTTGGAATGCTAGCAGAGAGGAATGGGGAAGAGGGAGCGGTTTCAAGGACCGGGTAATTTCACACCTGAGAAATTGAACCGAGCTTCAGGTTCGTCTTGCAGCACATCGCGAAACGAATTCGATGCAACTTCTGCCATACGTCTCGAATATGCCGGACTAGGTTACGGTGTATGCGACAACCTGCGGTCGGGCGAGCTGCGCACGGCCAAAGAGAAGACCTTCACGAACAAGGACTCGTCTCAGTCCTCAAGCAGATTCATGACGATCTCGATGTCGCTGTCTTCGAAGCCTACGGCTGGCCGGTCACTCTGAATGACGAAGAGATTCTTGAGCGGCTGGTCGCCTTGAACGCCGAACGAGCCGCTGAAGAGGCTCATGGACTCATCCGCTGGTTGCGTCCCGAGTTCCAAAACCCCGCCGCCGGTCAGGCGACTCAAACGCAACTGGCCATGCCCGAACCGGACGAAGAGGACTCTGAAGACGACAGCGACGAAGCCGAGCCGACCAAAGGCGGTCGCTCGAAGAAGTCCGCCGCGAAGAAGTCCGCCACCAAAGAGAAGGCAGCAAAGAAGCTCCCGTTCCCCGAAAAGCTCCCCGAGCAAGTGCAAGCCATCCGCCAACAACTCGCGACCTCAACGCAACCGCTCACCGCTGCCGAGATGGCCAAACGCTTCACCAAAGCCAAAGCCGACCGAGTGGAAGAATTGTTGCTCTCACTCGTGACGCTCGGCATCGCTCGCCAAGTGGAAGGCACCGAAGAGAAGTTCGTTGCGGCTTGATGGCAATGCCTCACAGTTTGGTCGCGACATTTGGACGCCGCTCAGAAGCGCCGGCTACGCTTTGCCGGTAGTCGAGCCGATAGATGGTTGTTTCTGCCCTTTGTCCTGAGAGTTCCAGAATGAATTCCAACACGACTCAACACAGCGAAGAGATCCCGCCGGAGATCGAAGCTCGGTTCGAAGGCGAATGGATTGCTTGGGACTGCGAGACTCAAGAAGTGCTCGCTCACGATGTCGATCCCAACAAGCTGATTGCTCCGACCAACGAAGCTCATCGAGCCGGGCATCTCATCTACTTTCACCACGTCTTGCGAAGCGATGCCGTGCTTGTGGGGGGCTTCTGAGCCATGCAGTTCAAAACTCGGCTCAAGAACAACATCCGCCGCCCGATTATCCCGGTTCGAGTCCACATCAACGGGCTCTCGGTGCTGACCGATGCGCTGATTGATACCGGGGCCGATGTGACGATCTTGCCGAAGTTCGTTGCTGACCGACTGGGCATCGACTTGAGCAGTGCTCCCGAGTTGTCATTGATCGGCGCACTTGGCGGAGGCGGGAGCTATCGCGTCGTCGAGCTTGAATTGGAGCTGCGCGAGTTCCCGAACTCGATTCGTTGGAAGGCACAAGTCGGCTTCACCGACCGAGAGATGTCCTTCGCCTTTCTGGGCACGCGCGGGTTCTTCGAGTTCTTCGAACTGACCTACAACGCCAAACGCGAACTCATCGACCTCAAGTTCAATGAGGAGGTGAACTCAGACCTCGAACGCGATGCCTTCTCGCCCGCCGAATGAATGCCACTACCGCAACGGCGCTGGGCTCGTTTCCTAACTCCTCACGGGAGCACATGTGGAACGAGTTCTGAGCGAGCTATCCGGCAGAACGCTCACGGGTCCTTTCTGAGACGTTTTCAAGTGACCCTGACGGGAAGAGTTACGAAACATCACACACTTTCTTTCGCGCAGCGGATGCGTTGTCGATGACGGCCAAAGCTCAGACTGAAGAGGATCGTTGCTTTCAAATGCTGGTCGAGTTCCGTGATGCCGCTGATGCCGCGAACGGCAACTCTCAAACGCTTCTACGAGATTCGGCAGAGAAGCCGCGTTACACCGTAAGCTCGAACTTTGAAGACATTGCTCAGGCGCAGAGAAGACCGCAGGCTCGCGATGACCTACTTGGCGTTGGGCAAAGCGTTGCATCTATTCGCAAGGCATGTGTCGAGGGGCAAAAACTGCGGGATGAGTGCTTGCGGCTCGTTCAAGGCGGAGCCATCACTCTTCCATTCCCGCCGCTGTTTGTCGGCAATGAATCGTTCCCGACCGCTCACGAAGCTGCGTTCGCGCTGGGAAAAGTCACTGCGGACTTGTGGGACGAAGTCGGAGGCGATGCGGAGTTCGAGTTAGCTCCCGACCGGTTGAAAGCCGAGAGCGACGGACGGCATGCGGATGCCGGTCTGCGCATGAGGCAACGCCTTTGGAAACGATCGCTCAAAGTGTTGAACCGAGTTCCTCGCGACCTGTGGGGACAGATTCAACAAGAGCTTTTCGTTGAGGCAACGCTCGATCGCTACTTCCCGCTCGATGACGCGGCAATAGATGACGAGAGCGACGATGCCGCCGCTGTGGAACCGGAGCTGCGACCCGTTGCGGTTGCTGAACCGAGCAAAGCCGAGCAACCGCTGAAGCTGACCGAAGCGCATCTCCGCTGCTTGCGAGCACTCAAGACGCTGAAGGCATTCGGGCCGGACTCACGACAACCGCGAGACGACGTTGCCAGAACGATCGACCGGGAATGGGCTCGGGAGCATGTTGCAGCAGCGATGTCGGACCTCTCACGCTGGCGTTTGATCGACTCGCTTTTCCCTTCCCTCAAAGGGCGAACACGCTCGGAACACATTACCGAACTCGGTCTCGCAGAAGCGGTGGACGCGAATCCACAATGCGACCTACCCCAGACCTTTGCAGCGAATTCACCACATCGTTCAACTAATAATCCTTTAGAGATACATTCGCTCGAAGACCGAGATGCCCTCGAGCTGGGATCTACATTGAGAACCCATTGCCGAACGCACTTGTCGTGACAGGACCGGCAGAAGCAATTCGACCAATGAGCATGATCATCAGATCTTATTGGATCAGAATCCGATGAGACCGGAATGAAACGGAAGGACCAGACACACAAATGAGTCACTTCAGTGAAAAACAAAAAACACTACGTCATTTTGAGGTAGCACCGAGAGACTGCTACGCAACAAGCCAGATTTCTCTCGATGGCTTACCGAAAGGACAATCGCCAAACTTTCGCCTAGCTTGGTCCAAGCCTATTCATGGTCATTACGATCCGAATGACTTAGCACAGGTCATTCGTGATCCCCTTAATTGCGATATTCAATACTTTCCTGATGCAAATTTTGCGATTGTCGAGACAAATTCGCCTGTCTGGGATGCGCTAAGGCAAGCCGCCAATCGAACGGTATTAGCGGCTCCAGTCTATCACGAGCTGAAAGAATGGCTGGCCGCACCGCGTCGAAATCACGCTCTCCATTCGCACATAACGAGTGCCCTGCAATCTGTTGATCCGCAATGGCTGACGACATTTGGCATCGGGAATCGAGAACCTGTCTTGAAGGCCGCATTGGATCATTACGTTTCGTTGCTGCTCTCTCGACGAATGGCCTCAAAACTGGCGGAAATTCAACTGCGTACAAGTGGAGCCGGAGAGCCAACACGGAATGACGTGATGAATTTCTGCAAAGACCAATTTGGTTTACGCACACAGTTACTCGCAAAGAAGGGGCGTGACGATTCGGAAGAAAAAGGTCATGTAAATGTCAACGACGAAGTCTTGGTGGTTATGGCGATCCTGCGGGCCATTGCTAGCGGAAGACAGACAATGATCCTTACGCACGATCGAGATGTTTTAGAGTTGTTTTACAAGGCGATATGGTTTTTTGATACCCACTACAAAGCGATGCACTTTGCCAGGTGCTATTCGACAGACCCCTTTTTATTCGGTGCTGGCCGAATCGACGATTCTATGCAAAAAGCATTTGAAGGCGAAGTGATACTCTTGAAAAAACCTTCGTGCGTATGTAGCGAAGTGCTTCCCTTGAGCTGTACTGTGGTGCCAATTCACTGCGTCTATATTGGCTCCGAACTACTGCAACTTACGTTCTGCCTTGAAACGGAGATGAGCGACCTAATTAACGTGAAGTCGCGGACCAATGGATTATGTACCGACCTCTTTGAGGGGCGAAATATCCACATTGATCTTGGGCCTGTGATTCAACACTTTGGGGACTTCGCGGCCATTGGCAAAGACCTGGCGTGGCCGGGCAAGTTTGGAAATACAACGACCTCTTATTTAGACCTGATGCATTCGGTTCATTCAAACGAGACGTTCTTTGAGACCGCGCATGTGCCTTCTGAGCTACTAATCGTGCCGCCGTTCAAAAACTGTCGCTCGCCAAAATCCTGAGACTAATAACGCAGAAACCAACGTCGAAGCTTGGGCTCAGCGAGAGATGGGAGGGCAAGAATGTTGTGTCGTCGTCGAAGGCGAGAAGTGCGCGGACTCGGCTGATGCCATCGGGTTGCTCGCAGTGACTTCCGCCGGAGGTAGCAAGGCCGCTGCGAAGACGGATTGGAAGCCGCTGGCCAGTCGGTCGGTTGTCATCATCCCCGACAATGACGAACCGGGCCGCAAGTACGCTCGGCAAGTGGCGGGCATCCTCACGAAGCTTGACCCGCCCGCGACCGTGAAGCTGATCGACCTCGCGGATGATTGGCCGGAACTCCCCGACGCGGGAGACGTCGCGGATTGGTGCGATGCTCATGATGCCGTTGAATCCGAATCACTTCGGAACCGACTCGAAGCGTTGATTGAACGAGCGACGAACTGGACTCCGGCAACCGTTGCGACTGAGAACCGCGACCGTCATTCAAAACCGACGCGGGCTCGATGCGTGAAGCTGCAATCGTTTGCCGACATCGAAACGAAGGAACTGCGTTGGCTTTGGCCGAACCGCTTCCCGCTCGGGATGCTGTCGCTCGTTTCGGGCAACCCCGCTGCCGGGAAGTCGATGCTGATGGCGGACCTCATCGCTCGCGTCACAACTGGGACGGCATGGCCGGACGGTGGCAAGGACTCCCCGCAACGAACTCCCGGCGATGTCATCTTGCTGAATGCCGAAGACTCCGTTTCGAGATGTCAGAAGCCGCGACTCGAAGCCGCCGGGGCCGATGTCGGGCGAGTGCATCGAGCTCACATCGAGCAAGCTGCCGATAATGGTGAGGAATCGCACCAATGCTCGGTTGCGAGACTGTCCTTCAATCTCGCTCATGCGGCATTCGATCTTCGCGTCGTCGCGAAGCAACTGCCGGAGCTGCGGCTCATCGTGCTCGACCCGCTGGCCGCGTTCTTGGCGGGCATCCGCGCCAACGATCAAGGCGAGATCCGAGCGGCGTTGAGCCCGCTGGTCGAACTCGCGGAGGAACTCGACGTTGCGATTGTGTTCGTGCATCACAACCGCAAAGGCACGGGCTCGCATTCGTCCGAACGGCTTTCGGGTAGTCTGCAAATTGGCGCGACGATGCGACAAATTTGGGAAGTGACTCACGACCCCGACGATAAAGACCGCCGCTTGTTCGTTGCTGGCAAGAACTCGAACGCTCGTGACCGAGGCGGGCTCGCGTTTCGCGTCGTCGATTCGACCGTGCCGCAATCGTCCGAAGGCGGCTTTGCTGGTCGAGTCCAATGGGAAGCCGGGTTGCTCGACATGACTGCCGACGATGTCGCGTTGCAAGCGGCTGACATCGAGAACCGTGACCCGTGGCCAATGACATGGCTGCGAGAAGCCATCGCGAACGGGCCGCGAACCGCTCGTGAATTGAGTCTCGCCGCGAAACAAGACGGCATCAGCAACGATCAACTGCGACGGGCTCGCGAACGGCTGAAGATCGTTCCGAGAAAGAGCGGCTTTGCTGAAGGTTGGGTTTGGGAACTGCCCGCCGCCTAACTTCCGCGAGTTCAGCCATCGTCCCGCCGTGGCTGAAGCTGTGGCGAAGATGGCAGACAAACTCCCGAAGATGGCGAAGGCGGCAAGATCCAAATGCCTTGCCATCTTCGCCACCTTCGAGCCATCTTCGACGATCGGCCTGACAGCGAGTGACAGCGTTACCGAGTTGTTTTTATTACAGGGATTGCACAACTAAGGTCAGAGCATGGGAAGCATCCGTAAGAAAACCTACACAAAGCCGATCCCCGCCGGAGCGGAACTCATTGAAAAATCCGGCAAGTCGTTCGCTCGGGTGAAGCCGCCGAAAGGTCGAGCCGTCATCTATCCGCTGACGATCAGCAAGGACGGCTCGCAACGTATCGTCGTCGAGTCGGCAACTTACGTTGCGAAGTACCGCGACGGCTCGGGGATCATCCAAGAAGTCTCAACCAGTTGCCGAGACGAAGGCGCGGCTCGGTCGGTATTGGCCGAATTCGAACGCCGCGCAGAGTTGGTTCGCTCGGGAGTCATCAGCGCGGCTGAAGACCGAATTGCCGAGCATCAACGCAATCCAATTGCGGAACACTTCGACGCATGGGTTGTATCCCGCCAAGCAAAGGGAGTGACGGCGAACTATCTCGATGATGCGAGAAGATATTTGGACCGGCTGGCTCGTGAGTGCCGGTTTGTCGTTCTTGCTGATCTTAATCGCGAGGCATTCGAAAAGTGGTTGGCACATCAAACGGGAAACGGCATGTCGGCTCGCAGTCGCAACACGCATCGCACGACTTGGTTCGCGTTCTGTAACTGGTGCGTTGAGACCGGACGCCTACTCAACAACCCGTTTGTCGGAGTGCATCGAGCTGATGAGAAAGCCGACCGACGCCGACAACGTCGAGCCATGACTGAAGACGAACTGAAGCGGCTCTTGAAGGTCGCCCGTTGGAGACCGCTGGCGGAGTTCGGTCGCGATACGGTGAAGACCGAAGGTGATGCGAAGCTCACAACCAAGCGAACTGAATGGAAGGCGGCGCCGCTTTCGTTTGACGCGCTCGATGATGCGGTTGCAAAGGCTCGGGTTCGACTTGCCAACAATCCCGCGCTCATCGCAAAGCTCACGTTGCGAGGCCGTGAGCAAGCACTGATTTACAAGACGCTCGTGACGACTGGCCTTCGCAAGAATGAGTTGGCAACGGTGAGGGTTCGAGACCTCGCACTCTCTGCCGAACCGCCGTCGATAACGCTCGAAGCCAAGAACGAGAAGAACCGAGAAGGCAACACGATTCCGCTGAGAGCTGACCTCGCTTCTGACCTTCGCGAGTGGCTGACTGACCGGCTCGCGGTGCGCATCAAATCGGGCGCAGGCAATCACGAATCGAAACTCGCTCCCGACGAAGCGTTGTTCGAAGTCCCCGACAAGCTGGTGAAGATCCTCAATCGAGACCTTGAAGCGGCGGGCATTCCCAAACGAGACGACCGAGGCCGAACGCTCGACGTGCATGCCTTGCGAACGACGTTTGGAACTCATCTCAGCAAGGCGGGCGTTCCACTGCGAACGGCTCAAGCGGCAATGCGGCATTCGTCGCCGATGCTCACGGCCAACATCTACACCGATCCAAAGTTGCTCGACATACAAGGAGCCGTTGAAGCGTTACCGGAACTGAAGCTCGACGCGACCGTGACGCCGCTGACAGGAACTCCGCCGACTGATTCGAGCTTGGCTACAACCTTCCAGCTTGCCCCACTGCTTGCCCCAAGCGGCGCCAATTTGGGGCAAGCGGAGTCATTTGCTGTCATTCCGACAGCATCGAGCTTCGTCGAAGCCGCGTTGGCTTCATTTGTCGTAACTCCTGACGGGATAACAAAAAACGCCTCGAAAGAAGTGGTTTCTTTCGAGGCGTCTGTAGTCGGAGTGACAGGATTCGAACCTGCGACCCCCTGGTCCCAAATGACTCTGGTCGACACGCTAAATCACTAGCATTTCAGCAGTTACGACATTTCAACGTTTACAAGAATCGCAGCTTTCGGCACCGTTTTCAAGGTTATCTCTGCCCTTCTCTGCCCTTCAAAAAGCTACGTTCTGACAAGCATGCCGAATTGCTGAGGCAGCGTCAGAATGCTCAGATACTGGCGCGGTCGGCCGACCGCCACAAATCATTGCGAGCCGTCTTCGAGGGCCGCCGCATCACAACCTTTGAAGTAGCGCAACAGCATCTGAAGGAATGGCCGACCACAGCGTGAAGCCTGCTGCTGAAGCGGTTGGGCGGTTCTGCCAAACGGTTGAGAATTGGCGGCCGATGAGTGCTAACTATTTCCCGAGTCGTATGGGCAATTGCCTGACCGTAGGCTTCAATCGCGGCTTCCGTATGATTCTGTGGCAATCGTTTGGAACGATCAACTTCCACCACTTTCGACTCCGCTGCTGCTCCTCACCAACCGCATTTTCAAATGCTTTAGCCGGCTACAAACACAACTTTCAAAACGAGTGGCGGAGAACCGTAATTAGTTGATTGATCGCATCCGTCGTTTTGCCTGCTCGTAAGACTATGAACTCCTCTAACTCAAACCGTTCATCAAGCCGCCGGGAAACAAACGCGTCGCGGTCGTGAGCGCCAATGACTTTCTCTGGAATGATTGCTACACCGATGCCGTAGCGGGCAAATTCGCGAGCGGCGGTCCAGCCTCCGCCTTCGGTAGCAAATGACAGTAGCTGTGGATCTGGCAAAGCAGCCTCAAGTCGACGGCGTATGCCCGAGTTTTGATCCGGTCCCACTAGCGGCCACTGAGTCAACATTTCTAGCGGCAATGGTTTCGATTTCTTAGCTCGGTCGAGCTCGATTCCTGCGGCAGTATCTCGACCAGCAGCGACAATCATGGGCAGTCGGAGGAGTGGCTGACATTCGACGGACTGCTCACGGATTCGAGCATCTCGAAGGGTCTCGCGTACTTGTTCGGGAGTGTGGCTAACGATGGCAACATCGTATTTGCCTTCAGCCACTCCGATGATGCGATCTCGGCCACGCATGACACTGGTTCGCACCGTAAAGGTCGCACTGCTGTCTTTGCCGGATGATGCCATGATTTTTGCGATCACCGGGGGTAGTAAAAACTCCGCGCCAAAAGCCCCAACGGCGACGCGAACTTGCCGAGGACTCTCGGCTTCGCCTTTTAGATGTAAGAACAATTGATCGTATTGACGGACCATCTCGCGCATCACAGGGAGAGCGTGCTGTCCCGCCTCGGTGAGTCGCAACGATCGTCCATCGGCATCTCGTTCGAGCAAGACCGCTCGAGGTCGGTCGCCTGCCTGAAACACTCTGAGTTTGACCGACACCACTGGCTGACTGGATTTCAAACGTCTCGCGGCTTCGCTTACTGAATTCCCAGCATCCGCAAACGCCACCAATGCTCGGATCGCGTCGATCGTCGGCTGAGGAGTGCCTTCGTCGCCTGCCTGAATAGATTCAGCGTCTTTGATCGCCTTGCTCATTCCAGCTTTCTGGTTTTCGTTACGTGGCCTATGTCGTCATGGCATAACCACATTTGATGATGCTATGGAATCAGAAACAACGATTCTATAGACGAATCTTGGACGATATCTTTCTCTCAGGCAGCAACAAAGCCCCCAATCTCACTCCGACTCAAGGACAAGATTCATGAGCAATCCCATTCGCACGGTCCGAGCAGCGACCGCGATCACTCACCATCAGGGCCGAGTGTTGTTGACGCTCAAGCCCAACTGGGATCGTTACAGCTTTCCGATCACCAAACTGCGAGACGCTGAAACCGGTGACGAAGCTGCCGCTCGTTGCGTTGAGGAAGATCTCGGTAGCCGACCCACGCAGGGGCTTGGCTTGTTGTTGGATACTCCTGTTTTGCAAACGAACCCGCGCACGCATCAAGTCGGTGGTTATGAGATTCAGTGCTACTGCTACGCAGCGTCGTCACTGGATCTGCCGCCGGACACGGTGGGCAAATGGCTGACTCCCGACGAAGTCTTAGCCGCTGCGGACGATGATGTTTCGGAGACCGCCAAAGACTTGGTCAAGCAACTCAAAGAAGCGGCGCTCAACAGCAAGCGATCGTTTCCGCCGGTAGCAACTCCGCACCCGCGAACGTCGACTGCGTGTGTGGCCATGATCCGTCGAGAAACCTCGACCGGCCCGGAATGGCTCGCTCAGTACAACACGCGTTGGGGTCGTTACTTCTTGGTCGGCGGTCACGAGGAAGCCGGAGAAACCAAGACCGAGTGCATGTTGCGAGAACTCCATGAAGAGCTGCATGTCGAGCCTTCCGTCGTGACGCTCGGCGACCACCATTCTTTGAGTTACTCCGCGTGGTCAACCGGCTATTGGCAGTGGACTCAGTACGAGATCACCGCCATCGACGTCACGTTTTCAGAATCAGTTTTGCGACCGATCAGTTCAATGCCCGAGAACCGCTGGCTCACCGCCGCCGAAATCCGCAGCGAACGTACTCGGGACAACAAGCTCATCAGCCCGACAATGCGTTTCGTGTTGGAGCAGCTCGGCGACCTGAAGACGACCTGAAATGAAACCGCCGTTTGAGATTGAGCCATGAGTTTCTTGTACGACGGACCTCTGCTCCGTCGTGTCTGTCTCGGGTCATTCCCCGCTGGCCCACACTCACAATTTCACGACAACCGACCGATTGAGACACAGGCGACGGCATGTCCGTCTGTGATAGCATGCCAATCGAGGCGTCCGACCAGTTTCAAGTCCGCGCCGTGCGCGCATCTTTGTACGACGGACTTCTAGTCCGTCGATCGGAGTGACGGACTGGAAGTCCTTCATACCTTTCGGATGCGGGCAAAGCCCGAGTTAGGTAAGTCCTCGTCAATCAAGGTTTGCGAATTGCGGAGCCGTTCATGAAGCCGCGAATCTTCATTTCGTCAGTCTCGTCTGAGTTAGGCACGACGCGTCAGTTGGTGGCCAACGTGTTGTCTCGATTGGGTTATGACCCAGTCTGGCAGGACATCTTTGGCACCGAGTCCGGCGACCTGCGGCAGGTGCTGCGAGACAAGATCGACGACTGCGAAGGTCTGATTCAGTTGGTGGGACACGGCTACGGAGCCGAACCGCCCACCGCCAGCGCCGAGTTCGAGCACGACGGCTTCACCCGGATCTCGTACACGCAATTTGAATTCCTCTACGCGCGAGCCCGAGGCAAGAAGACCTGGCTGATCTTCGCCGACGATGGCTGCACGCGCGACCGAGCTGTCGATGAATTAGACCGCTCGCACGATCCCAACGATCCCGATCCGGCCGGCTATCAAGCCGAACGTCGAGCCTTGCAAGACGCCTGGCGTGAGCGCTGGAAACGCGACGGGCACCTCTTTCACGGAGCCAACAGTGACACCGACGTCGAACTAAAAATCGAGCGCCTGCGCGACGAGTTTGCCGAAATGCGTCAGGCATTTCGTTGGTGGCAGCGCAGCGTGACTCGGAATTTAGTGATCGTCGCAAGTCTCGTGCTGGTGTCGATCGGCATCGGCCTCTACGTCTCGACTCAACAGCGGCACCTTCCCGAGACGCTCAAAGAGTCAACTGCCGAGCAAGTGAATCAAGCCCAAGCGACGATTGCGGAACGGATTGACGATGCGCAAGCCAAGACAGAGCAGCACGTCGAGAAGTCTCTAGAGAAGGTTGAAGCGTCGATCGAAAAGGTCGCTCAAGTATTGGCTAATCCCGCCGTGCTCGCAAACCGTATTCGGAAAGAGATTCATGCTACAGCTGAAGCGAAGATCAAAGCTTTACCCGACGAAAAAGGACGCGGCCGTTTGATTGCCGAGATCGAAAAGGAACGTGACCTCGCGCTCGGCCGGGTCGACGACCTGATCAAGTTGATTCAGGAGGGCCTGAAGGAGGGAGCCAGCCCGGTCTTCCAGCGCGCTGCGGAAATCTTGCAGAAGGAAGGGACCGACGAAGCCCTGGCCTATTTGGAGAGTAGGTCGTCATCCACATTGGAGACGGCCGAACGGCAGGCAAAGCAGGTCAAACAGTCTCAAGCTCGTGTCGAATCAGAGAAGGAGCAACTGAAAAGAACCTTGCAGGCAATGGTCCTCAATGCGGAACTTTTGGAAACGAAACTCCAATGGGCATCGGCGCTTAAACTGCGAGAAAAGGTGGCCGAACTTGCCCCCGACTGGTTCGAAGCCCGAAACGATTTAGGGACGTTGCATTGCACGCTCGCCCAATATCTCGACGCAGAACCGCACCAGCGTGCGGCACTCGCATTGGCAGCCAATCGACAAGATAAAGCGGTTGCCATGACCAACTTGGCGGTGCTGCTCCAGACCACGAACCGTGTGGCGGAGGCGGAGCCGCTGATGCGTCACGCGATGGCCATTGTGGAACAGTCCAATGGATCCGAGCACCCTCACTTCGCCACACAGCTCAATAATTTAGCGTGGTTGCTTAAGGCCACGAACCGTCCGCTGGAGGCCGAGCCACTGATGCGCCGCGCCCTGACCATCGATGAAAGTGTGTCCGGACCTTTCCATTCGAATGTGGCTCGTGACCTCAACAACCTGGCGCAGCACCTACAGGACACAAACCGTCTGGCAGAGGCTGAAAACCTGATGCGACGGGCACTCGCGATCGACGAGAAGGCGTACGGTCCCGACCATCCGAATGTGGGTCGCGACATGAACAACTTGGGGCGGCTGCTGCTGAATACGAACCGGCTTGCTATTGCAGAACCGCTCCTTTTCCGAGCTCTCGCGGTTTTAGAGAAGTCGCTGGACGAGGAACATCCATTATTCGCCACTGCCCTGAACAACCTGGCGATATTGCTTGAGGACACAAACCGTCTAGTAGAAGCTGAGCCGCTGAAACGCCGCGCGCTGGCCATCGACGAGCAGTCCTACGGAGCTGAGCACCCCGACGTCGCATTAAAGGTC
Organism: uncultured Planctomycetaceae bacterium; assembly: GCA_964573505.1. Taxonomy (GTDB): domain Bacteria; phylum Planctomycetota; class Planctomycetia; order Planctomycetales; family Planctomycetaceae; genus AM-0621. The sequence continues at coordinate 22,705 of CAZNMS010000017.1, read as the reverse complement.
AACAACTTGGCGACGTTGCTCTACGCCACAAACCGTCTGGCGGAGGCCGAGCCGCTGATGCGGCGAGCGGTGGCGATGTATGAGAAATCGCTGAGTGATAAACACCCTCTAGTCGCTGCAGCACTCAACAACCTGGCGCAGTTGCTCCAGGCCACGGACCGTCTGACGGAGGCCGAGCCTCTGTTCTTCCGACAGATCGTGATTGATGCCATCTTCAGCGCAAAGACAGGGTACGAGCATCCTGAATCACGAAGAGATAAGGAGAAATATCGCAAACTTTGTAAGTTACGAAACGTGTCAGATGATGAGATCCAACGAAAGATCAAAGTCGCAATGGACACGCGGAGTCCGCTGATGGCGATCGTCCCCGAAGTCGATCGGTTGCTCGGTCCAGCGAAGCCCGTGGCGGATGTGCTGGCGGCGTTGGATCGGCAATACAAAGCGGAACGCAAGCCTGACGTCTATCTCCTGAAGCCCGAACAACCGATCGCCCCGCATCTCGACGAACTCTGCAAGCCAAATCCCGCGTCTCTGAATGCTGTAGGCGTCGCGGCGTTTCGTCGTGGGGATCATGCCACCGCCGTTGCTCACTACGAGGAGTCGCTGAAGCTGCTGGCTAACAAGCCGGACCAAGCGGCAATCGCATTCACGACGCGCATGAACCGCGCGGCCGCACTCCGAGAATTGGGCGAGGTGGAACCGGCACGCGACGAACTGCGAAAGCTGCTTTCGGGGCTGCGCGAAGGGGACGCGATCACGCCTCTCGCAAAAGGTCGAGCCCGCTATCGCTTGGCACTCTGTGAATGGCGACTCAACGACCGCGACGCCGCTCAACGCGAAGCCGCAGAATCGCTGAAGGCGTATGGCGACGACAAAGACTCTGCAGCCGTGAAGAAACAGACCGAGCAACTGCTCGCCGATCTGAAGGAGAACAAGCTTCTGTCACCTCTTACTAAAGTCGATGCCACTGCCGCGTTGGCTCAAGCGCGGGCCAAACTCAAAGCACAAGCAGACCTCGCGAAACTGCCGGTAGATCAGTCCGCGTTGCCCTTGCTCGACCAAATGCTTGGCCCCGCCAAGTCGACCAAAGAAGTCTTCGAAGAACTCGATCGGCAGTACCGCGAGCAGAACAAACCCAAAGTCTGGTTCTTGCCGCTCAGCGAACCCATCGCCCCGCACCTCGACGAACTCCTCGGCCCGGTGCCGGAACAGAAGAAGGATTGAAACGCAGAGAACGCTGTGTTCGCAGAGTGAAGACAGGAGAAGAACGACTCATTCATCCTCTGCGTCTTCCGCGCTCGCTGCGTTCGAGTTTCTGTCCGATCGGATCACGTGCCTCACTTGAGTATTAAAGCAATTTTCCACATCGAGAGGGCCAAGAAATGTCATCGAATAAACGTCGTGTGCAGTGGTGGGAACGGGCTCGGGCGAAGGTGCGGCTGGGCGAGGAGTTTATTAATCAGCTCTCTGAAGAGTTGGAACGCGTTTTCGCGAATCAAGGCTTTCGCGAGATCACGGTCTATGACGTGTTCCTCGGTTACAACCAAGACGAGCGACGCCGCATTGTGCTCGCGGTATTGGCGAGTTCGGCGGTCGCAAAAGGACAATCCAAGCACGCCGCGCCGCCGCAATCCAACCTCGTGAAGATCGGCCTGAGAGCTGAAGTCGAGCGAGATTATGAAGGCTGGTATCAGACGCTCGCGGAGAAGGGACACGTCAGCCGGTTGCTGTCACCGGTACGCCATGTTGTGGTGGCTCAATCAGACGTTCCGGCCAAGCAGAGGTCGGCGGTGGTCTATCAAGACGCCTACCGACTCTATGGTGCCGACAATCACGACAACGCCGCTCGACCGTTGGAGGATGCCGTTAAGCGAGCCATCCAAACCAACGTCCCGGAATGCAAGTCGTTCGAACGTCTGCTGATTGAGCTCTACAGCGACATGTTCCGCTGCTGTTATCGCTCGGCCAACGATCAGGACGCTCAGCCGGTTGTCGAGTTCTATAGGCACGAACTCACAAAGGACTCGAAGCTCTGGGCCGGGAAGTCAGCTTGGGATCGCTGGCTGAATGATCCGCGTCTGCAACTGCTCCGCCGAGATGCCTTGTGGCTGACGACAGCGCTGCGGAATCCCAAGAGCACCGAGATGCCGCTCTATCTCGACCCGGTCGACTATTTCCGCGCGATGCTGATTGGTACCAACACACCGCAAATGCCCGCCACGCTCTTGGGACCGGGGCATGGTGATCTGCATGGCCGCAACGTCGTCGTCGGGATCTTGCGGAATGAAGTCTTTCAGCCCAGCGTCTTCGACTACGGCGATATGTCTACCAAGAATTTGCCTGCGTGGGACTTCGTCAAACTGGAGATGGAACTCAAGTGCCGCTTGCTCTCACACCTGTGTGATTCTTCCGAAGCTCGATCTGCCTTAAGGCACTACCTCTCATTGCATGTGAATGATATGCCCGAGGTCTCGCGGCATTTCAAAGTTCCCGAGACGCAAACATTCAAGCCGAAGACGTCCGCAGAAGGATCGCTCGACGACAGCGATCAACAAGCTCCGGCAGTCACCGCTGCTTGCCAGCCTGCTCCCACCATGGCTCAAGCAGATGCTGCGAAGCACGCAAGACAACTCGAAATTGCCGTCTTGTTCGAGCAGGCATTAGCTCACCTGACCCGTGGCATCGACGGTGAAGCTCAAGCCGAAAAACGCATCACGGATGAAGATCGGTCGCCGACTCGGCATCCGATTGTTGATCGAGCCTTGTGCTTATTTTACAGCCTGCGGAAGGAAGCCGCCTGCTGGCTGGGATATGAACTGGATCGCCACCATCGTTGGAAAGACGAGTATTATTTCGCACTCGCGGCCTATGGATTACTCACCGCGAAGTGGCAGGTCGACGGCCCGCATCAAGCCTGGGCCTTGATCGCTGCGGGCGTTGCTGTGACTCAGTTGTCGACGGTTGCCGATCATCGAACCGGACTCGCCGCACGCCTGAAACATCCCGAGCTCGCCCCCAAAAGCACGCGCGAGTTCACTCATCTCATACCGTTAGCTCATGGCACGAGGTTGTCTGAATTAGAGCCGCCGCAGTACGAACAATCCGCCGCCGTTCTCAAGCGGGCCTTAGAAGAATTCCCGAACGCCGTAAGCCTGAGAACCGAATTGGCCTTAGCCCTCGCCAATTCGAACCAGCCATCAGAGGCACTGGCAGTCGTTCAAGACATGCGTTCGTTGTGCAGCCAGTTCCGAGACCACGAACTCCTGTGCCGAGTCGGCCGTGCCTACAAAGAAATGGGCGATGCACTCTGGGCCGCCGACAATCCTCGTCTGAGCCTGACCGAGTTCGTGAAGTCAAAACATTCCGGCTGCCAGCGCTACGGTCACGCATTGGCGTGCTACCGCGAAGCCTTCGAATTCAGCGGCCACTACTACCCTGCCATCAACGCCGCGACGATGGCCCTGCTGCACGGTGAACCCGAACTCGCCGCGCAATACGCACGCATCACCCGAGAAATCTGCGGCCCGCTCCGCCCCGACGAAAACGAGCAAATCTGGGTCTTCGCCACCGAAGGCGAAGCCTGCTTGATACTGGGAGAACTCGACGAAGCGAAATCGTTCTACCAATCCGCCTTCAAGCTCCCCCAATGCCGAGTCCCCAAAACAATCAATTCAATCTTCAGTCAATTGGCACGACTCCACTGGGCACTCGGGGCCGTCGTAGTCGAGCCGATCATTCAAGCCATGCGCGATCAAGGACTGAACTTCGACGAGACTAAATCTGCATTTTATATGCAATCATAATCTCCTCATTCGGCCATTCGGATCGTTCAAACAAGAATCAAAGCCTCCAACTCGACGAGCAACATCATGTCCAACACTCAACGCACCGTTCGCATCTTCATCTCAAGTCCCGGAGATGTCTTCAAGGAACGTGAAAACGCGCGACGAGTGATTGAGGGGCTTCAGAAGAGATACCCTGACGTGACCCTGCAATCAGTGCTTTGGGAAGACCTTGCACTTCCTGCTACGGCATCCTTCCAAGAGTCGATCGATCTAATTCTCAACAAACGCCCCATTGACATTGCTGTATTCATTCTCTGGTCGAGGCTAGGTTCGCCTCTGAACAGCCGTGTTTTGCGATCGGATGGGACCGAATATCGCAGCGGCACAGAGCGTGAATTCGATATAATGCTGTCGGCGTTCGAGCAAAGCGGGAAGCAGCGACCTGTCATGCTCGCTTATGTGCGAGATGACGTTGATGGCTTCGAGAAGAACCTGTCAGAAGACAGGGCCGAAGAGATGATCGCTCAGAGGAAGCTTGCTAAGTCATTCATTCGAGAGCACTTCTACGATGCCCAGGGCCGCAACGCGCGAGCCTATCAGACGTATCGCGAACCCGTTGATTTTGTGGATCGCTTTCGAGCCCATCTGCAGCAGTCACTGGACGACATGCTTGGCATGGAAGCAACCCCCAGTTGGCACGATGCACCGTATCGCGGTCTTGATGTCTTTGACGTTCAGCATGCCGAGATCTTCCGTGGTCGCGACGAAGAGACGTGTGATCTCATGGTGCGTCTGCGTGATCAGCGCCGAGTCGGCTGCGCGTTCGCGGTGATCGTCGGTGCCAGCGGTGCAGGCAAGAGTTCGTTGGCTCGGGCGGGAGTCGCCGCGACTTTGTCGCGGCACTCCGGTGAGGACGGCGTGAAAGTATGGAGAACTGAGTTCTTCTTGCCGGCTGGTGGGACCGGCAACTTGCTCTCGCGCCTAGCTCGTTCGTTATTCAATGGACTGCCCGAACTGCGCACTTCAGACACTGCACTGGACGATGTCGCTCTTCTCTTAAGTAGAGACCCCTCATTGGCAGTGCGGCTGAGTATCGCTCCCGCCTTCTCGCTTGCCGCCGAACAGGCGCAAGGCGTAGTGCGACTACTGCTCGTGATCGACCAGATGGAGGAACTGTGGACCGATCGCCGCATCACGAAGGAAGACCGGGAACTGTTTTTATCCGTGGTCGAAGCCTTGGCTGCCAGCGGCCACATCGCGGTCTTAGGGACGCTGCGCAGCGACTTCTACTCACACGCGCAACAACACCCGGAGTTTTTACGATTGAAAGGCGAACGGGGACACTTCGACTTGCTCCCCCCAAATGCAGCAGCCTTGCAGCGACTCATCACCGAACCGGCACGACTGGCAGGTGTGCGTTTTGAACGGCAACAAGAAACGAGTATTTCGCTCGATGAGCTAATCCTACAAGACTCCGCAAAAGATCCGTCCGCGTTACCGCTCCTGCAATACGCCCTATCCGAGCTCTACCAGAAACGAGATCCTCGCAATCGCCTTCTTACCTTCGCCGCCTATCAATCGATGGGCGGTGTCGAAGGTGCCCTCGGCAAGCGGGCCGAAGAGGTTTATCAAGATTCCAAATTAAGCGACGAAGCGCGCGACACAATCGATGAAATCCTGCCGTTGCTAATCACTATTGATACTGCTGGAGAACAAGCCCCAGTTCGGTTGCGAGCACCGTTGTCACTCCTAACTCAAACACCGGCCCGAGCAGCTTTGACCGAAGTATTAATCTCAGCTCGATTTCTCACGTCAGACCGCCATGGCGACGAGGCCATTGCGACGTTAACGCATGAAGCCTTACTGCGCTGCTGGGGCCGCATCGCTACTTGGATTACATCGAACCGTGAGCACCTCCGTCTGCGTGCCCGAGTCGAACAAAGCCAACACCGCTGGGCCTCACAAGGCCAGCACGTCAGTCTCTTACTCCCTTCGGGCCTCCCATTGGAAGAAGCCCAAGTGTTGCTGATGGAAGCTCGCCCTTTGCTACTCGCAGAAACGGCGGAATACATCGAGCGTTCCCTCACTTACCGCCACGCTGAATCCCGACGTCAAACATTCATTAGAACAACAGCATTAATCGCAAGCCTAGCGACCGCCTTAATCGCCATTATCGCCGCTCTTTGGATCAAACAAGAGCAACAAGCCACAAATCTCGCTAACCTCGCATTAGAGAACTCAAAGAAAGAGGAGACGAAAGCAAAAAATACCGCACTTGCAGAGGCTAAGAACGCCCGAACAGCCGCTGAGCAAGCCAAAGAAAACGAACAAGTTGCGAAAAGAAGTACCCAGCGTGCAGAAGCAGAATTAACTCGGGCAGACTGGGAAGCTTACGCCCGCCAAATCGAATTATCATACCGTGAATGGCAAGCGGAGCGGCTTCAAAATGCAAAGAACCTGCACGAACGATGCCGCTGGGATCTGCAGAATTGGGAGCATCGCTTTCTAAACAAACTTATTTCAGAGTCACACGAAACCCTCCATGGACATAGCGGTCCCGTTACAGCGCTTGCATTGAATCCAGGTGGGAAGCTACTCGCTTCAGGAGCAACGAATGGCGAGCTTCACATTTGGAATTTGCAAACGAACCAACTCGCACACCAGCTCGAACGAGATCAGAAAGACCCTGTAATTCAAATCGTATGGCACCAATCGGAAACACTCATTCTCCTCACAAATAACTATATGGAATTTTGGAGATACGAGACAGCCACAAATCACTACGAACTTCTGGCGGAAATTCAAGGTGAATGGGATTCTGTGCAAGCATCTGGCGACACTCTTTCCGCCCTTGCATCTACGCAACATCGCGACAGCAGCATTCAAGTCTTCTCAATTCGAGATATCGTCGAGTCTTTTGAGCGTCTCATCGCTGCTCACTACGCCGCCGGTGGACACCATCCATCTCAAGATCAAGCCGCCACTGAGTTGATGCGCAAACTTAAAGATGATTGGGCCCGAAAACGCGTTAGGGACAAAGATCATTACAACAAGTTCGTCGAGTTACTTCGCACTCAGTTCGCCCGAGAACCAGAAGCCGCTGATTCCTACCAACACTTATTCGAAATTGGCACGTCAATTCCAGAGCCAATTGGTGCCATATCCATCCCAAAGGATCTTACGTTCGCGAAAATGGGTTCGCATGATTCAGTGCCAATAATCGCAGGAGTTACAAAAGCTGGACTATTGTCCTTGTACAAATTCAAAATCGACTCCGCCAAGCTGATTGATCAGCCACTACAAGGCGATCTTGCGACGGACAAAGACTGTTCAATAACGATTAGCAGCGGATTGCTAATTGTTGCCGACACACTCTCTCGCATTCGCATCTGGGAAATAGAAACAGGCGAGATGTTAGTTGCCAATTCAAGTGTTGCAACCAGCACGGATGGTTGGCCAATTCCCATCCAATCAATCAGCGTCGACTCCTCTGCATCAAAAATTTTGTTGGGCCTTGAAAGCGGCACCATTATCGAAATTGACGGTGGTGTCGCCGAAAAGAAACTGAGTCGCTTTAATATCCTGCGGAGAGTTGGCCATAAGGGATCAGTGAATTCGATTACGCATGTGCCAGGATCGAAGTCTGTATCGGTCTCCGGCGGGAGCGACGGAACAGTTCGAATTTGGGGACGATCCGGAAAGGCCGCAGAAACGATAGACTTAAATAACTATTTGGATCTCCAACATTTTTGCCTCTCTGACATCGACAACAATGCGGTCATTTTTTCAACGAGCAAGGATAACATTTCTTCTCTCAGTCTGATGAATCTATCAGATGGAACAAGAAAAAGTTTCGGAAAACTAACGGGCAACGTCTGCGGAATCATTTGCTACAGGAGCAATCAGGTCGCGAAAGTGCGAGTGCTAACAGGCGATGGAACGGTGTTTGAGGCTCGAGAGAACCAGTCCCCAGATGTGATTTGCAAACTCGATGCCACAGATCCCGCTGAAATCGGCTTTTCCGCTGGATTCAGCATAGATGCAACTGAAGTTGCAATTTCAGTTGAGTCCCCTGATCACACTGGATTTAAAGTATATTTATACAATGCAAACACGGGGCACCAAATCATGGCCCTGCCGTTACCGAGCCGAACCCCCAGGCTCGAACGGCATTTTAGGCTGATTTACCATCGCGATCTGATTATTGGTGCCAATGGCGCACGTGTATTTGTTTGGAAGCGGGCTCAGCCAACGGAAGTCATGGAGCTCTCACGGCATGCATCGTATGTATCAGCATTGGCTGTTGATCGACAGCGGGAGATAATCGCAACGGGTGACATAGACGGTAATCTTCGCTTATCAAGCGCAAGTACGGGAAAGGAGATAGCTAGGCTCAGAAGTCACAGCATTAGGATAAACTCACTGTGCTTTACGCCTGATGGAAAGCGCCTCGCCTCGGCTACAGGAAACTCCCCATCAGAACCCGGGGAAATTCAACTTTGGAGCACCTTGCAAGGAATGCCAGTTATGCAATTGCAGGACTCTATTGGAACTCGTCAGATGGAATTCGACTCGACGGGAACGAATCTCGTTACGCTCGATTTAATAAATAATATAACAATCAGACGATGCTCTAAAAGTGGTTCAGCTCGAGCAGTTGACGCACATGAAGGAGTAGTCACGTCAATTGGTTTATGCTCAGACAATCGCACACTTTTTACTGCCGGTTCTGATAATAAGGTGGCGTTTTGGCGGCCGGACTCGAATAGACCAAGCGCCACCTGGTTAAACTCGTGCCCGATCACAATCGCAAAGAATATACCAGAGAGTCACATGATTGCGATTGCTGACGCCGAGGGCGGGCTTAGCCTAGTCGATTCCATAACCGGATCGAAACATTTTTCAATATCAGCGCACTCAGAATGTATTTGCGGACTCGCAGTCAGTCCTGACGGAGCCACTCTCGCGACAACATGCACCGATCGAACCGCAAGGCTTTGGAACCTGAAAGATCAATCGCGCTCAGCAATTTTGCTTGGACACCAAGACGCAGTGTTATGTGCCGAGTGGATCGGCAGGACTGGTTTGATTGCCCTTGGGTCAGGTGACGGTTTGGTGTCAGTTTGGAATGCACAGGAAAGAGGTCACATCCAATCTATTTCGCCTGATGGTGGTCAGATTCTTGCTCTCGCTGCGACATCCGATGGGAATCACATTGGAGTTGCTGATGCCTCAGGAAATATTTCGATATGGCGTGTCGGCGATTGGGTGTCTGTGGCTAAATTTCGAGCGCATTCAGGACCGGCGCGATCCATTTGCTTCAGTGCAAACAGCGATATTCTGATTAGTGGCGGCGCTGATGGTCTGGTGAAGTTTTGGGACTGGAGGGCAGGAGCCTTCATTGGTTCGCAACCTATTTCGACAAGTGCAATTTCATCATTGCAGCATATGCAAGCATCGAATTCCATTGGCTGCGGCACAGTAGACAGGGCCTTTTATATTTTTGAAATCCCTAGTTCGGTAGCTGCCAATCCAAAGCCCGGAAATGCGGCACTTTCGATGAGAGGTTTCAACGGAAATTCTACGAGTGGTTATGTCGTTCCGCTGCCTCTCGAAAGCACTGAGAGACGCAGCGTTTTGGACGACGAGAGTTCTGCGAATTTCGCGGACACGCCCTTTAGCGATGCGTTACAATTTCTATCGATACAACATGAGTTCCCAATTCATTATTGCGGTGCTGATCCGCAGGGCGCGGTAACATTGCGACTGAGTGGAAGCTTGAGAACAGTTCTTGGTGCTCTTAGAAGAAGCGGGCTACATTATCATATTCTTGACGACTCTATTTGCGTGACTAATGGGCCGGTCTTTCGACATTATCCTGTGAAGAGTGTATCTGAGTCATTCCTGTGGGTGGACGGAGTGGATGAGGCTTCGCCGATTCTCCACTGGCATACAAAATTGCGATCACGCCGGGACTTACCGTTGATGACGGAGCGCTTCGGAAAGTTGTTTGAACAACTTGGAAGGGAATACGGGATCCCAATTCATATTGACCAGTCAATATTGAAACTCGACTCGATCGAGGAATTCGATGAAGATGTTTGGCGTGGCTTGGGATTAAATATGACCGGCCACGCTGCGATTTTCTGCGCATTAAGAAGCGCTGCTGCGAAGGCTGATCTTATACAACAAGTCAAAGTTCTTAGAAATCCCAAGCTGGCAAAGCCACCGCAACTAATGCCAGTCATCCGCCTCTCCGAGGATGGGGTTCATGTGAAGTTGGAGTGATCCAGATTCGGGCAAGCAGTTTTCGGCCACATTCAGTCGAGATGTTCGATGTAATGCGAACGACACTTCACGATCTGCAATTTGAAGCATCACATTTATTCGAATTCGGAGTGGCGTTAGGAACGAACGGTTCCATTTAAAATTGGGTGGCAAGCTTGATGAGACGGCGGTTCGGTTAAATCGAGATCAATTCGCCTGTCTTATTAAAAGCACACTCTAGCCGGACTCTGTCCCGTTCAGTCGAATACAGATAATCGACTAAAGCAATGCTGCCGACGAGCAGTTGATATGACCAATCTGAGGCGAATTCTTAGTTGCTCAGGGAATCATCGAGAGGCTGATTCGTGAACTCAATTCCGTCGAGGCGGTTGCTAAGGAGAAAGCGATTCGTTGCTTAATACTCGATCAGAAGGGCTAGGATTCGAATCAGGTTGAACTGCAACGGAATCGTGGAGCTGGAAGTTCGATGTACGACGACGTTCGATGCGAATCTGAAGCTCCGCACGCGGAATTTCGCGGAGTAGAAGGCAAAGGTGAAGTCGCCAGAGTATCGCGCGATCGAGCAGAAACTCGCCGCACGGCCTCAGGTTCCAGGACTGATGAAGCCAAACGCCGTGCGATAGAACTCTCCCCAACAGTGACTTCGAACGTCGATGCCTTGCTGAACCTTGATGTCTCAATGTTCGGGATCCTGTCCGCGGTTGAGCGCACTAATAAACCCTCTGCACCACGAACGAAGATCTCACCATGACTTACCAACCACAGCCTGTGGATACCTCGAAGATTGAGCTAGCTGCCAACATCCATGCGTTGACGGAAAAGCTGGCTGAACATGCTCACGAGGTGTGGGCTCGGCAGCGAATCGCTGACGGATGGTCGTTCGGCGTCGCTCGTAATGATGTCGTGAAGCAGCACCCTTGTTTGGTTCCGTATGACCAACTCTCCGACGGTGAGAAGCAGTATGACCGCAATGCGGCGTTGGAGACTTTGAAGGTCATTCAGGCTCTTGGGTATCGCATCGTCAGCCCCGAGGGGGGCAGTGGCGGTGAGGCGAGTGAGCTCGTTCGAGAGGTGTTGTTTGCGGCGAAGCCTCGGGTGGCGGACTTGTTGCGCTTGTGGCAGAAACGCGATGTCGATTTGGCTGTTTGGAAGGAAGCGGCCACCTACGTTCACTTGGCGGAACAGCTCGTGGCGCTCGGTGTGCCGTACTCAGCACGTGAGGTTGCTGAGGCGGGAGTGGCTTTGGCTTGTGGCCAGGAACGACTGCGATTGAGGCAGCTTGAAGGACTGGCATGGGCTCGCTGCGGGGCGGTCGATGCAGCCACCAAAGTTCTGTGCAGTGACGATCTGAAGGACTTGCCGCGCGATGAAGAACAACGAGGGCTCGAAGCGGCACTTCAGAAGCAACTCGCCTTGCAAACGCGGCATCCTGAAGAGCGAGTCGCTCTGCTGAAACAGGCTCGGGATCGGTATTACGACGCGTGGAAGGCTCCCAAAGGCAGCTTTTGGACGGGGATCAATGTCGCTTCAGTTAGCTTGCTAATGGGTGATCGAGACGAAGCCGCGAAGGTCGCGCGGCAAGTGGAAATCGAGTGCCGACAACTCGACGAGCAACTTCGTCTTACGCCGAATGATAAGGACGATCCGTATTGGCGTTGGGCCACTTTAGGCGAGGCTTTGTTGAATCAAGGGAAGCTCGCACAAGCGGAAGAGTGGTATCGCCGCGCAGGCAGTCGTGAGGCCGCACGGGGACGAGTCGGGCATCTCAATTCAACGCGTCGTCAGTTGCGCTATCTGCTCGAAGCGCTCAATGAGTCGACATCGCTCGTTGATGAGTGGCTGCCGATCCCAGGCATCGCGTTGTTCACTGGACATCGCATGGATGAGCCCGGTCGTGAGGTTCCTCGGTTTCCACAGTCGCTCGAACCGCGTGTCGAAGAGGCGATCGCGAAGTGGCTCATCGAACACAACATCCGCACGGGCGTGTGCTCGGCGGCAAACGGTGCCGACATCATTTTCTTGGAGGCGCTGCAATCACTCGAAGGCAGTGATACTCGGATCGTGTTGCCGTTCGAGGAGAAGAAGTTCATTGACGAAAGTGTGCTCAATGGTGCTGACGACAAATGGGTCGCGCGATTCAAGGCCGTTCTGCAGAAGGCATCTCAAGTCACTTTCGCTTCGCCCGACCGAGTCGGTGCTGGAGGCCAACCGTTCGACTACGCCAATCGCATCTGCTTAGGTCAGGCATTGATGCTGCAACGCGAATTACAAGCTCCGCTCGTGGGACTGGCCGTTTGGGATCTCAAGCCATCGACGAAACCCGGCGGGGCAGCTCACTGCGTCGAACGTTGGAAGCAGCAGGATCTGACCGTTTATTCGATTGATCTCAGCAAGGCCCCTCACCACCAACCCCTCTCCCCGGAGTACCAGGGCGCGGGGAGAGCCGACACCGCAGTGGCTCCAGTGACGTCGTCTCCGCTGCCGATTCACTGCGAAGGACCGCTCTGTGAGGTTCGTGCTCAGGTGCCCGATGATTCGCAGATCGTCTTCAACGGCCAATCGACTCCGCTCATGTCGATGCTGTTTGCGGACGTCGTCGGCTTCAGCAAGCTCAGCGACGCGGGAGTTGAACTCTTCATCGAGCATTTCCTCTCTCGCGTTGCCCAGTGTGTCGAGCGGTACGCACCGGAGGTCGTCATTCAACCGGAGCAGTGGAATCAAACCAGCATTCCCGTGCGTGAAACGTGGGGCGACGGCCTCTACTTCGCCCTGACTGATGTTCGCACGGCGGGATTGTTCGCATTGGACCTCTGCGATGTTGTTCGCAACACCCGGTGGAAAGAGGAGCTGGGTTTCGAAGTCGATTTGCAGATCCGGATCGCCTTGCACTGCGGACCGGTGCATCTGAGTCGCGATCCCATCACCGGCCTTCCGAAATGCACCGGCACGCACGTCAGCCGAGCCGCTCGTTTAGAACCAAAGACGCCACCCAACCATGTCTACGCCAGCGACGCGTTTGCGTCCTTGTGTGAAGAAGAACGCGTCACGGATTTCTCGTGCGAGTTCGTGAAACTCCTCGACTGGGCCAAGCACTACGGCAGCTATCCCACTTACGTCATCCAGCCGCGTTAGCTGCACTCTCTGGTGATCTTGCTAACGGATAGGAAGCTTGTGAAATTGCCTCTGATATTACCTGGCCATTAACACATTCCGTGTGTTGTATTTCACACAGTAATCAATTGCAGAATAAAAACCACACATATGTCGTGATCAAAACTGCGTAATGAGATGCGAATCTTACCTTTTAATCGACCGTATAGAAGCGACATTTGAGGTTGGCGGATCGGTCTCGGGATGTCCCGGTCGTTAAAGAAATCCATCAATGATAAGAGCATTGTGCCAGGATGAATTCCCACCTGGCGGAGTCCGCTTGATTTCACAGCAAGGACGTTCCCGAATTGAGCCATCAAGCCTTGCGACTCCGACAAAACATCAAGCAGTTCTGGCGTGGTTTGACGGTTGATAGCGATGAACCACACTCTGTGTAACCGCCCTCAATGAGTTTGCGTGCAAACTAAATGGCAAAAAAACGAATCCACTCCTCAGTTTCGTGTCTTTGTCAGCTCGACGTTCGCTGACTTCAGGGCCGAACGCGACTATCTCGACGAGGTAGTTTTTCCACGAGTGCAATGGTTTTGTGAACAACGAGGGGCTCGTTTCCAGCAGGTCGACTTGCGTTGGGGAATATCTGAGATTGCTGCTCGCGAAATGCGCGTCGCAGAATTGTGCGAACTTGAACTTAAGCGATGTCAGGAACTCTCGCCCCGGCCTAATTTTCTTGTGCTCTCCGGGGATCGTTATGGTTGGTGCCCACCACCTCGCACAATTGATGAATCTGACTGGAAAAGAATCTCACAAGTAATCAGCCAGTCGGAGCAAAGAGTCCTCAATGCCGCTTACTCCCTTGATGAATTTGCGATTCCGCCGAGACGACTCTTTCGTCATGAGAACGTCGATGTAACAGATCCCGTGGCCGAAATTCTACGGAATGCCGCAGCAACCGCATTTCCTGATGAGACCCACCGACGATTGCCTTTCGAGGCTTCAATAACCCATCAAGAAATCTGGCAAGGTGCGTTGATCGCCGAAACCGCCGCGAACCATGTCTTTGTATTTGGCCGTCACTTTGTAGATTTGCCATCTACGATGATCGATAACGAGTGGGGTGAATTTGCGGATTACGATTCAACGGGAACCCTAGATTCAGTGAAGTACGCTCGCCAGAAGAGACTCCGAGAGTCATTGATCAATTTGCTTCCAGCGTCATCAACCTTCACGGTCGAAAGTCAATGTCATTCGTGGGCGCAGAGGCCGCTTCTCGAAGATTTCGGACGGCGGTTGGAAAAGCATCTATGTCTTGTCATCCAAGAAGAATTGGCGGCATGGCATCGCTCGACGGAAGCAGGAGTAACGCTGCGCAATGCTGAGGACGAAGTCGATGTTCTGTTAGCCGATTCAGTTCCGCGTGAGCAAATCATCGCGAAGCTACTTCAAATTGCTGATCGAACATCGGATCGTCCGGCTTTTGTCGTCGGAGCAGGCGGTACAGGCAAGTCGACGCTCTTAGCAATGCTGGTTCGGCGACTCCGTGAGACCGACACCAAAGTGATTTGGGTCTCGGTCGGTACCAATGGAATGGTCTCGGATCTGACGTCATTCCTAAATGTCGTCAATGGAAAACTGGCAAGTATGATGGGAGCACAATCTGAACACGCCGATCATTCAAATACTGCTGCTGCCGAGTTTGCACGTCTACTCAACTCGCCAACGATCGAGCGGGTGTTAGTAGTCTTGGATGGGCTCGATCAATTGCAATCGCAGGATCGTGCACACGAACTGTGGTGGTTGCCGACAAGTGTGAATCCTTGCATTCGATTGATTGCGTCCGCAGCCTTGCAAACTGGAGATAAAAGCACACTCGCTCAAGTACTCTTTGCTCGGTCTGCCGTCGATGACCGAATCGAAGTTGAAGACCTCGGTCCTAATACCGCCTTGGACGCAGTTGACCGATCCCTCGCCATTCGCGGCCGTTGTGTTACAGGCCGTCAACGCCAATATGTCCAGTCCGCATTATTGCGAAATAACTCCGCATTGTTTGCTCGACTGATAAGTCATGTGCTGGAGACGCAAGCATCATTCTCAGATCCATTGGAATTCCCGTCGACATCACGAGAATTGTTTCAATGCATTTGCAGTCGCTGGGCGTCAGAGTCTGAGAATGGGCTCGACCTGGTGAAAGAAGTTGTTGGCGCACTTGCCTTGTCTCGGGACGGTCTAACTGAAGAGGAGATTCTCGATGTAATTGATCTCTCAGAGGGCATTCATCTGGCGGTCCGTCGTCGATTTCCCCTTGCTCCGATCCGACGGCACATTCCATTCGCAGTATGGTCTCGTCTGCGCCGCAATTTGCAGCCGTTTATTGTCGAATCCTCCGTCAATAATCAACTGTCACTATTCCACGGTGAAGTCCGTTCCGCAGCCACTGAGTGGGCTTTTCCTACAATTGAAAGTCGGCGGAATATGCATGTGACCCTGGCCCGCTTTTTCCTCCATCGTGGACTTAGGGCAGTGCGTGGTGGAGGTAAGGAAGACCGGCTAATCACACGAGACTTTGCTGGAGCAGTCTATCACGCGATTGAATCAGGACAGTCATCAATCCTCCGTGAGTTATCAAACTCGACTGTCTTGAATTCGCTTGACAGATACTTGGGGGTTGGGCGCACTCAACTCGCGCTGGAAAATGCCTGTCGCTCGTTGGGGAAAGTTGATTCCGTCGATTGGAAATGTTTGAGCGAAATTGCAAAGACATTTCTCCGGAGACACGAAAAGCTTGAAGAGCGCAATCGACCAGACTGTCGAATTTCGGATCTCTTATACGCAGGAGAATTTGCTGCAGCCGACAATTTGATTCGTGCTCACAACGGGACGCAGAAGCAACTGTGTCACCTCGCTGCGGCCGGAATACTCAAGTCGATCGGGCAATATCGTTTGGCAGAAACACATCAGCGTCAAGCCAGTGATCTTTCTGGAATTCAACCAGAATTGTCGTCGATCCAAAAGGGACTTATCACTTCATTGAGAGAGCCTGCTGACCCCGTCGCCGCTCGAAGTGGGGACGATCCAGCCGAGTTACAATTGCCCGTTGTTTTGAGATGGTGGCACTACATTACATTGGCAGCTTGCACGAGCATCCTGACACTGGCGATGTCGCTACATTCCATTGCCGTTGTCATATTCGCGTGTGCATTGCTAATAGTCGGAATTGCTTGCGTTGAGGTCATATCCGACGGTCGCACAGCGTTACTTGAGCGTTTGGGTGGATTCGCGCTTCTTGGTGGCCTCTTGTCTTTCGTGGCGAGTATAGTGCAGCAGTTGGCAACTCATCCATGTCGATTGTGTGTTCGATGGTTATGCTCCCGATTCGCAGAAGCAGGTTCCCGATCACAGATACTATGGGCTAGTTGGGTGTGTTACCTCGCGGAATCGGCGCGGATTAATTTGAATCCGTGCCGTCCACTGATGTCACCTACGCAATCATCGCAAATTCTTGATTTTGCCACTAACAGGGCTGCGCCTTTGGTCGGAGCAAGGATCCTTTTCCTATACTCCGAGTCGCTCCCATTTCATGATAATCGCTTAATTCTCGCGATGAAAAACATTCCAAAGAGTCGCCTGAACCAACTGATCGCGGCGCTGAATGCATACGCCGATCTCTCAAGACCGGGTTTGTCGCTGATCCGAGCGGTCGCAAATGCAGATCGACTGCCGGAGTCGACACGGTTTCTTGCGAGACAACTGAACCGAATTCCCGAATTGTTGGAGCGGCTTCCAAAGCCAAAACGGTCTTGGGTTGGGAGGCGGATCGCAAACGAGAAGAATCTCCGAACGAAAATCGAAATGATCGACGTCCTGCGAGAATTCCCCAGGGCAATTCGAGCCGAACTGCTATTGATGACCGATCAGCCAGACTCAGACAGTCTCGATGGCATTTGGGCGGTGATTGTGCGACGGCCAATAGCGGTCTGGCGAAGATTTCGATTGACGCACCCGGCCGAGAGATTCCTTTTGGCTATTCCGTGGGCTGTGGGAGCTTACTTTGCATGGAACTTGTTGAGTCCGGTGTGCGCTAAGCCGCTCGATGCTATTACTTTGCTCATAACGTCAGCGATGATGTTGGGAATGGCCAGTGCCGTAACTACCTATTTCGATTGGCTGAAGCTCGTTAAGAATCAGTTCCAAACGGGTCGATTTGCCTGGTCGGGGCCGCTGCGCCTTCAATTCCATATGCGACACCGACAACCGCCGTGGGACTGGTCGAAGTGGCTTCCGGCATTTTGTGGATGGAACTTTTTCCAACTTCTGATGAGCCCACGAGCAGACTTGGCAAATGGTCGTTCCGAATATGGGGCCAGCCTTGACGACGACCTCGATCGGTATTCGCGAGAATGGTCGGAACTGGTTCAGCGCTACGGGGGTAACAAACGGCGTCTGTCGCAAACGCTGGCTCCACCATTATACGCATATCTTGGACCGTCTGGACTTGCTGAGTTGTTGTTGGCGCGTCTCGTTGTAGATCGCGGTTGGCGAGCAGCCATCGATGGTCCAGCATTTCCTCCAGAAGCTTGGGAGCGTGTCGTGAAGACGCTGATGCAACCTTCATGGCTGAACCGTTCACCCGAAGCCGTTGCAGACATCCTTGCAGTACCTGCAGCGGCAAGAGCGATGCTCGCAAAGCCATTTCCAAAGCCGGAAACCGTTCCTGCAACTCCCATAGCCAGTTCGTTAGAGAATCTCCAACGCAATGTAGCGACGCATTCAGCGAGAGTCAGTGACATGAAGCCTGCGATATTGCACCGAACAGTCGTAGTAGCAGTCTCAGCAGCAATCGTACTTTTTGCCGTTCATCCCCTGAATCCATTGATTGCTCCATTGGCAGAACTCACTGTTGATGCATGGATATTTGTTGCGTTGATCTGCGGAGCGTATTTCTTGCCCGACTGTGAATCTGTTTGGCCTCGATTGATTTCAGGTGGATTTGCATATTTCTGTTGGCTTATTCTGCTCATAGGAATCGGTGGCGACGGTCACAGTGTAGATCTGCAGTCGAACCCGGCTTTGATACGAGCTCAATTTGTTTCCGCGTTCATTCCTGCATGTCTTCCACTCATCTTCTTTTCCCCGTTTACGGTTGCATTGTTTCGCGGATCATTACGATGGAATCCTACGCGATTACAAATTATGACAAATCGAATTGTCGCAATTCTGTCTATTCCGTTTTTCGGCGCCGCGTTGTCGTGGGCAATGTTCATATACGCGGCAATTTGGGTCGAAGGTGAGAAGCTTCTTAACGCCCCCCAATAGGCCTGGATGAGGCGACGTCCGCTTTTCCTAACGCCGGTCGCCTTTTCAGCAAAAACTGGTCACAGCTGCAGACACCTTTACTTGAGCGGGCAGGTAGGAATTCTGCTGCCGAGTGGCTTCAAGGTGATGTCGTATTTCGTGAGGGAACCGGAGTGGATTAGGCGTTTGTCGAGTTCGGACATCTCAGCGTTGGAGACCGTCACTCACGTAAGAGTCGCGGCGACGTGATGAACTCGGGCCGGTTGGTCATTCCAGTGCGTTTATGAGTGTATTGAATCAGCGAGGTGGAAGTTCTCAGCACGTCCGGAACTCAACAAGCCATTTATGAACATGCGAGTACTTCTCCAACGCGTGACGCCGCTTCTAAGTTTCTCGAGCTCTGCTCAAATTGAGCAAAAATCTCGTTCCATAGCCGTTATCGAACTCCTAGAATTTGACGCCAATGGTTCGGGCTGGACAGTTCCCATTGATTACAGCTTGGACGCAACTCTTGCCAACTGGGATAAGATCGGAGAAATGAAAGTCATGTCTGATTGGTATATTGCGTTTGATGGTGAGGCGATCGGACCGTATTCGGCGTCTCAGCTAAAGGAGCGCGCCGCACGAGGCGAAATCACTCCCGACACCCAAATCTGCAAAGCAGATTCGGATCGGTGGACACCGGCGTCCTCATTAAAGGGGCTCTTTCCTGTAGCAGATGCACCTGTTTCTACACAGGCAGATGCGTCGCAACTTATTCCGAATGTCGTGGTGATGGCCCCAACAGCGGCAGCGCCCTCTATTTGGACGCGATTCGGAAGACTGATCGGATCGGCAATATTTATATGCATAATAAGCACCATTGCGGCAGGCATCATTTTCGCCACCTCACGAAAACTGACGTCGATTGAGGATGAACTGAAGGAGTTGAAGCTGCAGAAAGTTGAACTCGAAGATGAGATGGAGTCGGAGCGGGGGCGTATAAAGAACGAACGCCGAATATTGGAGAGCGACCGACAAGCTATTGAGGAATCCAAGAGAGGGCTGATTCAAGAGAAGGAACAACTCAAGAAGGACATTCAGAATCTGACATCCATGCGAGATGATCTCAAAGCCTGGCAGAAGATGGATGTTGTGATGATCAACCCCGGCTCGATTGCCGTAGGACTATTACAAGGCGCCGGAAGCGAGCTCGTGATGCGGAAAATTGCGAGAGACGGTTCTGCGAGTCAAGCGTCTGCACCCGTCGCAATTGCAACGGCAATCAAAGGCGGTCATGCACAATTCATTTCAGCGAATCCCAAGCTGACTCGCGATATCGCCGCCTCATTCAACGTCGGCGACGTTGTTACTGGGACGCTTCGAAAAGAGCTTTCTCGCTACTGGAACAATACCCGAATTGTCGATGTGGCATCGAACGATGACATGACTTGTATTTCATTTCTTGATGCATCCACTCTAAGCCGTCGCATTGGACTCTTTGTTGCCGCTGATGAATCGTCGGTGACATTTCACGAAGCTGGCCACGGTAAACAGCAGATTAGCAGGAAGCTCATCGTACCGGGAAGTGCCATACGCGGGACCATTAACAGGATCCTGCCGTTACTCGACGAGCTGTCGATTATCGACCAAGCGTGCCTGCGAGTTGCGCAAGCGGTTCAGAGTCCTGATGGAGCATTTCTGACACACAACATCAACGTGCAAGTTTCTCCCGAAGTTCCCAACTACGAGAACTTTTGGAAGAACAGAAAACGCGAATACACGGCGGGTGGATTTCGTTCGAACTACCCTTTGATTGATCTTGCAGTTCAAGGATCGATTCTTTTCGCCAACAACTCGATCATAACAAAGGAGAACGATCTCCTTGACGAACACCGAAAGATCCTGTCCGCAATTGAAGATGCTCGCATTCGGATTGTCGACGACGTTATTTCAAGGCTCATCAAGACTGGCCTAACGGTGATGTCGCGAGATCAAGAGGAACATCTGGTTGAAACGCTCGCTCTTGCCGGTGTCCCGTGGGATACCAAGCGCCAATTCGGATTACCTGTTTCGCATCGGTTGCACATTAAGGTGCAGCCTCCCGTTAAAGGCACTCGATGTCGCCTCGTCGTGAGTCTCCATGATAATCGAACGAACAGTCTGATCTTCTCAGAGAATACCGATCCGTTATACGAAAGCATTTACGACGATCTGCCATCTGTTGAGAAGTTGCGGGATCGTTCGTTTACATTGACGAGTCGCACTCGCGAATACTTTCTTGATAGCGGTCAATTGGCTGTGCTCAAGGTGAAGAAGTCTGCCGTGAAATCCTTTCATCCCGTGGAGCTGCCAGCTCGCGTCAAGCGAACGAACGAATCAACAGCCACCTCAACTTCTTGTCTTGTTTATTTGGAGTCGCCTGAAGGCACGTTCCCTGTGAAGTACAGGCCGCTATTTGAAAAGCGGCGTTACGAACTCGATAAAACTGATTTCGAGTCCATCAAGTTTCCCTTAGACCCCGATGACAAGGACACCAACTCGGATACCTTTATCCTTCCGAGGTCGGACATCTTTCGCTATTTCGCTTGTCGAATTGCACGAAAAACGATGCCCTCTGCGGGCCGAATTCGAAGTATTGACAACACGGGCGTGGTCATCTCCGTCGATCGTGAGACGGGCCTTTCCGTTGGCAGTACGGCGCGACTACTACGCTATTTTGATAAGGATTATCGATCCGTTCTGGATGAGTTTTCAGGCAAGGAATCTGAGGCATTCTTACCAATTCTGCTGAAGGTGTCAGAAGTGCATGATCGCCATTGCAAGGCGCAAGTGATTCGGTCTGGCTTTGAAGACGTTTGGCCAGAAGATTACGAACTTCAAGAGGGGGACATCGTCGTGCCAATCGTACAGAGACGACCAGTAATTGGTGTGCTTCCTCCACTGGGGATTAATCCAGAACGCAAGTCATCCGCAGGCAAGGCCATAACGAACGCACTTTTAGAGGCCAACGCGATTCGTGACGCAATGGATATTGCCCGTCGTTTTGCTCGCGAGATGTCAGAGGCACTTCGCAGTATAAATATTGCAACGAAAGAGATTACAAGTCCGTATGGCCCTCAGCGTGACGCATCCCTCGCCTTTCTTGATAAAAACACACTGCAATATCAAATCGACGCCATGCGGCAAGCTGGAGCGACTCACGTTGTTGTTGGCTTCTTGCAGCCCAAAACAAGCACTTCGTACGACTTTCGAATCGGCATCCTTCCAGCCGACTATCGCGCGAACGCAGATGCCGTCATCGCGGACTCCGTCAACTTCCACCTCTCAAGCTCTCTCATTCCAAAATAGTCGAATCAGCATAGGCTGAAGCAACGAGACGACCGTGACCGCATCCTTGACAGTGCGGCTTCAATCTTGGCGAGGTCACAAGTGGGAAATGCACTTCTTGTCATCGCGTTTTTTACTCAATAATTTGCAGAATACGGGGCATGCGATCACTTGACGGAGAGCAGTGGAGTGTTTGGTCGGCGCGGGCGTCAGCCAAGAATTGGATTGGAGAGCGGATGACTTGGGTGCAGGTCTCCAGCACCCAACTCAAGACAGCTTGAGTGTAGGCTCCGATCCAAGTGCTGTTCCCGCCCGACACTTTGCGATTCACCACTGCTGGGCGGATGATTTGTTCGGCTCGGAAACTGGTGGCTTAGACGGTCGCGTGTCGCAGAAATGTGAACCACTCCGCGCCGTGATTGAGAGGATCGCGAACTCAGAAATGCCCGAGGCACGGGCTTCGCGATGAGGCGGCAATTTCGATGGTGTTGCCAGCCGTAGGTGCGTCCCAGAGCCAGTGCGAACACTGGGGGTGTCTTGGCAATTTAGAAAGGCTCGCGCGATCGAAGTTTGAACGGTATGGGACGCACGGTCTGGAGTGAGAAGGTACTCACTCGCTGAGCGTGGCAAGGGTGCGTCCTATGAGGTGTGAGGTGCGTCCGAATTGCTCGACGCAGGATGCTTGGACGGTGTATCTAGCTCGCCCGGCTGTATGGGTGCTTTTGGTTAGCATTGGCGCCGAATTCGGCGCGTCATTCGGGCGACATAGTGCTGTTCAACCCAAGTGTCCAGTCGTTTGAGAGACGGGCGGACTGATCTGATTGGTGTTGTGTGTGCTCGGGGCAAGGGCAGTGTGGCGATCCGGTGCCTGGCAGGGCTAAATCACACTAAGTCGTTACGCCAAATACTACTTCGGCGAGGAA
>CAZNMS010000016.1:0-43628 GCA_964573505.1 uncultured Planctomycetaceae bacterium | reverse complement strand
GGGCTTTTAGTCAGTCTCTCCAAACTTGAGAACGACATGCTGCGGAATGCTTGCGAGCAAACCGTCGTTGCTCGGCTTGCTGGTCGCGAGACGTTGCCGTAGAGGTCATCTCATTGGGCAGTGCGCCATCTTGGAGGGCTCCGTCGAACCGGAGCACTCCGAGAATTGAGTATCAGTGGGTCTTAGAGGAGTTCGCGACGGTGACGAGTTACGACGCAATTTTGGTCGTTGGTTTTGGTGGGCCGGAAAAGCCCGACGACGTGATGCCCTTTCTGGAGAACGTGACGCGCGGGCGCAACATTCCGCGCGAGCGGCTGCTGGAAGTGGCTGAGCACTACCATCACTTCGGCGGTGCGAGTCCGATTAATGCTCAGGTGCGAGAACTGATTGCTGCTCTCAAGCCGGTCTTAGCGACAAAGGGCATCGACGTTCCGATCTATTGGGGCAATCGGAATTGGCATCCGATGCTGACCGACACGATGCACGAGCTGACCGAGGCCGGCATCAAGCGACCGCTCGCGCTCGTGCTTGCGGCTTACAGTTCTTATTCGAGTTGTCGGCAGTATCTCGAAAACATCGAAGCTGCGCGGCAAGCCGTCGGACCTCAGGCGCCGCCAGTCGCGAAAGTGCGATCGTTCTTCAATGACCTCGGCTTTGTGTCGGCGAACGCGAACAACTTGCGGAAGGCGATCTATGCCCTCTCGACGCCGATGCGCGATGCGTGTCATGTCGCCTTCACGGCTCACAGCATTCCGCAGCGCATGGCTGATGGCTGCGAGTACGTGCAGCAACTGCATGAGACCGCGCGACTCGTTGCCGATCGCATTGGATTGCCGGCACATCGTTGGAAGTTGGTCTATCAGAGCCGCAGTGGCCGGCCGCAGGATCCATGGCTCGAGCCCGACATCTGCGATCATCTCACCAATCTGCACGAGCAAGGCGTGCGAGCAGCAGTCATCGCTCCGATTGGGTTTCTCTCGGACCATGTAGAGGTGCTTTACGACCTCGACGACGAAGCGAAGAAACGCGCTGCCGAGCTGAAGATGGAGCTGCAACGCTCGAAGACGGTCGGCACTCATCCCGAGTTTGTGGAGGGGCTCGCGTCGCTGATCGAATCGCGCTTCAACGGCGAGCCGCGCCTCGCGTGCGGAGTCTTGCCGACTCTCCCCGACGAGTGCCCGTCGAACTGCTGCCCGTCAGGAATGCCGTCGCATGTCGGAATCGCTACACCCGGCCGTCCCGCTTCGTGACAGCATAAGAAGTGCGCCGACATTGAGTTGCAGGTCTGCTCTTCGAGAACTCGTAGCTCAGTCTCTCCGAGACTGAGCATTTTGCAGGACGAAGCAGCTTCAAGGCCGCCAGTTCGAACCCAGATACAGACTCGAAGGCGACGATTAGTAAGTTGCTTCGTCACGCAATAAAGGCCGCCTCGGAGAGTCGGCCCTACGTTTCATTTCCCGACTCGCACAGGATCAAACAAAGAGCCGAGCCTCAGTAACGGCGATGAGCTGCCTGCAATTCCTGTTACACGAAGAGGCTTTCGTGCGTTCCCGATGGGAGGCCGAAATGCGGCTCCGCTTTTTCGGTGCCCTTGCGACGTCGTCTGTCCGAGTCGCCGGGGCTTCTCACTTGAGACGAGCAGCAACCTTCGAGCGAACTTGAATCGCGCAGAAGGCAGCACGGACTGGAAGTCCATGCTACTTGCATGGCTTCTTAGTCGGTCAGGCGTTGAGTCTGTTCGGCTCGAAAGGCGCGGATGGTTTTTGTTTCGCCGCGCTCTTGCATCTCGTCGAGCCACTTCGGGACATCGCCAATTGGAAAGCTCGGTAACGCGCGGCTCTCAGTCAGTTCGTCGTATTGGCGGTCGGATCGCAAACCGAAGACGCGCAAGCCCAACCCGTCGTAGAGCCATACTTCGCTCACTCCGAGCGAACCGTAGATCTCGAACTTCCGCATCGACGAATTGCTGAGATCCACTTCGATCACAAGATCAGGCGCGGGATGTTGGGTGAGATCAATCTCCCTCACGCCGGTGACTGCGGAGACGCGCGCGATGTAGTAGCTCTCATCGGCTTCGAAGCCGCGTTCAAGATCCGCTCGGCGAAATGTCGTCGACTTCACGCTGAGAACGTCGATGTCACGGACTTCGGTGAAGATCTCAATCAGTCGGGCAATCCAGCACCCGTAGTTTTCATGAAGTTGTGACGGCGACATGAATTCCATCATTCCTTGATCAAAGGCAATGCGAACGTGACGGTCATCCGAGTCGGCGACCAATGCTTCGTACTGCGACCATTTGATGTCACGCATGACGAAGCGCTGCTCTCTGTGATCTCGTAGTGGGACTGTCGCAATCATTACACTTCCTATTCGCGGCCGCGTTGAAATCGCTCAACAGATCTCTGAAGTCGGAGTTCACTAACATCGCGGCCCTTTGCGAGATGAGCTTGTACGACGAGATCCCACGCCTCCGCCCAACGATCCGTGTCGGACTGAGCTTGCCAATACGCGATATCGAACGAACGATCCATCTCTTTGATGTTGCGACCGTAGCGTTCCATCACAAGCGGCTCTGATTGCGGTTCTGACATGATGCTTCCGATGCGCGGCTAATGGTTGAACAAGAACTCTTTCGAATTCAGCAGCGTCCACAGCACGTCTTCGAGGGCTTTCTTTTGGTCCATCTCGCTCGTGATGTAGGTCTCGACGGACTTCTTTTCCGCTGCCGTTGGGAGGCGCGAGAGCGTGCCGAGGTAGAGGTCGTCGATCATCTCCGGCAACGGCTTCTTGGCGGTGATGAGCTTTGCGACTCGACCGTTGCCGTCGGCGACTTTGTTCTCGATCTCGTCGGAGTTCGCGAGCAGCAGCACTTGAGCGAGCGTTGCTCCGGACGAGCGTTCGCATTCGCAGCCGGTCACTCGCTTCGGGCGGTCGAAGGCGTCGAGGAAGTACGAACCGAAGTTCTCGTGCGGCAGGTCGATCGAGCGAGCGGTCTTGCCGACTCCGCTGAAGTTCGAACGCGTGCCGGCGGCCATATCGACTGAGTCGAGCAGCACTTCGGCGATCATCCGCCGCGCGTAGAAGCGAGCGAAGTTTTGGCGGTCGTTCTTGTTGTGCTCGGTCGGCGCGGAGGAGAGCTGATAGGTCTTGCTGCTCACGATCTTGCGAATGGTGTGCTTCATGTCGAAGCGATGTAATACAAAATCCTTCGCGAGATGATCGAGCAATTCCGGATTCGAAGCCGGGTTCGTATCGCGCAGGTCGTCGACCTCATGCACGAGCCCGCGTCCGAGGAAGTGGCCCCACAAACGATTCACGAGCGTCTTCGCGAAGAACGGGTTGTCCGGCTTCGCCATCCAATCAACGAGCCCGTGACGCGGGTCTTCCTCAGCGCTGAACTTCGCGTACTCGCCGTCGAGATACTTCGGCTCGGGGACTTTGTTCGTCAGCGGGTTCTTCTCACTGGTCGTTGCTTGCGCGGCAGCGAAGTATGGAGGCGGCTGACCGAATCCTTTGCGGCCCAGTCGCGTAAAGAAGCCGGTCATCCCGTAGTAGTCCTCCTGAGTCCATCGCTCATACGGATGATGGTGACAGCGAGCACATTGCAGCCTCAGTCCTAAGAAGACTTGAGCGGTATCGGCGGTCGTTTGATGAAGCTGATCGTCGCGACTCTGCCAGTACCAATTGATGGCCGGCGCGTCTTTCCATTCTCCGGCGGCGGCGACGATGCCGCGCACGAACTCGTCGTAAGGAGTGTTCCGCGCGATCGCGTTCTTGATCCAATTGTGAAACGCATACGAGGCATCGTCCGACCCAGCGAGGTTTGAGTTCCTCAAGATCGAACCCCAACGCAGCGCGAAGAACGTCGGGTAGTCCGGCGACTCAAGCAGCTTGTTGATGAGCTGATTGCGCTTCTGAGGCGACTGGTCCGCGAGGAACGATTGAGTCTCCTCAACCGTCGGGATGCGACCGCAGAGATCGAGCGTGATTCGGCGAATGAAGGTCGCGTCATCGCAGACCGGAGACGGCTTGAGCCCGAGCTTCTTCCACTTCGCAACGGCGAGATCATCGAGTTCGTTATTGGCTTCGAAGCCCTCGATCGAAGCGAGCGGAGCGGCATGCGGGACGAGCGCTCGATGCACGGTCACTTGCCCCATGTAACGAGCCATGATCGTCGCTTCGCCCGTTTGATCGCCGGCTGTGACGAGCCCGTCTCGATCGACGATCGCAACAACATCGAGATTCGATGCGAAGTCCGCTTGCCGAGTGACATCTCGCTGCGTGCCGTCGGTGTATTCGGCGATGACGCAAAGCTGCTGACGGTCGGCATGCTTAAAGGATTGCTCGTTCGGGAAGACCTTGATGCGCGCGACCTTTGCTGCGGTCGGTGAAGCGGGCTTTGCTCCGGCTTCGAGCCATGCGTTGAAGAGTTGATGTGCTTCGTCCGTGACCTCAAACCGCTTGCCGCCGCCATGCGGAACCGAGCCCGTCGCCTTGAGCAGCATCAAACTCTTGCCGGATGCCGGAGCGAACACGCGGCGACCTCGCGCGTCCTGCACGATCGCCTGAAAGTCGAACGCTGAGTCGAAGCCGAACAGCGACAACTGAAAGCCGTTCTGCCCGCGCTGCTTGCCGTGACAGCCGCCTGAATTGCAGCCGTAGCGACTGAGGATCGGGACGATCTCATTGACGAAGTCGACATCGCGCTTCGTCGTCGAGCCTTTCACCAAGACGGGTATTTTTTGCTCCATGCCGCCGTGCTTGATGAGCAACGTTCCCGTCCCATCGGCTTTCGGACTGACGTAGCCCCGAGCATCAACCGAGAACAACTCGGGATTAAGGCTCTGATAAGCGGCATCGCGAGTGGCATCTTTGCCGCTCGACGAAACGAGCACTTGCCGTCTGGCATAAGCGTCATTGAGTTCAACTTGCTGAGGAGAAACAGCAAGCGGCTCCGCAGAGCGAGCGGAACTCAGCGGCAGCACCGTCAACAAAGCGAGCGCGAGAAGGAAGCGAGTGATGCGCATGAGGTCCTCAAAGCAGAGGCAAAGGCGGGAAGCAGGCGGGAAAGAAGC
Organism: uncultured Planctomycetaceae bacterium; assembly: GCA_964573505.1. Lineage (GTDB taxonomy): Bacteria > Planctomycetota > Planctomycetia > Planctomycetales > Planctomycetaceae > AM-0621. The sequence goes on along the minus strand of CAZNMS010000016.1, from coordinate 38,553 downwards.
AGAGTGAATGAAGTCGCGAGCGATCGTAGAAGCATGCTCCCTCTGCGGCAATTTGCGATTCAGCATGAGGAGCGAGCAACGCGAAGCCCCGTCTTGGCAATCCGGTCCGACAAGTAGCATCAAACCCGTCCGGCAATACCTAACAAGGTGCCCATTGCGAGGAAGGATGCTGTCATGAATGAAGCGCTTGAAGAACGAGTTGCAAAGCTCGAAGCAGCGGTCAGCGAACTGCGTTCGATCATCGGGCGACATAAGAGTTACAGCGATTTCGCAATCGCCCCGCGTCCGGTCAAAGACCGACTGCCGCCTGAGTATTGGGCCGCTCGTGCTCGCGCGAAGGCGCGGGCCAATGAGTTAATGGCGGAGATGTTCTTGGCTGAAGTTCGAAGGTCAGGCGGAGTCACTCAGGACGAGTGGGCAGAGACAGACGGCATCACGCAGCCGACGATGGCGGAACTTGATTCTCACGAAGACATGCCCATCAGCACGCTGCGACGACTCGTTCGGGCATTGGGGGGCGAGCTAGGTCACTTGAAACCCGAGTTCGTGAATTCTGTGTCAAGTTTCGCGGCAAGAGTTGTTGGTGACTTTTCGCCTGCAATTCGACTTACATGGGCACATCCGCAGTTCGGCTTTGCTATCCGCAGGAAAGTACGACTCATGAAAGACGGCTTCCTACGGATGGCAAAGCCCGGCTGCGGATGAAGACGGCTCACATCGATCGGTAACTCGACGCGGCTCTTCTGAAGCTCGTCGGTCGGAGGCAGAGCCTCGCTAGAGATCATCGCTCGGTTACCGAGCGGTGAGGTCCGACTGACTGAATTTGAAGAGGCGGCAAAGTGAGCGTGCAGAAAGACGGGAACAAGCTCGTCGTAACGCTCGATCTCGATGTCGCAGATGCGCTAATCGTGCGGTAGCGCAAGCAGCCTTTGACTGGAGTTCCTCACCGGGCGGACCGGCACAATGGACGAGGAACACTGGTACGACGGAAATGTAGTCCGTCGAACGTCGTGAGAAGCGACGGACTGCAAGTCCGTCGTACCCCAAAACCGATGTGTTCGACGGGAGCCTCAGCTCATGAGGGAAAACCATGAGGCTGAGGCTTCTTGCTGAGGCGCGCGGCCTTCTCGCGGCGCGTCCCGAAATGGCAACACATATTCCCGGCAGGTGAATGTGCCGTTCGAGTTTGTTTCTCACGGCACTGCGGGCCCATTGCGACTGACCTCGGGAATTTAAGATGCCTGCCCCTAGTCCTCTCGAAAAGACATTCGCGGTACTGGCTAACAATCAGTCCGCCGACGCTGACGGCGTGCTGCTCAAAGCGGCCGTCAGTTCGTTTGATGCGGTAGCTCGCCGCGCGGCGAAATGTCTCGCTCAGAAAGCCAATCCGCAGCGACTTGCGGAACTCTTCAAGCTCACCGAGCAGCTCGGCAAAGGCGCGCTCGAAGAACTCGCAAAGGCCGACGAACGTCTGACGACGAGTGTGAAGCAGGCGTTGCAGAATCCTCAGCCGCAGCAACGCACGGCCGCTCTTGAGTTCGTTCGCCGCGCTTCGCAGATCAGTCAATTGTCACAGTTGTTACAGCTCGTTGACGATCCGGGGAACTCGCTGCAAACGCTGACTTCAGACGTTGTGCGCGAACTCGTTACGAAGCTCGCTTATCGACTGGCCGACACCGAACAAGACGGCTTGCGCCATCTCTCAGACGAAGCCGTCCGCGCCGCTCAGATGAACTTGCTCAATGATCTCGATCGCCGCAGCGAGAAGTTCGACGACGTGCGCGATCAAGAACTCTACGTCGAGTGCATCCTGTTGCTCGGCGAGTCGGACTGCACCGCAGTTAAGAACGTGCTCGACAAACGCGGCTCAGCCGGTCGGCATATGGTCAAGACAGTGCTGCAGAAGGCGAAGCATCCGCACTTGATTGATCTTGTCTGCGAGACGCTGACGCATCGCGAACCTCATCAAAAGTTGCTGCAAGTCTTCGTCACGCGCGAGGATGCATTATTTGTGACACGCTTACTCGAATGGCTGCCGGGAACAATCACGGGAGCACTCGCGAAGAATCTCGAAGAGATCGACGAGCTTCAGTGGCTCTCGCTCTCGCACGCCACATGGCTCGAAATACCGCTGCCTTTGCACGGCAAACTGGTGCAGCTCATCAATGCGTTGAGCGTGCCGAAAGAACTCAAGCACGAGCTGAAGAAGTGGATCTTGCAGAACTCCGGTCCTGAAGGGCGAGCGGCTGCGGGCGATCTCTTCGATGATCTCGGTGACGACGAAGTTCAAGAGGTGCTCTACGACGCGCTCGCTGATGAGAACCCGGAAGTTGAAGCATGGGCGACGCATAAGCTCCGCTCGCAAGCGATTCCCGATAAGTGGGATCAGCTCATCAAGCGATTGGACTCAGCGAGCGATCTCGTACGCGACGCAGCTCGCGAGGAGCTTGCGGACTTCAATCTCGAAAAGATGTTCGGGCTCTTAGCGAAGTTGCCCCGCGACAAAGCGCAGAAGTGCGGCGAGATCATCCGCAAGGTTGATCCGAATACCGCGAGCACTCTGCGGTCAGAAATGAAGCAGCCCTACAAGTCTCGAAAGGTTCGAGCAGCCCGCGCGGCTGCTGCGTTAGGAATGGTCGACGAACTGCTGAATTCGATCGGCGCATTGACGGAAGACCCCGATACCGGAGTTCGCCGCATTGCGATTGAAGCTCTGCAAGAGAGCCGATCACCCGAAGCAATGAAGTTCATCGAACGACGCCTGCAAGACCCGAATCGCTTCGTTCGCGATACGGCACAGCGGGCTCTCAGTCAGGCGTAAGAAGAGTTACAGACAACGCCGTCGCTGCGGATGCGGCTCGACCGACGGGCCATTGTACGACGGACAGGTAATTTGAACTCCACTCAGCTAACGCGGTGCGACCGCAATCGACCGTAGCCGAAATCGTCAGATTTCGGGGCTCGCAGTGACTGCGTCCGAAGTCTCACGACTTCGGCTACGAAGACGCGAGCACGGCACGCTGAAGTTACGCAATAAGCATCTATCAAGTCCGAGTCAGTCGCCCTGCGACATCACGACGCTGCCGCAATCGGCAGCCATCGAATGAGGAATGTCATGTCGACACTGAATGCCGTGAACGTCCCGAACTTCATGCCGCTGATTCTGGCGGTCTCGCGATCAACGATGGTTGCCATCACCGCTGTTGGCGTCGGAATGGCGTTCTTCTGGGCGCTCTACTTCGCCTTCATGGTCAAGAAGCGACGAGAGGAAGCGGCGGCGCGCAAAGCAAAGGCAGTCGCAGTTCCGAAGAAGGCGCTCTTCGACGAACTGTGTCAGGCTCACACTCTGACTCCGCCCGAGCAGTCGCTACTACGAGACCTCGCAAAGTCATTGGGGCTCACGTCGCCCGCTCTGCTGCTCGTCGAACCGAAGCATCTGCAAGAGCGAGCCCAGCAAGGCGACAGCAACGCAGAACTCGCTTCAACGCTCGTCACGAAGCTCTTCGGCGACGTCGCGCAGCTCGCGATCTGAGCGGCCCGCACCGCAAAGCAGTGATGCAGTAAGAATTGCTACAGCGGATTGAGATCGCGATTGAGCTGATCGATCAACTGCCGCAATCGTCCGATATGTCGGCGGTTGAACTTCATACGCAAGCGCGTGAGATGCGAGAGATGTGCTTCATCACTCTCGAACGGATGCACTCCGACTTTCTCAATGCGACCCGAGACAAGCACGTCTTTGAATTGCTCGTTGAGTTGCGCGAGGTACTCGTCACTCGGCTCAGCTCGCAGTCGCAGCACGAGCGCGTCGCGGATGTAGCGCATGCTGTCGAAGACGCGGTAGAAGTTCATGACTTCATCGAACGCGACGTCGACATCGTCCGTCACTCGGAACAAAGACATGTCCTCGGGCGAGATCAGTCCCGTGCGGAGCAACTGGGTTTCAACGAACGCGCGGAACTGGGTCCAATACTGCCCGCCGGGCTCATCAACACAAACAATCGGCAGCATGTCGCGTTTACCGGTTTGAATGAGCGTCAGCGTTTCAAAGCCCTCATCCATCGTGCCGAAGCCGCCGGGGAAGAGCACGATCGCATGCACTTCTTTCACGAAGAGCAGCTTGCGCGTGAAGAAGTATTTGAGGTTGATCAGCTTGTCGTCGCCGGTGATGACGGGATTCGCTGATTGCTCGAAGGGCAACATGATGTTGACCCCCATCGACATCGCGCGACCCGCTCCGACATGCGCGGCCTCCATGATCCCGCCGCCGGCTCCTGTCAGCACCATCCAACCGGCTTCCGCCATACGCCGCCCGAACTTGATGGTCTGCTGATAAGCCGGATTGTCGGCCTTCGTCCGTGCGGACCCGAAGACCGTCACTTTGCGATTGGCGCGGTACTTCGAAAAGACCCGGAACGAGTACCTCAACTCTTTGAGTGCTCGGCTCAGAATCTTGAGATCGCCGCGCGAAGCATCGTCTGACTTCAGCTTGTCGATCGTCTCACGCATCTCGTCGAGCAACTCGTCTTGAGTCTGCGGGCGACGAATGAAGGTGCCGATCTCAGAGATGCTTTCGAGAGCTTCCGCGCTTTGATCGTCCATGATCGCCTTTTCGTGAGAGCCTTGCGGATGCGTCAGAGACGACGACGCTCGCTGAGTCGTTCGAGCCCGTCAGTAACTTCGACGAGCGAAGTCTCGTTAGTCATCGAGTGCCGCGAGCGCTTCTGCTTGTGTGTCGTACATCGCCCACAACGTATCGAGCGCAGTGATTCGCAAGAGTTCCGCAGCCATCTTGCTGACTCCGCACAGCACCAATTCTCCGCCGCGACTCTTTGCCAATTTGTGACAGCGCAGTAGCAGCGCCAAAAACACCGAGCCGAAGTACTTCACCGAGCTGAGATCGAAAATGACCATTGGCACGGCCTGCTGAGCGATTGGCGCCATCACCACTTGAGCGGCTTGATCAATGAGGTCCCAGCGCATCGTCTCAATGTCCGCAGCCGGAATCACAACGACGATTTGACCGTGCCACTTCAACTGAAAGCTGTCTTCAAACCCGCTCATGCAGACGCTCCTCAACGCCGGTCTTCACGGCGTCTTACGAATTGATTCCGAGAGACCTCAGACGCGGTGTTCGCACCCCATTGATGCGTGCCGCTTGCTTCGTCTCACCCGAGAAATGGTGCTAGTTCGCCAACATCAACGGCGATTGGCTGAGTAAAAGCGGCGGGAACATATCCGCGAGTTGTCAAAGCCGAGAAGACCGGGAATTAGCGGATTTCGCGAGTGAGTCGCGTCGTTCCGTTGCCGCCTCAAAGGCCGGTGAAATCCCCGTGAAGGAGGCTTTTCGATTCACGACGAATCAGCCAGAACTCGCCATAGTTCAGCTCCCGCACTGCTGACTTTTTGAGGAGGGCAGCCTCGAAAGGTCAGTTTGGCGCTTCGCCTTCGATCTAGTTCCTCGCGGACTCGTACTCGCATCCGCTGACGACTCGGGCATGTCTGATGCGGCGAATTCGTCTGCGTTCAACCATCGCAGCCACACCGCGTTTTCTGGGACTAGATCCGACTTTCTTCAAAGTCACTGCCGGAATGAGGAAGACTTATGACGACGACCGTTGCGATGAGCGACGTAGTCGCGGCGCTCGAACAACTCGGCGCGAATCTTGACTACGACGAAGTGGGACGAGTCTCCCGCATCGTGATGGTGGGTCAGCACATTGGCGATTTGGAGTGCAAGCCGCTCGGCTTCCTCGGAGATTCATTGCGTCGCCTGAATCTGATCTACACGAACATCAAAGGGCCGGGACTCGGCTACTGCCGCAACATGCGGTTTCTCGAACGTCTCGATCTCGGAGCCAACGTTGATCTCGGCGATGCCGCTATGAACTTTCTGAAGCCAATGGCGTCGCTCGAAATGCTCCGTTTGTGGGACACGAAAGTCTCCGACGCGGGCCTAGAGTCGCTCGTCGAGCTGAAACGCCTGCGCTGGCTTTATCTCAGCGGCACCGCCATCTCGGATTCTGGAGGAGCGGTGTTGAAGAAGATGACGTTCTTGCGCGGCCTCGATCTGCGAGCGACGCGCGTCACGGACCGCATGATGCGACAGCTCGCATCCCTCGAAAATCTCGAGTGGCTCGACATGTCCGACACGCGCGTTGACGGCAGCGGGCTCGCTTACCTAACCGGCCTCAAGCGGCTTGCTCGCGTCCATCTGCGGCATACACGCATCGAGATGAAGTTCGTTGAGAAGTTTCACAAGCTGCATCCGAACTGCGAAATCGATATGGCCGATCAACCGCCTGAGTAATTTACATTACACTGAGCGGCGTTTCGTCACACAAGGAGGGCCAGCATGAAGATTGATCACGATCAGATCTTCAAAACGCTTTGTGAGTCGTTCTTCAAAGAGTTCATGCAACTCTTCTGTAGCGAAGAAGCCGAGCTGATGGACTTCTCGACGGTCGAGTTCTTGCGTGACGAGCACTTCACCGACGTGCCGCGCGGACGCAAGAAGCAGATGGATCTCGTCGCCCGCGTCGGACTCAAAGGCGGCGGGTTTCGTTGCGTGCTCGTGCATTTCGAATTCGAGTCGCGTCGCTTGCAGCCCGACTTCGGCGAGCGGTTCTTTCAGTACTTCTGCCAGTTGTATTTGAGGTACGGCGTACCGGTCGTCGGCCTCGCGGTCTTCACCGGCAAAGGCACCGCGCGAACAACGATTCCCGAGTCCTTCGAACTGCGGCTCACTGAACGCTGCGGCGTGCGCTACGACTATCACGCCGTGAATTTGAGCCAGTTGGACTACCGCAACTTCCTCGAATCGAACAATCCATTGGCCTATGCGTTGATGGCCAAAATGAATTGGTCGCGGCAGCAAGTCGTGCGGCTGAAAGCCGACTTCATGCGACTGATGCTCGGCAGCGAAATCAACCCGGCGCGTCGCTCGCTGTTGCTCGATTTCATCGAGACTTACATACCACTGGTTGAACCCGAGCAGACTGAGTTTCTAAGTTTGGTCCAAACAACGCCGCCTTACCGCGAGGTCGAACGAATGGTTACGTCATACGAATTGAATGGGATCAAGAAGGGTAAAGAGATCGGCCTGCAAGAGGGCCGACAAGAAGGAGCCGTGCTCGCCACTCAAAGGCACATCCTCACCTACTTGCGAAAGCGATTTGGCAAAGTGCCCGTTGCCGTCGAGCGCAAGATTCAGCGATGTGCAGACCCCGAAAAGCTCGAACTCACCTATGAGCGAGCGCTCGATTGCACCGAGTTATCGGAGCTGAATCTGAGCTAGTCGCACGGGACCTCTCGCATTGCGACGCCGCAGCTTCAGCGTCCGCTCTTTGCTCGCTCTTGCTTGAGCAGGTCGATCCACTTGCCGACGTAGTGGCCGTGATCGTGAAAGGTGCGTCCGCTGACGAGATTGCCGTCAACGACGCAGGGAGCATCAACAAAGATCCCGCCGCAGACTTCAAGGTCGAAGCGACACTTCGGCACTGTCGCCATGCGGCGGCCTCGAACTCGATCGGCATAGGCCGGAATTTCGACGCCGTGACACACGCAGCCGATCGGTTTGTTGTTGTCGAAGAAGTACTGCGTCGCTCGCACGAGATCGGCGTCATAGCGGATGTATTCGGGAGCGCGTCCGCCGCTGAAGAAGATGCCGACATACTCTTCGGGCTTGATGTCTCGGAAGGCGACGGTCGCTTCGAGTGTGTAGCCCTCCCACTCTTTGGTGATGGTCCAACCGGGCTTCACTTCATGCATCACCATTTGATACCGCCGCGCCTCGGGAGCAGTGACGACGGGAATGAAGCCGTCCTCTTGCAAGCGGTAGAGCGGATAGAGGGTATCAACGGTCTCGGTCGCATCGCCGATGACGATCAGCACTTTGTCCATGAAGCAGTTCCCAAAAGCAGTTGAGGCCGTGCCTCACTTCAAACTCGTCCGCAGTGCGGCGAACTTCGACCGCAACGGGTTGCATCTTCGATGCTCGAATTGCAGGTGAAGCAAGTCGCCGAGCGACTCGCCTACATAGCTCAGTCGCGGCGTGCGATGCATTAGGCGGCGCGGGCTGAAACGCGAACTCGCTGAAACGCCGTGAGCACTTCGTAAAGGTCCGACGGAAGCTGCAACTCGTCGTCTGCGAAGTCATTCAAGAAGCTGCGGTTCGACCGGGCGGCGTCGACTAGCGAATCAAGAACCTCACTGAGTCGGACGGAAACCGTCGCTGGAGTTGTCACCGGGCAGCCGAGGTCGTCTTCCGTGTAGAGTCGCAACCGATTGGTCATGAAAGCTCCTTCCGAGGTCTTGAAGAACCGCTCGCGTCATGCGAGCCCGCGTTGACTACGGAAGATGAGATCGGTCGGCTGAGTTTGACGCCTTTAGGTTTTTTGATGGATTTTCCGATTCTGCTGGCCGAGATGCCCCGAGCGGACGGCACCGACTCGATGCCGCTCGCTCAAACGCCCCCTATTTGCCCGGAGCAGCGTCTGCTTCCGCCATCAATTCGCGGATGTCGCCGATCAGTGCTTCAACGTCTGCGTCCGCAGTGTCCCAAGTACACATAAAGCGCGCGCCGCCGGCTCCAATGAAGGTGTAGAACTTCCATCCGCGCTCGCGCAAGGCGGTTGCAACGGGCACCGGCAGTCGGACAAAGACCGAATTCGCTTCACGCTGCGCGAGGAATTCGACGCCAGCGATCTGCTTCAGTCCGTTCTCCAGTTTGATCGCGGCGGAATTGGCGTGCTCTGCATTCTTCAGCCATGCACCGGACTTCAGCATCCCGACCCAAGGCGCTGCGAGGAACCTCATTTTTGAAGCCAATTGGCCGGCCTGTTTGCAGCGGTACGCGAACTCGTGCGCGAGATCCTTCTTGAAGAACACAATCGCTTCGCCGACGGCCATTCCGTTCTTCGTGCCTCCGAAGCACAGCACGTCGACTCCGACCTTCCATGTGATTTCTTTCGGTGCGACTTTCAGCGTCGCAACCGCATTGGCAAAGCGGGCTCCGTCCATATGCACGCGCAGATCGAAGCGGCGGGCCATCTCAAAGAGTTCCTGAAGCTGACTCACGGAATACACCGAACCCATTTCCGTTGCCTGAGTGATGCTCAGCACGCGCGGCTTCGGATAGTGAATGTCGTTGCGTTTCTTAACGGTCGACTTAATCGCGTCCGGTTGAATGCGGCCTTGCTCACCCGGCACGAGCAGCAGTTTCGAGCCGTTTGAAAAGAACTCCGGAGCACCGCATTCGTCGGTCTCTACGTGAGCCAGTTCATGACAAATGATGCTGTGATACGACTGGCACATCGCTGCGAGCGCGAGGGCATTGGCTGAGGTGCCGTTGAAGACAAAGAAGACTTCGCATTCGACTTCAAACAAATCGCGGAGCAAGTCTGCCGCTTGTTGAGTCCATGGGTCGTCGCCGTAGCTCGAAACGTGATTCGCGTTTGCATCGGCCATCGCCTGCCATGCTTCGGGGCAGATGCCGGAGTAGTTGTCGCTCGCGAAATGATGACGACGAATTGCATCGCGAAGTTGTGTCATGCAAAGGGCTCCACTGGATGAGTGCGAGAGGGAACTCGGGCGAGTTTAAGACATCAGCCGAGAAGCCAAAGAGATCGGACGCTGCACTTCGCTCATGCGATTGAGAGGCACAAAAGCACGACTGCGTTATGCGCGCAGCCATTCGTTCCGTCTGTCTGATCGATCTCATTCCGTTGCGTCGCAAAATCGCGAGTCGGGCATGTCGGGTTATGAACGCCAATGACGAGCATCTCCGGCAACTGGTCAGCACTGCGACGAGACTCTACGAAGCGGCGATGATTCGGCTCGTCAGCATTCACTCTCGGAGATTTCAATATGTCGACTTTCAAACGCTTCTTTTGTGTGTTGCTCGCAATGACAGCGAGCCTGCTTCCGCAATTCGTTCATGCGGCAGAGACGCTGACGGGCACCGTCGTCTCAGTTGACGTTCAGGGCGGAAAGATCGTCGTCAAAGACAAGACGAAGATGACGAACCGCTCGTTTCAAGTTCCGAAGAACACTCAGCTCACCGTCGACGGCAAAGCGAGCACGCTGAACCGAGTCGAATCCGGTCAGACAATCACAGTCTTCTTCACCGGCAACAGCGCCAGTCGCCTCATCGTTCGCAACGAGAAGAAGGACGACGATGCCACTCCGGCAAAACCGGCGACGCCTTCAACTCCGATGCCGAAGACGAGCACGACAAAGCCCGCGCCGCGAACTGTCGCCGCGCCGACTGGCAAGAGCACTCCCGTCGCTGCCGGCACTTCATGGAATCAGTTTCGAGGACCGTTGCGCGACAACATCTCGCGCGAGACCGGCCTCTTGAAGCAGTGGCCGGAAGATGGTCCGTCCGCCAGTTGGTCAGCAGACGGAGTCGGTGAAGGCTACTCGTCGGTGTCTGTCAGCGAGGGCAAAGTCTTCACGATGGGCAACGTCGGCGACGACGAAATGGTGATCGCTCTTGATCTCGCGTCCGGCAATAAGTTGTGGGCAACAAAGTCCGGTCGGGCCTATCGCGAAGGGCAAGGCAATGGCCCGCGAGGCACTCCGACCGTCGACGGCGATCGCGTCTATGCACTCGGAGCAAACGGCGATCTTGTTTGTCTCGACGCTGCGAACGGCGCCCGGCGCTGGCACCTCAACATCCTGAGTGAATTTGGTGGAAACAATATTACATGGGGCATCAGCGAGTCCGTACTCATCGACGGAGACAAGCTGATCTGCACGCCCGGCGGGCGCGATGCAACGATGGTCGCGCTCAATAAGGCCAGTGGGAAATTGATCTGGCGCTCGCAAGTGCCGTCGAGTCCTCAAGCGGCTTACTCATCAGCGATCGCCATCGATGTCGGCGGAGTGCGGCAGTACGTGAATTTCACATCCGGCGGCGTTGTCGGAGTACGTGCCACCGACGGTGCTCCCATGTGGGGACAGCGCGAATCGTCGAACGGCACTGCGAACTGCTCTTCAGCCATCTTTGAGAGCAACTCAATCTTCACCGCTTCGGGATACGGCACTGGAGGCGCGTTGTTCCGACTGGCATCTCGCGGCGGGCAGACGGCATCAGAAGTCGCTTACACCACTCGCGAGATGAAGAATCATCACGGAGGAATGGTGGCGCTCGACGGCTATCTCTATGGCTGCGACGAGTCGATCCTGACGTGCATCGAATTGCGAACCGGAAAGATCGCATGGCAAAACCGCGCGGTCGGTAAAGGCTCGCTGACGATGGCGGACGGACGCCTTTACGTTCGCAGTGAGCAAGGCCCAATCGCGCTCGTTGAAGTGAACCCGCAGCAATACGTCGAGCACGGTCGCTTCAATCAACCGCGCCGCAGCGGCCGCCCTTCATGGAGTCATCCCGTTGTCGCCGAAGGCAAACTGTTTCTGCGCGATATGGAGCGACTGCTGACTTACGACGTGAAAGAGAAGTAGCAGCACGACATCGGCGAAGAACTTCCCGAATTCGTAGCATGGACGCCTACGTCCGTGCTGCATCTCTGTCGGACGTAGGCGTCCGACAGAGATGTCAAATCGGGAAGTGGTTCCTCGACTGTTCCTCAGCGGTCTCGCTGGCCGTCTCAATCTGAGTTCCCGTCTGACGCCGATTCACGCTGTAAGAACTCCGACATCTTCTGAGAACGCGCTTCACGCACTCATCACCTCGAAGAACTCGCTGCCGCCAATGACATCCGATCTCCCGCAACTCAGCGACTTCGAACGTGCTCGGTACGAGTGGCAAATGTGGCTGCCGCAATTGGGTGAAGTCGGACAACGCAAGCTGAAGGCCGCAAGCGTGCTCGTTTCGCGGATCGGCGGAGTCGGCGGGACCGTCGTCATGCAACTTGCCGCAGCCGGCATCGGAAAGCTCGTGCTCGCTCACGGAGGTCCGATTCAACCGAGCGATCTCAATCGGCAATTGCTGATGACCGAAGAACGGCTCGGAGTTCTGCGAGTCGACTCTGCGCGTCAGTGGCTCAAGCAGTTCAATCCGGGAGTTGAAGTTGTGACGCATGCCGAGCACATCAACGAAGAAAACGTGAGCGGACTCGTTGAGCAAGCTGACGTCATCGTTGATGCCGCGCCGCGCTTCGGTGAGCGATTCCTGCTGAATCGCGAGTCCGTCCGACAGCAGAAGCCAATGGTCGAATGCGCGATGTATGAACTCGACGCGCAACTCACGACTTTTGTGCCCGGCCAATCCGGCTGCCTCGCATGCCTCTTGCCCGAGAGTCCGCCGCATTGGAAACGCGAATTCCCCGTCATCGGTGCCGTTCCGGGAATCGTCGGAGCAATGGCCGCACTCGAAGTCATCAAGCTCATCACCGGCCTCGCCGAGCCGCTTGTCGGCACGATGTTATGGATGAATTTGGCGACGATGGACTTTCAAAAAGTGCCTCTAACTCGCCGCGCTGACTGCGCGATTTGCGGCTAGTCTGCTGCGGTGTAGGAAACACTACAGATTCATCTTCGACGCCGACGAACATCCAATCGACCGACCCTCGTCTCCTTACGGCTCCTGCAGCCTGCGAACCTGATCCGAAGTCGTTCTCGAAAATTGATCGCCGAAAGACTGACGGTCTGATGCCTGCTTTCTAAAGTCAGCAGCAGTGAGCGATCAGTTCTGAGTGGGTCGATTCTTCGACGCACTACGAGTGGCGACAGTCGAGCTAAGCGTGATGCTCGGCTTTGATGGGCTCTCTGTTTTTGAATTTGGGTACGCTGAAAAGGTACTCAACGAATTTCTCTCAGAGGATCAGGACGATGTCGAAGCAGTGTTACCTCGCAGTGGATCTCGGCGCAGAAAGCGGTCGAGTTGTTGCCGGGTTGTTTGATGGCTCGCGAGTGGAACTGGTCGAACTTCATCGCTTTCGAAATGGGCCGGTGTCAGTCGGCGGCACGTTGCGTTGGGATCTCGTCAACTTGTGGCGAGAAATTCAAACGGGGCTCGGCAAAGCAGCGGCTCAATATGGAGCGGCCATTAAGTCTGTAGGAGTTGATACATGGGGCGTCGACTATGTGCTGCTGTCTGAAAAGGACGAACTGCTCGGCTTGCCTTATTGCTATCGTGATGCCCGCACGAACGGCTTGATGCAGCACTCTTTCACTCGCGTTCCGAGAGCCGACATCTTCTCGACAACCGGCTTGCAGTTCATGGAGATCAACACTCTCTATCAGCTCGCCGCGATGAGCCTGCAAGACCCGAAACTGCTCGATCAAGCCGCGACATTCTTGATGATCCCCGACTTCCTTAATTGGTTGTTGTGCGGCAGTAAGGTCGTCGAATTCACGAACGCGACGACGACTCAATGTCTCGATGCCACAACGCGAGATTGGGCTGCGCCGATGCTCGGCAAGCTCGGCATCCCGGCCAAGATGTTTCCGCCAGTCGTCGGTCCCGGCACGCTGCTCGGGCAACTGAGACCCGATGTCGCGCGGCTCAACAACATCAATCGCATCGACGTCATCGCCCCGGCGACACATGACACCGGCTCTGCCGTTGTCGCCGTTCCGACGGACATGACGGGTTCCGCGAAGTGGGCCTACATCAGTTCCGGCACATGGTCGCTGATGGGATTGGAAGTGCCGAATGCAGTGCTGTCGAAGCGAGCGCTCGAACTCAACGTGACGAACGAAGGCGGAGTCGACGGCACCTATCGCTTGCTCAAGAACATCATGGGGCTATGGCTCGTGCAGCAATGCAAAGCGAGTTTCGAGCGGCAGGGTCGGCAAACCGACTATGCCCAATTGGTGAAGCAAGCCGAAGCATGCCCGGCATTCCGTTCGATCGTTGATCCCGACGACAAACGCTTCCTCAGTCCCGACGACATGCCGTCGGCGATTGCCAGTTGGTGCCGCGATACCAATCAACCAGTCCCCGAAAACGATGGGCAATTCATTCGCTGCTGTATCGAGAGTCTCGCCCTCAAGTACCGCCGCGTGTTGCGCGGTCTTGAGGAACTCAGCGGCGAACGTGTTGAAGTCGTGCATATCGTCGGCGGCGGTTCGAAGAATGAATTGCTCAATCAATTCACGGCTAATGCTTGCGGGTGCGCCGTTGTGACGGGACCGACAGAAGGAACGGCACTGGGTAACGTCTTGATTCAAGCGCGCTCTGCCGGCGAAGTCGGTTCGCTGCCGGAGATCCGCCGCATCGTGAAAGCCTCTTCGGAGCTGCGCGAGTACCGACCGACCAACATCGAGCAATGGAACGACGCCGATGGCCGCTTGACGCAGCACATCATCAGTCTGCCGTCGTAGTTCCATTTTGCACCGCCGAGATTGCCGATGCACTGGATGAAGAAAACGCTGGGATCTCGATGTCGCTCGTGATTGCGAATTCGATCTACGATTTGCTGCTGAGCCGCAGCGATCGAGGTCTTATTGAAAGGACACTGAATGCTGATCGAACCTGAAACATCAATGTCGTCCGCAAGCGAGAGACGCCTGTCGCGACTCGAACTCACAAGAATTGATCGAGATGTCGCAAGAAGGTCACTCGCTCGGATCAATGCGATCATCGAGAGCGATACGGAGGAAGGCCGAGGGCTACGTCTGGCATTCATTCGTTCGCATGCTGCCGGCAAATTGACCCCGAGACAGAGGAAGATTCTGAATGCAGCTGCCCATCGGAAAGGCTCTCAAGTAATTGCCGAAGAATTAGGAACTGCAGTCGAGCGAATTAAAGCTATGAAGCAAAAACTGATGGCAGATTTCCGCTTTGAAAAATGGTCCGACCTCGTCCGCTATGCGGTCTCCGAGGGACTGACGAAGACGAAAAAGAAGACGCCGACTCGCGGAAGATAGGGAGTTGATGGTGGGCCAATCGAAAGCCAATCTTCATTATGCCAAAGATGTCTTCATCAACTGCCCGTTCGATGACGAGTACGCCTCGCTGCTGAGGGCAGCAGTCTTCACCGTTATCCTTTGCAAGTGCCGCCCGCGTTGTGCTCTTGAAAAGAACAACGGTGGCGAAGTGCGTTTTGAGAAGATCATTCGCATCATTCAGGGCTGTCGCTTGGGAATTCACGATCTATCTCGAGTCGAAACAAACGCTGCAAATCTGCCCCGATTCAACATGCCGCTGGAACTCGGACTTTTTCTCGGTGCGATGCGGATGGGATCGAAGACTCAAAGTGATAAGTCGTGCCTCATCTTGGAACGGGACCGATTCAGCTACCAGCAATTCGTGTCCGACTTGGCCGGCCAAGACATCAAAGCGCACAACAATGACGACTCAGTTCTCATCAGGCACATTCGCGATTGGCTTCGGACAGAGACTGATGACGCCACAATTTTGAGTAGCACTTGGATAAGCCTGCTCTACGGCGTCTTCCAGTTGGATATGAAGGACTCCGGAAGAGGCAACCTCTTGGAAGGCGAGATCAACTTCGCCGACTTTCTGCATAGTGCTTCGAAATGGTGGGAAAACAATGAGACGTTTTGGGTCGATCGCGCACTTCAGATCGGCACTTGATTCCATTCATTCGCAAATCACTCGCGCGTGATGAACTCATCGAGATTCAGTAGGACTCGACTGAGTGCAGTCCATGTAGCGGAAGTTACTTCATCGACTCCGGCTGGCCGAGTCGGAGAAGCCGCTTGCTTTGCTCCTTCAGCATCAGTGGCGTAGCGGCGGCGTTGTTGATCGACGAACGACAGCAACTTCTCGCGCTCAAGTGGCGAAGGATCTCGCGCGAGTGCCGCGCGGTAAGCGAGGCCGATACGAGTCTCATCTGACGCCGACGCTTCTGTCACGATGCGATCAGAGAACGCTCGCGCGAGTTCCATAAACGAGCCGTCGTTTGCGAGCGTCAGCGCCTGCAGCGGCGTATTCGAACGATTGCGGCGAGTGCAGGTGCCGTTCGCATCGGGAGCATCGAACGTCGGCAAGAGTGGGTACGGGCTCGAACGCCAAAAGTAGGTATAGAGCCCGCGACGGAAGCGATCGTCACCCTGACTTTCGGGCCATGCTTTCGCCACTTGAGTCACGACGTAGATGCCTTTCGGCTGAGGCGGATAAACGCCGGGGCCATGCATTTTTTGTGACAGCAAGCCGCTCGCAGCGAGTGCCGAATCGCGGATCGCTTCCGCTTCAAGACGCACGCGGCGTTGTCGTCCGAGCAAGCGGTTGTAGGGATCGCGTTGCAGATGCTCGGCAGTAAGCCCCGAACTTTGTCGGTAAGTCGCCGACGTCACGATCAAACGATGCAATGCCTTCTGACTCCATTGCTCGCGAATGAGTTCTGACGCGAGCCAGTCGAGCAACTCGGGATGCGTAGGTGAGTTGCCTTGAGTACCGAAGTCATTCTCCGTCTCAACGATTCCAATCCCGAAGAACGCTTGCCAATAGCGGTTCACGGTCACACGCGACGTCAACGGATTGTCCGCTGAGAAGAACCAATTGCAGAGATCGACACGATTCGCCGTCTTGCCTTCGGGAACATTCAGCGGCGGCAAAGACGCCGGCGTGCCGGGTTCGACGTTCGCCCCTTTGTTGAGCCAGTCGCCGCGCACATGAATGTAAGACTGACGCGGATTCTTCTGACGTTCTTGCAACACCATTGTCGTCGGGATCGCTGCTTTGAGATCGGCTTCCTCGCGCTTCAACTTCGTCTGCTGTTCGAGCAACGGCTTGCGCGAGTCGTCGGTGCGGGCATAAGCAAAGGCGATGAGTTCTGCCGTTGCGTCAGTCGGCTTCGCTGCCGCTTCCTCAAGAGTCTTATGTATGCCGAGCGGCACAACGGCTTGCTCGCTGCTGTCAGTTGTCACCGACAGACGGAACGCACCGAGCAACGCTTTCTCGCTGCTGTGCTCGAACTTCAGCACGACACTGAGTTCGGTCGCTTCGATCGGTTCCTTGAAGACATAGATGGCTTCGCGATCGGCGTTCACGCTTGCCTTCTTCAGCCCGCCGATCGACCAACCGGATTTTTTATTACCGTCGAGAGTGTGCTCGATGAGATAGCCGTCTTGAGCCCAGTCCGTTGATGTCGCAGCGACCTCAATCTTTTTAGCCGGCAGAGACGCGGACTGCTGAGTCGCCCCCTTACGGGCCGAGATCTCAATCTCAGTCATCACGAAGTTGCCGTCGGGCGTCCATCCGGGGCCTTGATTGGGAAGAATCGGATTCGTCAGCGCTTCGAGTCGCAGCGCCGTGATCTTGCCCGATGTCGGTGCAACGATGGTGTAATAATCATTAACAGGCACGTTGCCGTTGCTGCCGAGCAAGAGTCGTTCGCCATCATCGGTGACGATCGTTGCTCCCGCGTGCGAGACCATTTTTGTTGGCTTGAGCCCGACCCAATTCGCTTTCGGCCGTGCTGCGAATTCCTTCTGCCACTGAGCTTGCCCGGTCTTGCGTTTCGCATCGTGCTCTTTGAGTTGCTTCTCAACGTCGGCGAGTCCCTGCTTCACTCGCTCTTGCTCGGCCGCTTGCTGAGCCGACGGCAGAGGAATGTTCGGCTCGTCGCAGTTATTGAAGAACGCAAACAACTGGTAGTACTCGCGCTGAGTCAGCGGGTCGTACTTATGAAGGTGACACTGAGCGCACCCGACCGACAGTCCCAGCAACAACGTGCCCGTCGTATTAACTCGATCGACGACGGCTTCGTTGCGGAACTGCTCCTGATCGGTGCCGCCTTCTTGATTGATGAGCGTGTTGCGATGAAACCCGGTTGCGACGAGTTGCTCGCGCGACGAGTTCGGCATCAGATCGCCCGCAAGTTGCTCGGTGACGAATTGGTCGTAAGGCATGTCATCATTGATCGAGCGAATCGACCAATCGCGGAACGGCCAAATGGAGCGCGGACCGTCGATCGTGAAGCCGTTAGAGTCCGCATAGCGCGCGATGTCCATCCAATGCCGGCCCCAGCGCTCGCCATATCGCGGCGACGCGAGCGTGCGATCAACGAGCCGTTCATAAGCCCCCGGCTGATTGTCGTTGAGATAGTCCTGCACTTGCTGTGTCGTCGGCAGCACGCCCAGCAGATCGAGCGACAAGCGGCGAATCTGCACCGAGCGATCGGCCTCAACTGACGGCTTCGCTCCGGCGTCTTCGAGCTTTTGCAACACGAAGTAGTCGATCGCGTTCACCGGCCAATCGACGTTCTTCACCTGCGGCAACGGCAGTCTCTTGATGGGTTGAAAGGACCAATGAGTCGTCGCTCGTCGCGGTGCCTTTCCGGGCTGATCGTCAGATGGAATTTTTGCTCCACCATCAATCCACTCTTTGAAGAGAGCAATCTCCGCATCGGCCAATCGCGGTGCATCTAGCGGCATCGCCTTTGTCGTGCTCTTACCGATAAGCACTTTGTAGAGCAGGCTCTCGTCGCTCTTTCCCGGCACGACACTGGGGCCGCGATCTCCTCCGCGTTGCAGGAGCGAGCCGAAATCCACTCGCAGGCCCGACTCTTGTGTGTCTTCGCTATGACAACTCACACAGTGCTTTTGCAGGATCGGTTTGATCTGCTTCGAGAAGTTGACCTCAGCCGCGCGCGATTCGTCGCCATGCAGCAAACCGACCAGTGAAACCAGCAAGAGTGAAGCTCGTCTCATAACAACCTCGATGTGAGTGATTCGCAGAAGCGCCATAAGGCGAGCGGCGGATGAAACACGGCGTTTCAACTGCCACTCGCCTTACGAATCGATGCCACTTCAAAGCCCGCGTCCTGCATGCCGGACTATGGCTGAGGGATGTAATTTAAAGTGTAGTAGGCCGACTTATGCAAAAGTGGATGGCCCGCTTCGGACTTCAGTCCGTTGCAATGCAGTTCATGAACGTGCCCCTCTTGCAGTCCCGCAATCTTCAGCCTGAGGCTCTTCTTATCCGCGCCGACCGTCACTTCTTCGATCGTCGGCTTCGTGTGATCGACTTCCGGGCTGCCGTAGGCCGACTGATAGATGTAGGTGTAAGTCGAAAGCTCATAGCCCTTCAGATCCGACGCCGTTGCCGAGTCGATCGGATGCGTGAAGGTCAGCTCGAAGCCGTCGGACTTCGCTCGCATCTCGTGAATCTCGAAGGGCACCTTGCCCGTCCAACGAATGCGGTCGAGCGAGTATGGCTTCGGTCCGCGCGAGCCCCATCCGCGATTTGTGCCGCCGACAAAGAGGCTGCCGTCCTCATGGAATTGAACTGACAGGCTGCCCGAACCAATGCCCTGCAAGAACGGGAAGCACACTCCCTGATAGTGGCCGTTGACCTTCTCCAAAAAGACGCGCATCACCGTGCTGTCAGATTGGTCGCCAACAAAGAGCTGATTTTGGAACGGCCCGAACTTCCCGCCGAGAGTGTCGCAACCAATACCGCTCGCCGACTTGCCCATCTTCGGATACGGGAAGAAGACCGCAGTCGGATTGAGTTCAGGAATCTTCTTCGCCTCGACCATCATGCGACTGCCGCTCTTCGGCTCTTCCGGTCGCTTGCCCATCGCCGCTTTGACATCGGGCAAGTCGTACCAACTAAAGCCGCTCGGGTTGCCGACGAACTTGCCGGGCTCGAGATGCTTCAGTCCGCAGGCCCCGTTCCATGGCCCTTGATTATCGGTGTAGAAGACATCGCCGACGCTGTTGAAGCCGATGCCGCCCGGCGAACGCACGCCACTGCAAGTGGGCAGCATCTTTCCGTCCGGACTCACGCGCACGCACCATCCGCGATAAGGCACGTTGCTCGTGAAGGAACCGGTCAAGCACAGCACGACCCAAATGTTGCCTTGCTTGTCGAACTTCGAACCGAAGGCGTACTCGTGATAGTCGCCGTTGATCGACCACTTATCGCAAACGGTCTCGATGACGTCGGCCTTGCCGTCGCCGTTCTCGTCCTTGAGTCGCGAGACCTCGCAGCGCTGAGTCGCATAGAGCCATCCATCTTTTTCCGTCAGCCCGAGCACCTCATGTAGGCCGCGTGCGAAGAGTGAGAACTTCGCTTTCGAGACGTCCGCATCGAGTGCTCCATCAACGAGATAGATATCTCCGCGTCGGGTCGAGACGGCGAGTTTGCCCTGATACCACTGGATGCCGCCGGCTTCGAGATTCACATCGTCCGGGACTTTGAACGCCGAGATCGGGTAGTAATCGGCTTCCACTGGCGGCTTGTCTTGAGCCATCGCGCTTGCGCCGAGCGACGCGCCTGCCAACAGCAACGAGAAGATTCGTTTGAGCTTCATAGTCTGTCTTTGAATCGTGAGGGTCTGAGAAAGGGAGCGTCTTCGTCGCGACGAAGATCAGCCGTCATCAATGCGGGGCGAGATGCTAATGATCGCGACCGCTTCCGGTAGTTGATGCGACGAATTCGCATCCCCGAATCACGCTGCGAAAAGGTGCTCGAATGCGACGTCTACTCTCCGCTTCATCGTCGCGCATCGGCGATTCAACTCGGTGAGGAATCCGCCTGCGCAACGCTCGCCCCTTGCGGCAGCAGATGCCGATTGAGTTCGAGGAACCGGTCCTTCCAGTAGTAGCTGTCGAGCAAGCCCGTGACGTCGCGACCGAGAGCAACATACGCCGCGAAGATTGCCTCAATCGTCGCGAGTCCTTCGAGCGGGTCGCTGAAGACCTTTGAGACGCGCGGATAAGCCGTCGTCCAAACGGGCAACGACCGGATCGGCAACGCGTTGAAAGACGGCTCCATTCGCTGTGCGAGGCGCCAAGTTCCATCAAGCACAAGCAGACCTTTCGGCGCATCGTCAGGACTCAGCAATGGCCCGCCGATGCCGAGTCGCACATAGCCATCAATGGATTCAGCGCCTCGTTTTGGAAACGTCCAAAAGACGAAGTCGGGATTGGAGCGCAGCGGTTCGACCGAGCACTTCTGCCGGTTCTCGCGCGGATGCACGACGATCACAGTCGGCGGAAAAGCGGGAGTTGAGGATGTCATCAAGCCAATGCTTCTTAAGTGAGTGGCAGGGCGCTAGCCGCACATGCACCGGGGCTCGCCAGATTAATTCGACAGCGCACCTTCCCTGTTTTCGTAGCCGAAATCGTCAGATTTCGGACGGCTGAAATGCCTGAAATCTCACGATTTCAGCTACATGGTGCGCTGTAGAATTAAGATTAAGACCGTGTGTGTAATCTATTGCACATAGCCGGTTACAGGTTATGAGTCTTCTTACTCTTAATCTTAATCGTACTCTTAATCTTAATCCGTCTTTCGCAGACTCGTCCGTCTGAGGCAGTTCCCAATGTCCGAAGGACGTTGGGGGGGTATGAAAACGAGACTGCGAGGTCTCTCGTGACGGCGAATTCAACGAGTGAATGTGATCGTCGTCCCGCTGGAGCTCGGGATGGAATCCCAAGCTACTTTTTCGAGGCAGAGCCTCGTTAGTCCATCAGTCGCTTGCGCGCCCGCATCACTGCTCGTTCTCCTTCAGCAACGTCAGCGTCACGCGCCGGACATCCATCACCGAACGACCGGGGATCTCGATAGCCCGCAGCGTCAATGGTGCTTGTCCCTTTTCGAGCACGATCTCGCCGAGCTTCAGCGGACGAAACTCTTTCATCTGCGACTCGCCGTGCGGACGCGGCAACGTGTCCTGATTCATATAGAGCGGCGGATCCCAACCGGGGCTGACTTTGCCTCGCAAGCTCGCAGCTTGATGGCTGAGTTCGATCGTCGCTCCGGCATCGGCATCGGGGCAGGTGTAATCAATCACAACCTCGTAGCGCCCCGCCGATTGGACATCGACTTCCCAAACAATGCGGTCGTCTTTCGAAGTCCAGTTCACGAAGTACGAACAATTCGGAGCCGCGCTACTGCGCTTCACTCCGCCGCGCGGTTCGCCGTCACGAGCAGGCAGCATCGTGATCGGGAACTCGCGAAAGCCGACATGAATGGGGCGCGGATCAACGCCGTTTCCGTCGCCCTTCTTGCCGCTGCTGACAGTGCTTTTCGGTTTCGGAACGACGTCTTCCCGCCACTGCTTGATCGCAGTCGTCAGTCGCTCGGCAAGTTCAAGTTGCTGATTCTCGATCGGCGTCGTCTGTCCGGGATCAGCCTGCATGTCGAACAAGTGGCCTTGATCGTCGAGTCGATAACGCTGAGTTCGCACGCTGACTCTGTTGCCCCACACTGAGAACAGCATGCGATCGGACCACTCGACCGACTTCTGCTTCAACAACGGACTCAGATCGCGACCGTCGAGCGGTTTCCTGCCGACGCGTTCCACTCCGGCGAGTGCCGTCAGTGTCGGTAGCAGGTCAATCGCTCCGGCGATCTGCGTCACCGTCGCCCCCGAAGGCAACTGTCCCGGCCACTTGATGAAGCATGTCGAACGCACGCCGCCTTCATCCGTGCTGCCTTTGCGGCCCTTCATTCCCCCGGTCCAGCGCGAGGAGTTCGGCCCATTGTCTGAGAAGTAAAGCACGATCGTGTTGTCGGTCAGCTTGAGTTCATTCAGCTTCGCAAGCACGCGCCCGACATTGGCGTCTTGATTCTCGATCATGGCGAGAGCACACCGAGTCTCATCTTCGTTTTCTTGGCTCGGCACGGTCGCTCGCTGAGTAATCGGCCGCGCTTTGAGTCGCTCCCAATCGGCATCGGGCGCGCGCCACGGAGAATGCGGTGTCGTAAAAGGTACATAGCAGAAGAACGCTCGCGACTGATGGCGGTCGATGAAGTCGATCGCTCGATCCGTGCAGACATCAACGATGTAGCCCTTCGTCCGCAGCATCTTGCCGTTGTGTTCGAGCGGCGCGTCGATGTACTCGCCCCAATGCCCCGAGCTATGTCCGAAGTACTCATCAAAGCCGCGCGCCATCGGGTGATAGGGCCACTGCGAACCGTTGTGCCATTTGCCAAACGCACCCGTCGCATAGCCCGCCGCTTTGAAAGCATCGGCGATCGTCCGCTCGTCGAGATTCAGCCGCTCTTGCCCCGTCGAAACCCCGCGCACTCCGCCGCGCGGGTAATACCGCCCCGTCAGCATCTCGGCCCGAGTCGGCGAGCAAACTGGGCACACAAAGAAGCGATCGAGCGTCACACCGTCGCGGGCGATCGAGTCGATATGTGGAGTGCGAACTTGAGTGTTCCCATTCCGGCTGTAGTCGCCCCATCCGGCATCGTCCGCCAGAAAGATGAGGACATTCGGCCGCTCAGCCGCGCCGCAGTTTTGAGGAGAAGTCACTCCGAACCCGAGCAACAGCAGCAAGAGAATGGCGCGAGTCATGAGACAGTCACTCCCGATTCAGAAGGGAAAAAGCGAAGGCCGGGATCCTCGAAGTTCGCCTCGGACTGTCAAGCTGCCTCCGTTTGAGGGTGCGCAAATCCTCGCTTCGGGAACTCCATTGCCGGATCAACGGAGTCAGTCGCTGCTTTCATCCGTGTGGCAAATATCCGTGTGAAGAAGGATGGGCAAAAAGATGCCGCTCTCGTCAATCCTTCTGCACACGGATGTTTCTCACACGGACCGAGTTCCCCAACTTACACACGATCGCAATGCCGAACCGAGCAACTGAAATGACACTGGCCCCGAGATCTTGCGAGCCGCAACTTGTCAGTTGCAGTCTCGAAGAACTCGGGGCCAGAGCGTGCTATATGTCATATCGCGACCGCTGCTCACGATCGCCTGCAATTACCACTTCCAACTTAGGCCGAAGTTAAACATCTCTGATCGCCATGTGGAGCGATCGTCCGTCTTGATCGACGGGAAGAGACCGG
Source organism: uncultured Planctomycetaceae bacterium (assembly GCA_964573505.1). Classification (GTDB taxonomy): domain Bacteria; phylum Planctomycetota; class Planctomycetia; order Planctomycetales; family Planctomycetaceae; genus AM-0621. The sequence continues at coordinate 14,870 of CAZNMS010000016.1, read as the reverse complement.
CGGAAGGATTACCCTGCCACAAGATATTCTCATCCGGTCGAGTCACTTCGCCAATCAGCGTGATCGTATACCCCATATTCACCGTCGCGTTGCGGAACACATTCGCTCGGCGAATCACTGGCACATATCTCAAGAAGGGGCCTTCGACGTAGAACGACTGCTCGAACAACGGCGAGACGTGAGTTGAGTTCTTTGTGTCCGAAAAATCGTTCGGCAGTTGATCTTGCGGAGTCGGCTGTATCAAGTTCGCAGGTCGAGTCGTGACAAAAATGTTGTTCCCCTGCATCTGCATCCGCTCGTGATTGGCGAGCAGTGCGAATGACGAGCGACCGCCGACCTTCAAGCTCTCGCCGCCGATCTGATAATTCAAACCGAGCTCAGGGCCGACGAGGTACGATGTTACTTGGCTGCGTAATACTGAAGTGATCGGGTAAAAATCATCAATCGGAGTGCTGAAGGCGCTACCAGTCTGATTATTTCCGCCCTGCCCTTGCCCGCCGAGCGAATCTTCTGGGGAGCCGGCATTGTCGACGACGCCATCGCCATCGTCGTCAATGAAGTTGGGAGTCGAGTGAATGAGAATCTCAGGATTCGCGTTCTGATTATTTCCGCCGCCGCCGGCACCAGTTAAGCCGTAAGTCCAACCGCTGTGGCGACCGTAGAATGAGAACGTTTCTTCAAGGCTTGAGAATCGAACTCCGGCACTCGGATTGACTCGCAGCCAGCTTGTCTTGATCAGTGGCATCATCGTCCAGCGCAAGCCGCCACCATATTGCTCGACAGTGTTCTTGATTTTGAAATCCAAATCATAGACAGCCGACGCGCCTCCGATGACTGCCCCGCCGGGAAGTGCAACCAGTGTCCCATCATCAAGCGGAATGCCTCGCAAGTTGAGCAAGTTGGCATCGAGAGCCTGCGACACGCTGTTGTATAAAGTCGGATTACTCGCCGGGCCAACTGGCCCCGGTATCTGAGTGATGTCGATGCCATTGTTGTTGAGTAACAACTGCGGCGCTCGAGAATTCACCAGCAGCAAGATCGTGTCGGGATCAACAATCTCGGGGAACTGACCGCGGCTCGGATGAATATCTTCACGACGCGAATCGAAGACTTGATCGTCGGATGCGTAACTGCCGTAGAGTTCGAATCCCGTCCCGTCAGGACTGAGATTATCTAACGACAAACGGAATCCGTGCGCTGTGACTGGATCAAGATCCCGTCCCGTCACTGGGTCGTACCAATTAAAGCCCCGGCCGTAATTGTTCGTCCCTTCAAACAGATTGAGCAGTGTCTGAATCTGATTTGCCTGTCCGGCACCGCCGCCGCCACCTTGCTGGCCCTGATTGACGACTGTGTTGCGGATTTGCTGCTTGTATGTCGGAGCCGACTGATGCCCGATGTAACTATCACTCGGCTTTACCGAGATATATTGATAGTCGGCGCGGAGATTCCAATGTCCGCCCATCGCAGCATGCGACTGATTATCATAGTTCCATAACCCGCCCTCATTGACGTGCCGTCCGTAATCCATTTCGTAGGGCGACACTGCCGGCCACGGTTGGAAGTTGTTGGGATAAGCCCCCGGTCCCGGCATGCGGTAGCTCGCTCCCGTTGGATCGGCAAATGCCGAAGCCGAGCCGGGCAGCGGAGGCTGCTGAGCCGAAACAGAATTGGTGCTCGCAACAACTGCCAGAGCACCACACAGCGGACCAAACCATCGATGGAGCCGCATCTTCAATCCTTGAGCATGCAGGGTCTCGATCGTCATGCCTCTAGCCACATAACAGCCGCGCTAGAGCCTGACTCAAGGAGATTTATCGACTCGGCAAGATGTTAAACTGTAGCGATTATCCCGATCGCACCGGTTTTTCGGGCCGGGAAGAGTCTGCCGGATGCGGATCCGGCTGCATGCGCAAACGGCTTTGTGCCAAGAGGTTGCGACATCGCCTTAGTGGGTTGCAATAGCGACTTTCGCGCCAGACGAGCGGCAGTGAGAGGTCCGAAACCGCTCACCCGCCGGAGTGACGTGCAGCGGTCTTAAGGCAACGACTCACTCGAACTGCTAATCATTTTGCGATCTTGATCGCGGTTCCGGCTGCGACCGAGACGATGTCCGGCGCGTACATCGAGACGGCTTGAATGCCGGGCGCGTCGAAGCTGCCGAGCGTCGTTGCTCTCACGAGGTAGCGGAACTTCGCCGGTTGACCGAGCGGCGCGGTCGTGAAGATCAGCACGCGGTCATCGAGAAACTCAGTGCGGTCCGGACGGAACTCGTCGGAGTCTTGCCCTTGATTCGCCGACGTTGCGAGTCGCGGATTCTCGACCTCGAACCCGCCCGGCAGCGAATCGAGCACGACGACGTTCGGCAATTGCTGTGTCAGCGATCGCAGTTCGACTTCGACGGTGATTAAGTCGCCGGGCTTGATGGCCTGCGGGTCGATCTCTTTGCCCGTTCGATCGAGCCACTTCCGACGCACGTGCAGGCCGCTATCCGCGGCTTGCGGATTGGCCCGAAGCCCCGTCGTTGTCAGCGTGACGTAGCACTCGCCCTTCCCCGCCGTTTCGAGTTGCAGCGGCTGAAGCAGCTTTTCGAACTTCAGCGTCTTCGTCGCGCGATGATCGAACTCCGTCGCGTCGCCCATTCCGGCGCGGACGATGCCTTTGAACTCGGCTGACTCCCGGCTGAGCGTCGCTTGATAGCGCGCGAGCGCCGACAGCGCTGCCGCATTCTCGATCGTCGAATGCCAAACGCCGTTCACGCGACCGGCCTCGACCGTCTTCACCAATGCCGGGATGCGCGCATCCTTTGCGTCGAGTTCGACAATTGCCGCCAATACGGCCGCTTGCTGAGTCAGCGGCGATGTGAGCCGCCCGTAGTACGAGCGACTCTGAGTCAGACTCGTCAGCGGGTTCTCACCGAGTACGGCGGCCGCTCGATCTCGACGACCGGCGCTCAGCCATGCTCGGGCAAGATCGGCCTTTGCTCCCGAATCGAGTTGCTCGCTCTGCTCACTGAGCTTCGCCATCCATCCGAGCGGCGCCTTTTGAAAGACGGCAAGAACTCGGCAAATCGCCGCGCGAGTATTCGCATCAAGCTCCGCTCCGTTGCGGCCATCGAGCGACGCGCTGAGATACTTCAGCAACTCGTCGCTGAAGCGCTCATGCACCGGACGACCGTGCTGCTTCACATCGGCCAGCACGCCCGCAACGTAAGCGCTCAGCCAAACGTCGGGCGGCATGCCCTGCCAATAGCCGATGCCGCCAGTTTGAGTTTGATAGGACCACAACCGCGCGACGCCCGCGTCGAGCATCTCGTCGATGACCGCGCGACGTGCCTCAAGGGCCGCTTGATCGGCATCCGCATTCTGCAGCTTCGCAAGCTCTTCGGCACTCGCAGCCTTCGCGGCAACAGCATCTGCGCTGCGAGGCTTCTCTTCGTTCGCCAATACTTTTGCCGCAGCGAGCAAGCCCGACATGCGACTGCTCGTCTGCTCGGCGCAGCCATACGGGTATTCGATGAGCGCTTCGACGGCGGGTAATAATTGCGACAGCGGCGTCGGCCCGACGGTCAATGTTTGCTTCGACTTCTCGGCGATGAAGCCGGCAGGCAGATCGAGCGTCAGTCGCTCGCCCACTTGCAGCGCGATCACGCGCGACTCCGTGCCGAATGCCGTCGTTGCTCGAACCGGCAACTTGACCGATTGATGATGCGCGAGCTCTCCGAGCTCCGCTGACTTCGCCGTTCCGGTGACAGTGACTTCCGCCAGTCCGAGTTCTGTTGCTGCGACATCGAGCCACACAATTTGAGGTTGCTGCGGAGCGACGCTGATCTTCGACATCTCGCCGCGCGGCGCGATCGACAACGGCCCCGAACTCTGCAACTGCAAGCTGACCTCAAGCGGCTGAGTCGTCGCATTGAAGAGCTTGACCGGAACTTCGAGTCGGTCGCCCGGTGCTGCAAAGCGCGGCCATGAAGCCTCGACGAGCAACGGTGCGGTCAACGTCGTTCCGTATTCCGAATGGCCATAAGCGTCATCGGCCACTGCGACCGCCATCCAGCGCAGCCGCCCAGTGTGCTCGGGCAGTTGAGCGTCGATCGCGACCGTGCCCGACGCGTCGATCGGCACCCACTTGCGCCACACAACGATCGACTCACGTTTGCGACTCGGAGTGACTCCGCGAGCTTCCTCTTCGGTCTCGCTCGAATCACCGCCGATGCGCAGCACTCCGGCGGCCCGTTGATGATCCGGCAGCAAGTCGCGGAAGACGTCCGCCGATGCAATCTCGGAACGACGCGGTGCGAAGAAGTGTTGATGCGGGTCGGGCGTCTTAAAGCCGGTCGTCTGCAAGATGCCTTCATCGACGGCCCATAGATGCAACATCGCTCGGCAAGCCGGCTTTGTGTTCGCGGCAGTGTTCGAGTCAGCCGCGTCTTGCGATGCGACGCGGCCGCAATGCTCGACCTTCGCGACGATCTTCACCGACTCACTCGGACGCGCTTGCGACGGTGCAGTGATCGAGACCGGCAAGTGCTGTGCTTTGTGATCGAGCACTAAGCGCGTCATGCCGGCCGCTCGATGAGGCAGCCATGTTTTCTCAGTCGGATCAACCGCACGAATGACGGTCGCGCTGAGGAACGCTCCGCCGCGCAAGTCAGCGGGGATCGGCACTTCAACCGACATCGACGAGCCCGTCAGGGTCACCAATTGCTGCTGACGCACGCGTTCTGATTCGAGGCAGATCCAGCCGGTGCCTTTGAACGGACTGCGTAGCAGCAACTTCGCCGTTGCTCCCGGCACATACGACGCTTGATCGAGAATGAGTTCCACTCGCTCCGGTCGATTGCTCGTGACGATCGACGATTCGCCGTAGCCGCCCGAGCCATAGAACGAGATCGCGCTCGTCGTGCCCGAGCGTTCGTCCGTTGCGGTCAGTCGGTATTGGCCCCACTCGGGGATCTCGAACGAGACTTCGCCATTCGCTGCCGCGCCGTCGGTCGAGATTGTCGTGATGACGATCGGCCGCTCGACGTGCTCCCAACTGACGCCGCTATCTCGTCGCCGCCAATTCCAGTCGTACTCGATGCGTGCCAGTTCGAGCTTCACGACTCCGGGTTCTGCAGCCGCATCAAGTCCCGTGCGCACCGCCCATTCAACGGGCAGCGGCTTGCCGATCTCAGCAGTGCCATTCATCGCGGGCGATCGCAGACCGATATGTCGGCCCGCCGTATCGACCGTCAGCGAAACGGGCTTCGAGATCGACCGTCCGCCGTCTTCAGTCACAGTGGCGATGATGTGCCCGTGCCACCATCCGGCTTCGAAGTCCTGCGGCATCTCGATGCCCATCTGCATTGAGCCGTGCTCATCAAGCTCGGTTTCGATCGTGCCTGCTTCGCGAGTTCGATGCTTGCTGAGATTGCCGAACGAGAACCCGCGCAGCTCCTTTGAAACGAACTCACTGCGGCGGAACTCACCGCTCACGGTCAGCTTCAAGTTCGCAGCCGGTTGCCCGAAGAGATACTTCGCGTTGATGTCGAGCATCGGCACTTCGCCCGCTTGCCAAAGCGGCTTCTCAGAAGCAGCCGTCATCTCGATGCGCACGGGCTCAAAGGCTTCAACGAGCGTTCGCGTAGAGCCGAGCACGTCACTGTCGCCCGGCAGCGTCACCTTCAGACGATACGGCCCCGTCTGCGATGACTCGCGCGTCGGGATGTCGAAGTGGAACGTGCCGCTCTCGTCTGCTTTCGGAGTGACGGTGAACTCGCTGAAGAGCCGCCCGTCGGGGCGCGTTGCCGTTACCTGTAATGGAAATGACTCCGGCGTTTTGCCATTCGCATCTCGGATGATGCCGCTGACATGCAGAGTCTCGCCGGGCCGATAAACGCCGCGCTCGGTATAGAGCAGCACGTCGTAGTTCGTCGGGATCGGCTTGCCCTTCTGATCGACTTCATCCAGCACCCATTGCGAGTCATCAAGCTGCAAGTACGAAGCGTCTTCATTCTTCATCGCCATTAAGACGAACGGTCGTCCGTCGGGATGCTGCGGATCAAAGGGCAACCGCGCAACTCCGTTTGCGGCGGTCTCAGCAGTCGCAACCGTTTGATTGTTCGGGCTCAACGCAACGACGCGCACGCCTTCTATCGGTTGAGCACTGCGCAATGAGGTCGCGAGCACAACGAGTCCGTCGCGTTCGGTCTTCGATGTCAGAGCAATGTCGGTCACGCTCACAACGCATTCGTCATCGGTCCATGCGGAGTTCGTCGCAGCCGCGCGCAAGCGATAGATGCCGCGCTGCCCCGCGAGCAGTTCCTTCAAGTCGATGACGGACTCTTGCCACTGATCGCCATTCGCGGCGACAGCCAATGTCTTCTCGAACAACGCGCGCGACGTGCGCGTTGTCGGCGAGCCCTCAAGATGCGCGAGCAAGTTGTTTTCATGCACGCGTGAGACTTCGAGTTTCAAACCCGTCACGCTCGCGGTTTCGACATCAACGAGCAGATTGCCGAGCGGCGATAAGAAGCCTTTTTCATTGGCAAATCGCACGATCGGATGGCGCGGCGGCAACGTCACTGACAGCTTCTGATCGACACCAATTGGTTGCTCAAACTCATTGAGCAACGTCTCGGGCACGTCGATCGAGTAGCTGACTCCCGATTCGAACGGCCCGCTCAGAATGAGCGCCCCGTGATTCCATGAAGACAGCCGCGCTCGCAGTCCTTCGACCGCCGGAGTGACTTTGATGCCGTCGAACTTCTGAGTTCGCAGCAACTGATTGCTGAAGTCCAATCGCACATCGCGTTCGCGCGACACTGAGTACGAATGCTGAGGCTCGACATGCAGTAGCGCAAACCGCTTCGTGATCTCGAACTCGGACTCGTAGACGCTCTTCAGTCCGAGTTCCGCACCGCGTCCCGTCAAGTTCTCTGAGACGCGCGCCATGAGTCGCAGTGCTGACGGTCGAGCAACTTGCACGCGCAACGACTTGCTCGGCTTCTTGTCGAGCATCGTGACCGCGAGCGACTCGCCGATGCGCTCTTTGCCTTTGCGATTCACGACGATGTCATGCACCGTGAGATGTAATAGAAAATCCCCCGGATCGACCGGCTGATTGAATTCGAACTCAAGCGTCGCAGTCTCTCGATCTGCGACCTTGAAGCGCGACGCGATCACTTCGAGCGCCGGCGTTTGCACTTCAGCAGCGCCCTGAATTTGAACTTCTTGTCCGGTCTCTTGAGCGAAGTACGCCGCCGGGACGACGCGATACTTCCGGCCTGCCGGCAACGGTTCCGCGAGCACGTAATCAAGCCGCTGCGCCGACTGCCATTGCCAATAGCCGAGCGGCTGCGGCTGAATGAGCAGCGGAGCATTCACGACCGGCTCATCGAGCGAGACCGCGCCTTTCACCGGCTGATTGAAGTCGAACGAAAGTCGCTCGGCGGTTTGCGGTTCGCGCGTCGTGAGCGAAACGAGCAGCGAGTTCTCGCTCGATGTCGGAGCAAGCCGCTGCAAGACCTCTTGCCGAATCCATAAGAGCGCGCCGGCATTCAACGTCAGCAGCAGCGCTGCCAGAACCCAAAATCGTCCGATCCGTCGTTGCATGATCTTCCTTTTGAGAGCGCTTGAGCGCACTCGTTCCCAAGCTCCGCTTGGGAACGCCCCGTCGGCAAGCTCTTGCTTGCCGTCCAGTCCTCTTCCGTCCTGCCGACCCGTCTTCTGCCGTCACGCCGCACATAACTCCCGCATCACTCCCGATCCGGCAAGCAGAGCTTGCAAATACCGCGTTCCCAAGCAGAGCTTGGGAACGAGTGCGGCGTCTCAACTGCTGCTTGCTTATGCCGCTCGTCGTTGCCCGCTTGCTTGATACAGCCGCGAGTACGCCGGGCACGTTGCGAGCAACTCGGCATGCGTGCCCGTCGCGCTGATGCGACCGTTCTCCATCACAACGATCCGAGTCACGAGATCTAAGAACGTCTCATTCAAGACGTGCGAAATCACAAACACCGTTCGCCCTTTGACGAACGACATCAGCACTTGATGAATGACTTGCTCGGTCTGCGAATCGATCGCCGAAGTTGCCTCATCGAGAATCAAGATCGACGGGTCGCGAATGATCGCTCGGGCCAATGCGATGCGTTGCCGCTGCCCGCCCGAGAGCTTCATGCCCTTTTCGCCGACTTGAGTGTTGAAGCCATCGGGCAACTGACTGACGAACGGCAAGACGTGCGCGCGCCGCGCCGCCTCTTCGACTTCCTCATCCGTCGCGCCGGGTTTCCCGAAGCGAATGTTCGCGGCGATCGTGTCGTCAAAGAGCAGCGTCTCTTGAGTTACGAGCCCAATCTGAGAGCGCAAGTCGCGCGAACTCACATCGCGGAGATCAACGCCGTCGATCCGCACGCTGCCTTGATCCGGGTCATAGAAACGAGGCAGCAGATTCAGCAGCGTCGACTTCCCCGAACCATTGCCGCCGAGCACGGCGACAACTTCGCCCTTCTTCACCGTGAGATTCACATCAACGAGTGCCGCCGGGCGATGCTCGCCCTCTGCACCAGTCGCGTAATGAAACGTGATGTCGGAGAACTCGATCGCGTCCGAAAGTCTCGGCAGCAGTGACGGCACTTGCGGTTCAGGCACGCGCGAGGGCATATCGAGCATCTGCAAGATGCGATCTGATGCCGCTGATCCGCGCTTCATTTCGCGATTGACGGCAGACATCTTGCGAATCGAATCGAGCGTCCCGAGTAAGAATGCATACAGCAGCGCGAGTTGCTCGGAACTCATCTGACCATTCGAGAGTTTGATCCCGAGAAACTTGTCGGTGTTGTTGAGGACTAAGTACGCACCGGGAAAGACGGCGATCGTCACTGCAATGACGCCCATCAACTCGGTCGATTGGCGCATCAGTGACGCGAGCCTCAGCACGCGCGACTGCTTCTTGAAATAGAACTTGCTCGCTTGATGAAACTGCCGCCGCTGCCGTCGACCGGCTCCGAAACCAATGACTGCTTTGATGCCCTCAAAGCTCTCGACGGAGCACTTCGAGATGCGCGACAAACTTTCGAGCGTGCCGTGCGATGCGCGTTTCAGGCGATTGCCGAAGTAGTTCAAAGTCAGCCCCATGCAGGGCAACGCGATGACCGAAAGCAGTGCCAGTCGCCAATTCACGAGGAACGCAGCAACGACACAACCGCCGGCTTTGAGCGGCTCACGAATCAAACGCACAAGCAATGCCGCGAGCCCGTAACCGAGCACCTCAATGTCATTGCTGATGCGCGATGTCAGATCGGAAGTCCCGATCTTCGAGAGCGACTGATAGTCGAGTTCCAATGAATGCTTGAAGCAGCGCTTGCGAATATCGACGAGCGCATGATTGATGGCGTCTCCGACCAATGTGTCTTCGAGATAGACGAACCATCCTTTCAGAAAAGTGCCGAAAACTAAGGCTGCAAAGACAAGCATCAGCGTCTGAAACGGCTGAGTTGGGAGCCATGGAAGGACGCGCTCGCGCACCGTCATCAACGCCGCGAGGTAATAGGACGAGTCCGCTCCGCGCCACATCCACTTACCGGTCTTGAGCGCATCGCCCGAGTCTTCAATCGCTTCGGCGCGCGCACGCGCTTGCTCGGCTTCGATCTTCTTGTGAGTCGCGTCGATCTCCGAATCGACGAAGCTCTGCAAGCTCTCGCCTTTGAAGAGCAGCTTCATCACCGGGAAAGTGGCCGACAGATTCGCCGCCCAGAAGAACGAAATGGCCAATGCGCAAAACGCAGACAGCACGAGAGGTCGGCGATACGGCCAAAGAAACGGCAAGATTCGAGCAAAGCTTCCCACAATACGCGGCGCCTCCCTGCAGTGCGTCTTCGTAGCGACGACATCATGTCGCCGCAGTCAGCGAGCAATGCTCGCCGACCATTCGATCAATCGAGGATTAGATGGCACTCGCGGCAATCGCGTCCAGACGAGACTGCGAACGATCCCGAACGTCAGACGGGAGAGTCGGAGAACGACTTCGCGTATTCGTAGCATGGACGCCTACGTCCGTGCTGCGTCGCTGTCGGACGTAGGCGTCCGACCTACGCGACGCGAATCGGGAACATATCCCTCGACGATCCCTTATTTGCCGCGTGCTTCTTGCTGCGTTCGTTCGAGTAGCAATCGCAAGTACGACTTTCGCTCGGGCGCTTGCAGTCCCAATCGCTGTGCGAGACTCAGCACGGCGGCTTGCGCGTCTGCGAGTTGTGCGGTAGTGGCAACAACTTCGATCTCGCAGAACGAGCCGACTTCGGCGACGTCATCGAGCGCAATTTCGATGTGCCATTGCCCGTCGGTCAGATGCCACTGCTGACGCTGCTTCATGACCGTCGCGACCGGACGGAAGCTGAGAATCGTTAGCACTTCCGCGAGTTGCTCGGCAGTCTGAGAGGTTGCTCCGAGCGGCAGTTCGATCTCTTTGCGCGTCTTCGTGCGACTGTCGATCTTCGGGCCTTTGTAAGTCAGCACGTTGTCGGCACCGATCGAGCGGATGCGCAACGCTTCATCCGTTTGAGCGAAGTCTCGCTGAGGATGATTGAAGTAGCGGTCAGCTTGCGGAACGGTCTCACCGCAGACTGCACCGAGTCCCTGCAACCGCTGAATGACGACCTCGCGCAAGTCCCCGAGAGGGAATTTTAGTTCCACTTCGAAGCGATCAGAGTCCGTCATGAATGCTTCCTCATCGTTTAACCGCAAGCCCATCGGGCTGCGCTCATCCCGGATAAGACTCAGAATCCCCGCAAGTGCATCGCCTCAACGGCCTGCCTGCATCGCGAATGAAACTCCCCTCGCAGCAGAAGCGCACGCCGATGGTTTGACTCGTTTAACCGCAAGCCCATCGGGCTGCGCTTTTCCCGGACGAGACTCTGCATCGCAGCAAGAGCATCCCCTCACCGGCCTGCATGCATCGCAATTGAGACACTCGCTCGCCGCAGAAGCGCACGCCGATGGCGATGCGGTTAAACGACTGATGGCGACGCGGCTGCAATTCACTGTCCCGTCTTTAGTCGCACCGGAGTTGCTTGCTGCACGACGAGCAAGTCGGCGTTCAATTCCGGTCGGAAGCCGCGTTGACCGAGCAAGCCCATTGGCCGACCGACGAATTGTTCGAGGTTCACTCCGGGACCGGCCTGCAAGTACGTCAAGACGCGGCCATCAGGGGCAAGCAGCACATATTGCGGAGCACCCGGACGAGACGCTGCTGCGCGTTGCACGATGCCCGCTCCATCAAACTTGCGCGGCATCATCGGAGACGGCATGAGTCCCGCGCCGCCGGAGAACGGTGCTTGCACGAACGGTTGATTCGGTTGCGGCATCGGTCGATTCGGACGCGGCTGCTGCGTTGCTCCCCAATTCGGTACTGCGTTCGGAGTCGCGGCATTCGTCATCGGACGCTGTGGCCATTGCGGCGGTTGCTGGATCCCCGGCTGTTGTCGTTGAGGCATCGGCTGAGTCGGGGCGCTCGGCTGAGCGAACGGATCGGTCTGCGGCAGCGTCGGCTGACCGTTGCTCCGCGAGACGTGCGTTGTCACCGGCACTTGCGTCGCGACGGATTGGCGCCCTTGTAAGAATTGTTGCCGGATCTGCTCATCACGAACTTCCGTGTCGCGCATGATCTGCTGCACGGCGAGAAAGTCGTTGTAGCGAGTTTGATACCGACCGACGGCAGCGAGTCGCTTATCGAGTTCCTTCTGAAATTCAGCGGCATCTTCGTTCGAACCCGCGTTCTGCAATTGGTCACGCAACTCGATGTACTGATCGCGAACACTGGCAAGATTCCATTGAGCCGCCGGCTTCTCGGCCATCTGCTTGAACTCATCGTCGATCTGCTTGAGTCGCACATTGGCGTCGATGTGCCCCGCCGGGATTTCGAACTCTTTCTGCGCGACCGCTTCAGCCGGCTTCGACTTTGCTTCGACGACCGTCTTTGTCGGAGTCGGCTCGGCCACTTTCGGAGTCGGCACGCCTTCAGCATCGGTCGTCGGTAAGAGATCGCCGATTGGCTTTTCGTCTTTGAGGCTGATCGATTTTCGCTCGCCGTTCTCTGCCCCCGGTTTGCGATCGGTCAGTTGCAGGTCGCGCGACTTCGAGCCGCTCGGGAGAGGCGAAACATCGTTCTTATGGATGTAGCGATACTCACCGCGCGGCGGTTTGATCTTGAGCATTCGCACTTTGCCGCGCGGCGTATCGAGGTCCGCTTCGTCGATGATCTCAACGGTCTCTCGCTTGCCGAGCCGATGCCGAACTTCATCCACTTGCTGCGGGAGTTCGAGATCCGTGCCGATGCGATCGAACGTGTCCGTCGTGACGATGCCGCGATTGCCGGCGCGCCGTTCAACGTGCTCAGCATTGACCCAACTATGACTGCCGGCTGGCGGTTCGATGAGGTACCAGCCAAAATCTTCGCGCACGACTTTGACGCGAGCGCCCTTTTGCAGCTTCGTCGTCGGGTAATAGTCATCTTCGCTCGGACCACTGCGCACGAAGGCGGATTCTTTCGAGATCACTCCTTCAAACGGCGGCTCAACACGCGCAACGCGCGGCGCGGATTCCAATGTGATCGCGTCTGAGTCAAACGACGGTGCTTGTGCGAGCGCGAGAGTGCTCGCACCGCAAACGGCCGCCAACAACATCAGAGCAAGACAGCGCGGCCAAAGTGAGGCTGCACGCATAGCGAATCCTTTCGCAACGAGCGGCATCCATTGCCGCACCGATCCCTTGCGCGGACAAGACCCGCGCCGAGTCTAAATATCCGGCCTGCGGCAATTGGCTCAAGACCAGTCGGCGCGCGGCTCAATCAACAGCGAGCGAGACGCCGAGAAGTTCCTCACCGCGCGAGTCGACACAATGGGTGACGAACAACTGGTACGGCGGACTTGTAGTCCGTCGAACGTCATCGTCGTGAGAAGCAACGGACTGCAAGTCCGTCGTACCCCAAAACGGATGCGTGCCTCGCGCGGGTCAATCGACAGCGAGCGAGACGCCGAGAAGTTCCTCACCGCGCGAGTCGGCACAATGGGTGACGAACAACTGGTACGACGGACTTGCAGTCCGTCGAACGTCACTCTCGTGAGAAGCGACGGACTGCAAGTCCGTCGTACCTCAAAACGGATGCGTTCCTCAGAAGCAGCTCGAAACGAACTCTGCAAATGCAGAGAGGCATCCCACTGGATGCCTCTCGTGTGCCCTTCAACTGACGTTGAGCGTTGCTTCGATTAGCCGAGCTCGGCCATTCGCTTGCAGATCGCTTCGGCCATTTCGCGAGTACCGACAGCGGTCGGATCGTTGCGGTCAGCCTTCATGTCATAAGTCACGTACTTGCCTTCTTCGATGATGCTCGCGACGGCTCGTTCGAGCTTCTCGGCAGCGGCTGCTTCGCCGATGTGCTCCAACAACAACTTGCCGCTGAGGATCAGCGCGGTCGGATTGACCTTATTCTGACCTTTGTACTTCGGAGCCGAACCGTGCGTTGCTTCGAAGATCGCTGCGTCAGGACCGATGTTCGCTCCCGGTGCGACTCCCAGTCCGCCGACAAGTCCCGCGCACAAGTCGCTGAGGATGTCGCCGTAGAGATTGCCCATCACGAGCACGTCGTAGTTCTCGGGCTTTTGGACAAGCTGCATGCACATGTTGTCGACGAGTCGCTCGATGTATTGCAGACCGCTGCCGTCCTTCACTTTGCCGGCGAGCGACGGGTCAGCAGTGACTCCGTTTGCCAACTTCGCTTCTTCGAACTTCGCGCCATAAGCGAGAGCGACAGCGCGGGTCTCGTCGTACCAAAGGCCGTCCGTGAACTTCATGATGTTCGCTTTGCAAATCGACGTGACCGACTTGCGACCGCAGCGAACGGCATAGTCAAAGGCGTAGTTGCAGATGTTGCGAGTGCCTTCGACGGACATCGGCTTAATGCTGACGCCGGTTGTTTGCAGGCTCGTATTGATCTTCTTGCCGGTCGACGCCGCGTTGATGAACTGAATCAGTTCGGCAGTCTTCGCTTCACCGGCTTTGAATTCGACGCCGGCATAAAGGTCTTCCGTATTCTCGCGGACGATGACGAGATCCACTTTCGTCTTGTCGTAGTAAGACCGCACGCCTTTGTAGGTCTTGCAGGGACGCACGCAGGCATAGAGTCCGAGTTCTTGTCGCAATGCGACGTTGACCGAGCGGAAGCCTTTGCCAATCGGCGTCGTGATCGGCGACTTCAGAGCGATCTTGTTCTTACGGATCGAGGCGAAGACGGACTCGGGAATCTTGCCTTGAGCTTCAATGACTTCGATGCCGCACTCTTGCACGTCCCAGTGGATCTTCACGCCGGTTGCATCGAGACAGCGACGAGTCGCTTCGGCGAGTTCGGGACCAGTTCCATCTCCGGGGATGAGTGTGACGTCGTAAGCCATGAATTCCTCACAGTGTGAATAGGGGACGCGAGATTGAGTCGATCAGGTCACGTGTCTTGATCGTCCGCGAGCGAGAGACAACCACTTGACGCGGGGCGGAAGCGTCGCGATCCGCCACTCTTGAGACCTCAAATCGCCGAAAAAAGCCTGCAAATTTGCGGCCTTCGGAACTTACGACCTCGCGCTTTGAATCACAAGTAGCTTGAGACTCCGTCCCGAGCCGCAGCGGCAAACGACCCTCAGCAACAAGAACGCCGCGTCGTAAAACGCAGGCTGCTAACGCGAGAGGCGGATGAGTTCTTACCGGCACGGCGGACGTCTTGTCCGTCGTGCTGCCTATTGCCGGTCGATTCTTATCTGCCGCTTGCATTCGCTCTTCGACAAGAACTGCTAGCGAGGTTGCACCTCAGACCAATGGTCGCCTTTCGCTCCGCGAAAGAGCGTC
>CAZNMS010000015.1:41747-43738 GCA_964573505.1 uncultured Planctomycetaceae bacterium | reverse complement strand
CAAGAGTGCTGCCGCCGAGCTTGATCACGACATAGCGGTCGCGAAATCGTCGAATCCAACTGAGTGCTTCAATGAGCACTCCGGCCTTACGAATTGCTTCATCCACAGCTCAAAACTCCTCTGCCGGGGCGAGAAAGGCGGGGATTCTAGGCCCGGTCAGTGGGGAGTCAATTTGCTGAAAAAGCAGCCGAAAGCCGCAAGCTCGAACGAGATCGCACTGCGATCGCTCGCGCTGCCGATCAACGCGTGAAAGTGGCTTGAGGCAGCGAAGCACGCGCGGCCGATTGATCGAGGCCATGAATGCAATTTGGGCATGGTTCACGATGAAGTTGCAGAGCCGCGCCCGTCCGGAAGCGGAATCCGCTACGAAATCGCCAATGCATTGCTTCCTAACGGGCGCGGCTCTGCAACCCAACGCGAGACCGAAATGAACCTCGCCCGAATTTGCCCTAAATCGTAGTAGCGCAAAAGCCGTTGAACCCCCGACGCAAGGTCGGGGGCGATTTAATCACAAGCTCTCCGAGTCGAGCACTTCCCCAATGAAGGCGCTCAACTCAAAGAGTCAAGTTACATGTAAGAGTCGTTACTGCTTGTCTGCCGCTGATGGCTCGCCGGTTTTGCCGAGCACGAAGTCGCTCGGCTTCAGTCCTTTGCGATAGCCCTTGAAGCCATAAGCCGACGGTTTGAACGGATCGACGTAAGCAACATCCGCCTTTGCAGGCACGTCGAGGGCGAGTCCCCAATAGACCGCATTCACAACGAGCCGACGCAGTCCTTCACTTTGCAGGTCCGTCGCAGCTCCCATTGTCGTGCAGAAGATGCGATTGGATTTGCCATTGGCTTGCTGATGCAGCCGAGTCCATGCAACGGGCATCATCGGGTCGTTGACGCCTTGCTCGGCCTTATCGGTCGCTCGCTTCTTCGTGTAGTCGGCAAGTGCGTCAGTCGGTTGCATGCCTTTGAGGACGGCGCCGCGCACCAGAATCTTCGCGTCGGTCGGCGGATAGGCTTCGTAGACGTCGCTGTCACCGAAGATCTCTTTGTCTGCGATGCCGCGCAGCACGACGTCGTCCTTATTGGCAGCTTCGAAGATGCCGAGCGTTGCTTCGCTCTTATGTCGGCCCCAGTGGCTGACCCATCGTTCGCCGAGCACATCTTTTCCGAACGAGTTCAACGCTCCGAACGAACCGCCGACTCCCGAGAAGGCATGCGTTGATGTTCGCAACCCGATCACCGGCACGCCGCGCTTGAAGGCGGCATCGAAATGTTGGCAGGCGGTGTCGTCCCACTTGCGGAACCTCAGCAGCATCACGATCGCATCGGCTTGATCGAGCTTCTCCGGATGACTGAGCGACTTTTGGTTGTCGGGATTGATCGTCCCGTCGTCCCCCATTGAGAACAGCACGGTGCAATGAAAGCCGTGCTTCTGCGACAGGATCTTGCCGAGCATCGGCATTGCTTCTTCCGAGCGATACTCCTCATCGCCCGCGAGCAGCACGACCTTCTTGCTGTTACTTGTGCCGTCCTTCGGCGCGTACTCGACGAACTGCGGTTCCGCCGCGACAGCACTCAGCACGCCGCAGCTCAATGAGATGAAACTCAGACCGATCGCCAACAACTTCAATGTCAGACGCATGCAGAACTCCCTCGCGATGTTGTTCATGAGACCGTCTTGAATGAGCCGCGTTTCGAACGACGACTACCACCATTCAGCGACGAGCCCGCAACGTACTCATCAGCCTGCTGCATCACGACCGACGGGAACAAGTAGCTTGAGATTCCATCTCGAGCCTCGGCGGGATAACGCTCTCAATCAACGTACGAAAACACCGTCAACATTCGGCGTAGAGAAGTAGAGAAAGCGTCAAAGTCGAATCGGACTCAGCCCCAGTTCCCAATTCACGCAGGATCGCAATCAACACAAAGATAACAAGAACCTAGTGATTCCATACAGAGAATCTGACGGATGAAGCACTAAAAAAAAATAATAA
>CAZNMS010000015.1:0-41737 GCA_964573505.1 uncultured Planctomycetaceae bacterium | reverse complement strand
CGTCAAAGTCGAATCTGACTCTTCCCCTGTACCAAATGAACCGCGGTTCGCATGAAACGCTTCGGGAACAAGTAGCTTGGGATTCCATCCCGAGCCTCGGCGGGATGATGCTCTCAATCAACGTACGAAAACACTGTCAACATTCGATGCAGAGAAAGCGTCAAAGGCGAATCGGACTCAGGCCGAGTTCCCAATTCACGCAGGCTCGCAATGCCGAGCCGAGCAACTGACGAGAAGCACGTCGAGCCGATCGTGGCTGACTGGTAAGTGCGATCTGTCGCTCGAAAGGAGGCCGTACGCCGCAGCCCTACAGCCGGCGCCTTCGGCAAAATCGGAATATTCCCACAAGTCGACGCAGTCAGCGGTTCGATACCTAACTGCAAGAACTCATTCCCTTTGCGGAATTGAGCTGACTTTACGCTGACTCGGCGGTCACGAGGACTGCCTTCCTTTCTGGCGACATGCCTAAGGTGACGCAGATGAAAAGGATTTCTCTGTTCGCGGCGATGGCCCTATTGGCCCTCAGCTCGACCGGATGCACGGTGCTCTACGGCACTGTGACCAACGTGTTCGCGTTTTCGAGATTCTGGGTTGCGACGCCGCTGATTCCGGTCAGCCCGTACTACAGCCAAATGATCGAAGACACGTATCACGAAGAAGAACGCTACGGCAAAGTGCCCGTGCTCGATCCGGTCGAAGGCGAGAACGCACCGCTTTACTGCCTCGATCCCCCGAGTCCCGACGAAGTGATTCGGGCGTTGCCGTCAGCTCATAAGGGAGCGGGCGGGTTCGCGTTCCTCAGCGAGACCGCGATCAACAACGTCCGCATGGTGATCGAGCCGATCGTCGACCGCGTCGACGAATGCCGCTTCATTCCGCTCGTCGGTCCGGCACGGCTGCATCACTGTCACTACAAATGCACGCTCTACTTCGACAAGACGATTCGCTCTGACTGGCCCATTCCGTTCACACATACGGATCAAACAACCGAAGTGGTCTACATCGATCACGACCATCTCATTCGTTGTGCGGGACCAGAATCGAAGTAGCACGACAACTCAGCGGACGTAGCTGACGTCAGCACGCTCTGTAGGAATAACTACGCACCGCATCGATCACTGCAATCAATCGCAAGGCCGGTTTGCTTTCCCGCTGGGGAGCAGGCCGGCTTTTCGCATTTGAGCATCGCCCGTCTGAGCCATTGCCGCTCGTCTTTGCTGTGAAGCAATCTGGCGAAGAGGTCGCGCGGCAATATGCTCATGCAACCGAGTGATCTGAATTCTTAAGGCTCTTCGCGAGCAAGGTTTCGTATGTCGATCGCAATCACGACGAAGACCGTTCGCTATCCCGAGTCAGATGGGCGCCCCATGGGCGAGTCCGACCTGCATCGCGACGAAATGGTCCGCGAAATCAATGCTCTGCAACTGCACTTTGCCGGCCAGAAGGTCTACGTCTCGGGCAACATTCTCGTCTATTACGTTGAAGGCAATCCGAAGAAGTGCTTCTGCCCGGACGTGCTCGTCGTCAAAGGACTGCAACAATGAAAGCGACGCACCTATCAGTTCTGGCGTGAGCGAATCGTTCCGCAAGTCGTCATCGAGGTCACTTCGAACAAAACGAAGAAGCAAGACTTGCGCGAGAAACCGAAGCTCTATGCCGAACTCGGCATTCGCGAGTACTTCCTGTTCGATCCGACTGAGGACTACCTCGACCCGCCGTTGCAGGGCTATCGGCTCATCAACGGGGAGCACGTCGCGATCGAACGCGCGGCTGACGGTTCGCTCGTCAGTCAAGAACTCGAACTGCGACTAATGCAGGATGAAGATCAACTCGCCTTCTTCCGCCTCGACAACGGCGCGCGGTTGCTGACCTCAGAAGAAGGCCGCATCGCAGCACTCGGAAAACTGGCATCCTCTGAAGGACGACTCGCGGCAACTCAAGTGAAGCTTGAGTCAGCAGAGGAAGTCATCTCTCAATACGAATCAGAACTCGCTCGGCTGCGCGAGGAAGTCGCGCGACTTCAATCGAAGCGCTAAGGCTCGCGACTCCGCGACGGCGATCGCTCACTCTTTATCCAATGTCGAACGCCCGAGCGCGACATCGAACTCACTGATCGCCGGGATGAGCATCGCGATCGTCGTGAAGCCGTAAGCCATCAAGATCGACAAGCAAACGCCGAGCGAACCTCGCAGCAGGTAAGACGTAATCGCATAGAACGTGAGGAACGGCAGCGTGCCTCCGGCGAGCCTCAATGCGGGCGACGGATTGCGCGCCGTCAGCGACTGCACCAGTGCAAACGCGCCAGCGACGATGAAGAGCAAGAAGGCTTGAATCTGCGTCCCGAACGAACCGCGCGCCTCAACCAGCAAGACCATCAACACAAAGATGCCGACGAACAGAAAGAACATCGTCCCGAGACTATTGGCGATCGCGCTGCGAGAACTCGCATAACCCAATCCGAAGTGCAGCCCCAACATCGCTGCGAACGCAACGAGAGTTAGATAGCCGCTCACGAGATAGATCGCGTTCTCCATCGTGAGCATGCCCGCGCTCGCCGCACTGGCGAACCAGCAAATCAAAAGCAGCGGAACGGCAATCAGCTCCTTCGTATTGAAGAGCACGCCGCCGAGCTTCCCGAAGACGAACTCTTTCGCGGTGATCTCGGTCGCGATGATGAGATCGAGCGTCTTCATGTCACGCTCATTGGTGATGCTCGTCACCGCCTGCGCATTGACGAGCATCAGCGACAGAATGGCTAAGGCTCCGAAGACAAACACTGGCGGCGAGATCATGCCGAGAATCGCATCCGCTCCTGAGCCGGCCAAAATCAGTTCGTAACTGACGGCACCCGAGAGCAGCACATAGGCCAGCTTGATGAGTGCTGACTTTCGCCCGTACGCGCGCGTCATCATTTCGCGCCACAGCACGGGGTTCGACCAAATAGGACGATGCCGCACGACGACCTTTGCTTGCGGCGACTCATCGTCGGTCACCGCTTTCGTAATCGCCGGGCCGACATGAAACGCACGCGACGGATTCCATACGCGCAGCCGATTGATCGTCACTCCAATCAACACTGCCGAGAGCACTCCCAATCCGCAAACCGCCGACAGTGCCGAGACCGAAGCGGTACCCGTCCCCGACATCGCCGAGAGCGGCGACATGATCTGCCCGAGTGCTCGATAAGGGCTCATCGCATTGCCAATCGCCGCGAGCGTCGATCGCTCATCCGCAAACACAACGCAGGCTTCGAGTAATCCTAAATACACAACGAGCCCGAGCACGCCGATCGCCAGTGTCTGATAAGTCTTCTCGCGCCAGAACGCGACGAGCGCGCCCCAACTTCCCGCAAGCAACGCGCTCACCGCGCAAACGCCGACCGTCCATCCAATCTGCGCGAGGTCAACTCCGCCGAGCGTTTGCAGCAGCGCAAAGACCGGAGCCGAAGCGAGGATCAACGTCCCGACTTGCAGCAGTCCTGCGAAGAGTTTTCCTAAGACGATCTCGTGATTGCGCAGGTCGGTCATCAGCAGCAGGATGAGTGTCTGCCGGTCCTTTTCTTGAGCGACATTGCCCGCCGTGAACAGCAGCGAGAAGAACAGCACGAGCGTCAGTTGCACGAACGCCAGAATGGCAAAGATGAGGCTGCCGAAGTCACTGAGTTCCGCAAGGCTCAGCTTGTCTTGAAAGCCGCCGATCGTCGTTTGATAGGCGGTATAGATCAGCACGAAGAGCAGCCCGACATAGCCCGACCGAGCGACATAGTGGCTCAAGTGACGCGGCTGCGTGAGGACTTCGCGACTAAAGATGGGACCGGCAAACAAGAGCAGATTCCTTAGTGGGATAAGCGGGCCGCAAAGCGATCGGACGAATGGGACTCATGAGACGCAGAGGGCGACATCGCGGGAATGCCTTTCTCAGATTCGTCGCAGCAGTCCCAGTCGTCCTATTTCTGTCGTCACGGTGTCGCAACGAATCTAAAGCATGCCGCGCGCTGTCGCAGCCTACTGACTTCGCGGGACATGCTTTCTTAACTCACGATCGACTTTCGTCGGTTGACGTAGTCCCAAACAACGAAGCGATCGAGTTCCTTTCCGGCGACAAAGAACACTCGGCCCTTTGTGCATTCCGCCAGTCGATGTGCAAACCGAATGTCTTCGGTCGACTGCGACCAACTTTGCAGCAGAAAGAGGTTGATGACGATGCCCTCGCGCTGACACAGCAACGCCTCGCGCATCGTCGCCGCTTCCGTCGCCGGATCGGACGGGTAGAGCAGATAAAGCTGCGAACCCTCGAAGTGCGCGGTCGGCAATCCGTCTGTAATCAGGATTACCTGTCGGTTCGGAGTCGCCTGCGTCGTCAAGAACTGTCGAGCTAACTGCAGCGCATGTTGGATGTTGGTGAAGTGCGGCGGCAGGTGCACTTCTTCAATGTCCTCGCGACTCATGTCAGCACGTAAGCGGACGACCGGATCAAAGATCGTGACGGGCTTCGGCAGCAGGCTCATCAGTTCGCTGAAGTGTCGCGGCTTCGCGACGGAGTACATCTCGATGAACTGCAAGAAGTCGCCGGGGTACTCCTTGCGGATGAGCCCATCGAGCGCGAGCGCCATCCGCTTCACGTTGATGTATTGGCCGTCGTAGCGCATCGAACCGCTCATATCCATCAGCACGGCAGTCGCGCACTTCGGAGAGTTACGAGTCCGATGAATGACGATGTCTTCGGGCAGAAGGCGCACCCGTGAGCCGCAAGGCGCTAGCCGCGGGTTCTTGTTTGCTTCTGACTCTCCATCGACCCCGGACCGGCGGCTAGCGCCTTGCCGCTCACTCACGGCATCGCGCGCCGTTCTCAGCATCGCATTGATCAACGACTGCGGCACATCCATCTGAGTCACGGAGTCCCCGAACTCGTAGTCCTTCGTCGTCGCGAGCTCGACCGCTCCTTCTCCGACGATCGGGCCTTGATGTCGTCCCGTTCGAGACGCCTGCAACTGGCTGAAGATCTGCTCGAGCAGCTTGCCTTGAAACAGTCGATACGCCTGCGGAGTCAGCTCATACCCGCGTCGATTGCGTTCGAGTCCCTGCTGCTCGGCCAACTGCTGTAACAACTCTTCCGCCTGCCGCTGCATCTGTGCGAGATCATCGAGCAGCTCGCCGTCAGCGAACTCTGCAAGCTCTTCGAGATCAATGATCGCGATCTGCCCGGACTTTGCGGCCTCTTCGAGTTGTTTGAGCAAACGGTCGATCGTTTCGAGTTCTTCTTTGATCGCGATCGCCTCTTCGATCGACATCGGCTTGCGTCCGAGGAACTCGTACTTCGAAGCGAGCTCATCGATCTGATACTTCGAGCCGAGAGCATCAACGAGCCGCACTAACTGCCGAGCGAACGGCGACTGATCATTCCCCGCGCGCCACCAAAGTCGTTCGAGATCACGAATCTGCTCTTCGGCAATCGCCTTCTGAAATGCGGCCTGCAACGGTTCCGGCGGATGCGTCTTCTCGACGAGCTTTGTGAAGTTGCGCGTCGCCTCTTTGACGACCGACTTCGATTCATACGTCTTGAGGATCTTGTTCTTCCGAGCGAGCAATGATTCCTGCAATTGCTGCAAGCTCGGTCCGAGCCCCGCGAGTTGCCGGATATCAAGCTTCACCGCACGAGCGAGTTCTTCCGGCGACAACTCACTGAGATCGCCGAACTGCAGCATGTGCTCAAACGCCGGGGAGACGAGATCCGGCATCGGCTGCGTCGGACTCGGAAACCGCTGCGGGTCGTACTTCTGATAACTGTGAATCACACCGCCGAGCGGAGTTGCCGAAGTCGCCATTGGGATTGCTCGTTATTCAAAGTCGTCTTGAGAGAGCGAGTCCTGCGCTAAGTGACGTACCGCATGGATGACGACCGCACCTCCTCGCACCTCAAAAACAATTCGGTGCGTCTTGTTTCGTCCGATACCAAAAGAGACTTCTCGGATCTCGATTGGCAAGAAGTCGTTTTCTGGCGCCACAGGCCAACGTTGCGGATCATGAGCCAAGCTCGCTGCCTTCTCATGAAAACTATCAAGCCACTTCTTTGCTTGCGCGACTGATCGATGTTCAGCCCACCAAATCGCGACATTGCTGGCCTCGATCCGTGCCTTTGAAGTGACAATGACGCGATAGGTCATGTCATCTGCTCCAATTTGGCCCGCAGCTCATGAATCACATCTTCAAGCGGGACGCACAACCCGGCTTCGAACTCAATTTGGCCTGCGATGATGTCGTTGATCGTCTCTTCGCACTCCCGCCAATGGCGGATGCATTCCTCAAGGGAGAGATCGAATTCTGGATCGCGCATCCGCGACTCGGTGTACTTCACGAAGGCGTGCAGCTCTTTGGGATTACTCGGTGACATGTAACAACTCCACCATATTCAGAACGAACACTTCATCAGCCGCACTCGAAACTTCATGGCAACAACTCGATATCGTTCCGGATCTCGGTAATGGCAATTTTTGCATCGAAGCTCAGCCCCGCCTCATCATCGCGATTGGACTGCAATATGGATTCGATGAGTTCGTCATGTTTGCGCCATTCTTGAAGACAGTCTTCAATACTGCATTCGCATTCGGGGTTCTCAAGGCGAGTACGGGCAAAGCGAGCGAACAATTCAAACTCTTGAAGAGTGCTTGCGGGGATTTTGGCTGCTCCAAAGTCTCTGATGTGGGGACCGAGTTATCTCGGCAACGCCGGTGAGATCGTCACTGACAGCCTATGTCCTTTCAAGACGATGCCGAGTCTCGCGAACGTTGTGGGACGAGCATCAGCACTCCTGCTGCGAGCACTTCGGCGACGAGCCATAGCAGTCGCAGCAAGCCGGCTGCGGCGACTGCGTTCGCGTTGCCGATTGCCGTCGACAAGCTCGCAATCAAGATCCCTTCACGCACTCCGAGTCCTCCCGGCGCGAACAGCACAAAGAAGCCGAGCGAGTTGCCGGCGCCGATTGCTCCGGTCCATAAGAGCCAATCAGCAAATGACAGTCGCTCAATCGCACCGATCGAAAGCAGCACGCAGCCGAGACTGAGTCCCTGCGCGAACCATGTTGGCAAGAACGTGAACACTCCGACGAACATCAATCGCACAATCTCGTGCCGGTTCACCGCGAGTTCCTCTGACGAACCGACCGAGTTTGCTCTCGCTGCCTCCGCCGAAAGCGCGTTCTCTCGTTGCCGAGCTTTGCGAGCCGCGAACCTCAAGAGGGACTCTGCAGCAAGCGGCACTCCGAGCATCGTTGCGACGAGCACGAACGTCGGGCCGAGCCAACTATGGATTCGCAGCACACCGAAACTTGAAGGCAACGCATCCCAAACGTCATTCGGCAACAAGAACGGCGCGAGTCCGATTGCCAGTGCGAGGCCGACGCCCATCACCATCAACGTCTCAAGCATCGCCGTAAGGACCGAAGTCCCAATCGGAACTCCGACCGCTTGCAGAGTCGACGACCGCAACAAGATCGCCGCTGCTTTGCCCGGCACATACTTCCCGAGATGCCCGAGATAATACGCCTTCAACGTCATCAGGAAGGGCGGCCGAGCACCGAGCACGCTCATTAGTCGCTGCCAAACAACGACCGACGGCACCCATCCGACGAGATAAAGCACTCCCGCCGCGATCAACCACAAAGGCCGAATAGTGAGTTTCGAAAGAGATTCTGCATCCGTCAGTTCAACCGACTTGCGCACGACATACATCAGCACAACCGCAAACAGCAGCCACTTCACCGCCGCGATGAACCTGTTACGAGTGCGAGTCGTCACGTCCGAGATCCTGATTGAAGAGTGCTCACGCGAGCTTTGATATTCACATCAAGTCAGCAGCACTGCCGGTGAGTTGCTCGATGCCTACCGCCCTTAATTGAGTATGCATTCACACCGCAGAAGTGCCGCAACCAAATGTACGACGGACTTGTAGTCCGTCGCGACCGTAGATCGACGGACTGCAAGTCCGTCGTACAAGGGCCGACCAAATCTTCTCGTTCCAGCAAGCCTTTCATCGTTTGCAGAGCAGAACGAGCACCGACTGTCGCTCTACAAACGAAAACGGCGGCGAGTGTGACTCGCCGCCGTTTAAAGCTTATCAGCGGGACTCCGAAGCAATTGCTTACTTCAGGATGATGTCTCGCACTGTTTTGCCGCCGGGGATCATTGGCAGAACGTGCTCTTGATACGGGCAGATAACGTCAAGCAAGTACGGGCCGGGGGTCGTCAGCATCTTATTGAGTGCTGCCGGGTAGTCCTTCTTGTTGCGAACTTGAGCTGCTCCGAGTCCGAAGCCTTTCGCGATCTCGACGAAGTTCGGATACGTGTCGCCGATCGAGCCGTCACCGTGACCCAGTGCTTCAGGATGATCGATCGGGCCGAGATAGGTATGAGCCCGGCGGCCATCCATAAATCGGTCTTCCCACTGCACGACCATGCCGAGATGTTGGTTGTTGAGCAGCAGAATCTTGACCGGCAACTTCTCGCAGTGGAGCGTCGCGAATTCCTGAATATTCATCAGCAACGATCCGTCGCCGTCAATATCGACAACGAGCTTATCCGGATGAGCTGCTGCAACACCCATTGCTGCCGGCAAGCCGAAGCCCATCGTGCCGAGTCCCGAGCTACTCAACCAGCGTTTTGCCTTCCGGAACTTGTACCACTGAGCCGCGAACATCTGATGCTGACCGACACCGACTGCCACAAAGGTGTCTTGATCCTTCGTCTGCCGCCAAAACTCTTCAACGGCGTATTGTTGATAAATCCAATCCTCAGACTGGTTGTAGAACAACGGGTACTTGTCGCGCCAGTCATTGATCTGCTTCCACCATTCTTCGGTGTCCGGCTTATCGTCGTCAGTAAATGCGGCATTCAGGGCGATCAAGAAGTCTTTCACATCCGAAACGACGGGGATGTGTGCCTCTTTATTCTTATGAATTTCAGACGCGTCGATATCAACGTGAATGATTTTCCCGTGCTTCGCGAACTCGTCGAGCTTGCCCGTCACGCGATCGTCGAACCGCACCCCGAACGCAAGTAGCAAATCTGCAGAGTCAACTGCGAAGTTCGAGTACGCAGTGCCGTGCATACCGAGGAAGTGCAACGACTGAGGATCGTCGCCGGGGAAGGCACCGAGCCCCATCACCGTCATCGTCACGGGGATTCCGGACTTCTTCGCGAACGCGGTCAACTCTTCCGCAGCATTCGCATTGATCACTCCGCCGCCGACATACAGCACCGGCTTCTTCGAGCGGCGAATGGCGGCAATCGCTTGCTTGACCTGCTCGGGTTGAGGCTTGCGATTGAGCGGCCGGTATCCCGGCAACTTCATTGGCGGATCCCAGTCGATGTCATCGAGTTCGATTGACGAGATCTGAATGTTCTTCGGGAAGTCGATCAGCACCGGACCCGGACGTCCCGTCTTAGCGATGAAGAACGCTTCTTTGACGATACGCGGAATCGAAAGCAGCGCTTCTCGGACGGAATCAGGATCGGTGTGATCGTCGGCGGTAATCATGAAAGAGTGCTTCGTGATCGCGCGACTGATCTCAATGATCGGAGTCTCTTGAAATGCGTCAGTGCCGATCACTGCTTGCGGCACCTGCCCGGTGACAGCGATCAGCGGGATGCTGTCCATCTTTGCGTCAGCCAATGCAGTCACGAGATTGGTCGCGCCCGGACCGCTCGTTGCCATGCACATTCCGATGTCGTCGGTCGTGCGCGAAACGCCTTGAGCTGCGAAGCCGCCGCCTTGCTCGTGCCGGGGCAGGATCGTTCGCAACTGGTCGCTCTTCTTCAGAAGTGCTTGATGCAGCGGCATGCTCGCCCCGCCGGGGTACGCGAACATGAACTTGCCGCCATTGCGAATTAGCGACTCGACGAGAATGTCGGCGCCGGTCAGGGTTTGCTTTGCCGTTTGCAGTTGAGCAGTCGCCACTTTGAATCACCTTACAACTAGCTGTTTGGTCGAGACTTCCCGCCAAAAATGGGGAGTCAGCGAGTCTAGTCAGCGACCCTCATGCTGACGAGGGTCAAGTCCCGCACGTCCGAAGAATCAATGGCACAAGTGCGGTCTGACAGTTTCAGTCGCTACGAGCATGCGGACTGGCCTCCACTCAGAAGCCGCATCCTCGATGAGTTGTGCTCAGGCTCAACCTCAGATTTCGGCGGAACGCCCGCGTTCCGCGGGGCTTTTCACTGAAACCGTTGACCTCCGCGAAGGGCGAAGTAGGGGTGTTGCCAAGAACCAAATTGGCTCATTCAGGCAGATCTATCGTTATTCCTGAGTGAAAGCAGTCCGTTGGCGTCACATCCAATGCACGAAAGGGCTGCTTCAAATCCCCATTTTCTCGTCGAAACCGATTCAACCGGCACGCCCGGCAAAACCGATAAAGTTTAACAGCGTGCTGGAAACTGCGCAGGGCGAGTGCATTCGTACTTTCGCCGGTCGCAGTTGATCGCGGGCCAGTGCATCAGCGGTCCTAGCAAACCGCAATCGCGAAAAGCATGAGGAGTCGGTTCCGATGCTGAGGAATCTCGGAAGTCAAAATTATCGAGTCATGAAGCGCCTATTGGCAGCAGCCACTTGCTGTTTGGCGTTACTAGCACTTGCAAGTCCAATTGCCGAAGCGCAGTTGGCTGGCGGGTATGCGCCTTCGCAAGGACCGGCATACGGTTCAGGCGGGCCGATCCAACAGACTGCTGCGTCGACGCGGTCAAGCAAGCAAAAGCGGCCTCTGCCGCCCGAGCTTTACTTGCAGCCGGACTCGACCGAGCAGCTTGAGATCATTCATCACCGCAGTCAGTTGATGGTGACTCGCAACCCGATCACGCGCATCTCGATTGCTAATCCTGATGTGATTGACGTCGTGCAATATAGCCCGAAGGAAATCAGTGTGATCGGTATGTCGCTCGGTGTGACGACGCTGCATATCTGGTTCGAGGGGCAAGCGAATCCGCTGATCTACCTCGTTGAGGTGATCCGCGATCCGAGCTTTGAAGAACGCTTGCGGGCCGACTTTGGCAAGCTTGAGAAGCAGCTTCAGATCCTGTTTCCGAATAGCAAAGTGTTCCTCATTCCGTTGCAAAGCCGCCTGATTGTTAAGGGGCAAGCAAAGGATGAAGAGGACGCTGCTCATATCTTGCAAATTGTCCGCTCAGCTTACTTCGGCGAGTGGGGACCGAACGGTTACGGAGGCGGCTACGGCGGATATGGCGGCGGCGGTAATGGCGGATACGGCAACAACGGAGCGAACAACGATGACGATGACGACGACAACATTGTCAATATGCTCGAAGTGCCCGGCATCCATCAGGTGATGCTCCACGTCAAGGTCGCAGAGCTTTCACGCAACGAACTTCGCCGCATGGGCATCGACATCCGCGCCTTGATCGGTCGGTATAGCTTCGGAACTGGTAGCCTCGCAGTTGCAGCAGCAAGTGCTGCGTCTGGTGCAGCAGCGGGACTCACCGGCGGTGGAACGGCTGCCAATGCCGGAACGTCAGGGCTAACAGGAAACAGTGGCGGTATTACCGGCATCTTGTCGTCCGGTAATAACACAATGCTCTTCAATTGGCTTGCCGCCAATCACACCGGCAAGATCCTCGCAGCACCGACGGTCACAGTATTAAGCGGGCACGAGGCAAGCTTCCGCTCCGGCGGTTCATTCCCCGTGCAAACTGTGATTGGCGTCGGCGGCAATCAGACTTCGACGACTGGCTATCGAGGCTACGGTACCACTGTGCAAGTTCAGCCGCAAGTCATTGATCGCGACTGGGTGAAGCTCGACATACAAGCAGAATTCAGCGAGATCGATCAGACGTTGCAGTCAGGCGGCGGCTCTCCTGCACTCACCTCACGCAGTGTTGATACCTCGGTGAAGTTGCGAGAAGGTCAAACGATCGTGCTGGCGGGCCTCTTCGGCCATACTGGTTCAACCAACGTTGCTCGAATTCCATTCTTCGGCGAACTGCCGCTCATCGGACCTGCGTTGTTTGCAGGCAAAGTGGCGAGTCAGGGTGAGAACGAATTGCTGATTACCGTGACTCCCGAACTTGTTCGGCCGATGGAGCCTGATGAAGTTCCGCCTTATCCCGGCTTCTATGTCACGTGGCCGAACGATATCGAGCTGTATCAGTATGCAAAAACGGAAGGCTATCCCGATCAAGGAGTGTATCAACTCTCTCCTTACGGATGGGGCACCGGGACTGGCAGCGAAATTGGATACCGCAACTTCAATGTTGCTCCGTCACAAAGTGCGTTCGGAGCAGGCGGCGGGTCACTCGGTGGCACCGGCGGCGGAATGGGATCCTACGGAGTTGGGCCGCTCGGCGGCGGCGGGTATATGGCAACGCCTCAGCCTTCTCAGATTTATCCGGGACCGGCAGTACCGCCTCAGGCTCCAGCAATGGGTCCGGCATCGGCTCCTGTGCCTTCCGCAGTTCCGCTTCAGCCGAGTGCTGATCCCTCAATGAGCGGTGCCCGACAAATGGGCGGAATTCAGCAAACGAGCTTCGAGCAACCTGCTCGCAACGGCCTCTGGAAACCATGGGGCAATAGCAACGCTGCTCCGGCCAACGGGCGTCCGAATCCGGTGAATCTACAAACAAATGGCACTGCTCCGAGTTTGCAGAATGGGAATGACGGTCGGCTCGGTCCGAACGGTCAACGGCACGGGGGTCAGCAACCGCGAGGCCGCTACTAATAAGAATGACTGCGACTCGCCGCGCTGCAATATGACACTGCGGCACTGAGATTTTCACCGACAGTCAGCAAGCACTAAGAAGCGAAGGGGAAACATGCACGCTTCGAATAGCAAGACGGCATTACTACTTCTGGGGGCGATTGGGACTGCAAGTCTCGTTGGTTGTTATAAGCCGACATTGCAGTTCGTCCCGACGACGTTTGCCATGCGGAGATCGCTCGCGATTCCGGATACATATCCGCTCGGTAGTACGGTGCGATCGCATTACCACCAAATGGAGACGAACGGCGAGGCGGAAGACTTCGTGATTCATCGTCACGAATTCATTCAAAATACCGCCGAGCTAAATTCGTTCGGTCTCGATCACGTGCAGGAAATTGGTGCTCGTCTTCGCAGCGTACCATTTCCCGTCTTAGTCGAGCGTTCCGAGAATAATTCGGATCCGGAACTTGATCAGCATCGTCGCCGACAAGTGGCCGAGATACTGATCGCAATGGGTAATCCCAACGCGAACGCTCGAACGGTCGTTTCTCAGGCGTATGATCCCGGTATTAACGGTGACGCCGCCGAGCAGAACTACTACCAGTTCCATGAGCACAATAACGACAATAATAATGGCGGCCGCGGGGGGCGAGGCGGTCGCGGAGGGGGCGGTGGCGGCGGTCTAGGTGCCGGCTTTGGCGGGGGCACCGGCGGCGGATATGGCGGGGGCGGCGGCGGTGCTGGCGGCGGCTTCTACTAACGAATAGTCGGAGAAGAACTTCGCGGATTCGTAGCATGGATGCCTACGTTCGTGCTGCGTCTCCTTAGGACGTAGGCGTCAGATCAACGCGACACTGAATTGGGAAGTTTTTCCTCGACGTCAAATCCCCGAGTCATCAGGCCAGTCATCGGCTCTCAACAAGCTTTCGAGGCTCAAGCAACTTGTTTGCTTGAGCCTCGTTTCTTGCCGATGAAGGTGCGATGCAACGAAGCCTCTCAATAGCGGCGTCTTTGAATGTGCGACTTCGACTGCTCGCAGATCTACTCACTGCAAGCTGATTGGCTTTCGCAGCGACCGAGCAGCACGACTGCGCGGCGACGCCTCAGGGACAGATCCGTTTTTGGGTACGACGGAAATGCAGTCCGTCGCTTCTCACGACGTTCGACGGACCACAAGTCCGTCGTACCAGTGGTCCTCCTCCATTGTCCCGGCCCGCCCGATGAGGAGCTCCTGATGAAGCCGTCGAGAGGTTCAAATCCTCGACCAGTTCAGCGGCATGATGAGTGCGAGGAACGTCGGCATCGCAGCCGATGCTGCAACCGATCAGTCGCTCGTGACTCGCAGCGGCAGTAACAACAACTCGCTCGATACGCGCCACGCTCAAATGCCTTATGAAAGCTGTCCGCAGCGAGATCCCGCAGAGAGTGATACTTACTAAGTCTCAAACGGCGGGACGTCTTCAACTGCCTACTTCAAGCGATGGCCTTTAATTATGGTCTGCCGCGTCCTGCTTCGGGCTTCGTCGGTTGTCTTGACGAATGGCACTCACCGCACCGGGCACCGGTTCCATTGCTGATTTGACGAGAGTTCGTCGAGTGCGTGACGCACTGACTTTCCTAACGGCCCATCGGAACCATTTTCTTTTCGTTTCAATTTCACACAGAGGGAGCTTCAGCATGAGCGACACTCAAACCACTTCAGACAACAGCGGCATGAATCGCCGCGACATGCTCAAGACAACGAGCACAGTTGCCGCCGCGTCGGCATTGGCCGGTGTCGCGATTCCTCAGCAGGTCTTTGCCGCCGGCGATGATGTCGTGCAGGTCGCGATCGTCGGTTGCGGCGGTCGAGGTTCGGGAGCGATGGCCAATGCTCTTTCGACGACAAGCGGCCCGGTGAAGCTCGTCGCGATGGCAGATGCTTACAAAGACCGCCTCGACGGTGCGCATCGCGCTGTCTCGACGCAGTACAAAGAAAAGGTCGAAGTGACCGACGATCGCAAGTTCGTCGGCTTCGATGCATACAAGAACGCGATGGACTCATTGAAGCCGGGCGATGTCGTTATTCTTACAACCCCGCCGGCGTTTCGCTGGGTGCATTACACCTACGCCATCTCGAAGGGCCTCAATGTCTTCATGGAGAAGCCCGTCACAGTCGATGGCCCGTCGAGCCGCCGCATGCTCGAACTGAATGAGCAAGCCAAAGCGAAGAACCTGAAGGTCGGCGTCGGTTTGATGTGCCGTCACTGCAAGGCCCGCGGCGAACTCTTCGATCGCATCAAGGACGGTCAGATCGGCGACCTCGTTTTGCTGCGTGCTTATCGCGTCAGCGGTCCGACAGGTTCGGCCTTCGCGAACAAGTGGGATCCGACGAAGCACAAGACGGAGCTCGAATATCAGGTCCGCAACTTCCATGCGTTTTTGTGGGCTTCCGGCGGCGGCTTCAGCGACTTCCTCATTCACAACATTGATGAGTGCTGCTGGATGAAGGACGCATGGCCGGTTGAAGCAAAGGGGTACGGCGGACGTCACTTCCGAGGCGACTATGTCGATCAAAACTTCGACAGCTACACCGTCGAATACACCTTTGCTGACGGCACGAAGTTGATGCTCGAAGGCCGAGGCATGCCGAACTGCCAAACAGAGTTCGCGAGCTACTGTCACGGCACGAAGGGCTCGGCAGTCATTTCGCAATCGGGTCATGCTCCCTCGAAGGCTCGCACCTTTAAGGCTCAGCGATTTGCGAACGACGAAATCAGTTGGCAGTTCGGACCGAACGAGCCCAATCCGTATCAGCTCGAATGGGATCACCTCATCGACGCGATCCGCAACAACAAGCCGTACAACGAAGTCGAGCGCGGCGTGAAAGCAAGCCTCGTGACGGCAATGGGCCGAATGGCTTGCCATACGGGCAAGGTCATCACTTACGACGACGCTCTGAATCACGAGCATGAACTCGGCGTCAACAAAGACACCGGAGTCAGCGTCGACAAGCTAACGCTCGACGGTCCATCGCCGCTCGTCGCAAACGCCGACGGCCGGTACCCGATCCCGATGCCGGGCATCACAACGAAGCGCGAGTTCTAAGAATCTCGGCCAGCGTTTGAGTTGAGTGTGCTAATGATGGGACGAATGAGACTAATCGGACGGATGTCAGAAAAACTGCATCCGTCAGATCGGTTTCATTCGTCCCATACGTCCTTTGAGCCTTGATTTCGGTATCCCATGAGCACGATCCAATTCGAAACCGAAACCGTTCGCATACCGCTCGCGGTCTCGGATCTTGAGAGCTTTCGGGACTGGATGGGCTCCGAACAAGCCCCCGAGAAGTGTGCTATTAGTTACATCGCCGGCGAGGTGTGGGTCGACATGAGCAAGGAGCAACTCTACTCACACAATCATGTGAAGACGGAATTCGCTCGCGTGCTGGCAAGCCTCGTCAAAGCAAAGCGACTCGGCCGCTACTTCAGCGACGGGCTTTATGTGACAAACGCTGATGCGGATCTCGCGACAAAGCCGGATGGCACGTTCGTCTCGCGCGAGTCATTCGACAGCCTTCGAGTCTTGCACGTCGAAGGCCAGCAAGAAGGCTTCGTCGAACTCGAAGGCTCGCCCGATATGGTGCTCGAAGTCGTGAGTGCAAGCTCCGTCGAGAAAGACAACGAGTGGTTGCGGAACCTCTATTGGCAAGCCGGAATTCCTGAGTACTGGCTCGTCGACTGTCGCGGCGAGCGATCGGAATTCGAGATCTTGCGTCGCACTTCGCGAGGATATGTGTCGACGCGGAAAGTTGGCGGATGGGTCAAATCAACGGTCCTCGGCCGGTCGTTTCGTTTGATGCGATCAACGGACGAAGCCGGGCATCCAGAATTCACTCTCGAAGTGCGTGAGTAAGAAATACTCCACTGCGACTGCTGTCGTCGCCGTTTGAATCTTGTCGGTCTGCGTTTCAGTCAAACACGGCCAACGATGGGACGAACGGGACTGATAGGACCGATGTTTGAAGAGATCATCGGCCCTATTGGTCGTACTCGTCCCATTCGTCCTCTTGGGCCTATCGATTCCGGTGGCGGCTTCGTTTGATGAACACCGTTAGCCAATCTTCGCGCGAAGCTCTTCGAGCAGTCGCACGGCTTTGCCGATGTCGGCTTTTTGACGCACGGGATCGTGCGGGATCTCGCGCTCGATCGTGAGCGGGCCGGTGTAGCCGATCTCTTTCAGCGTTCGCAGAAACGTCTCCATTCCGACGTCGCCTTCTCCCAGTGGCGTCTCGCAGCCCCATGACTTGCCGCGCACGTCGGCCGGCGCCCATGTGCCGTCTTTGCAATGCACGCTGCGAACAAGATGTCCGACTTTCTTGAGCGCTTCGATCGGATCGCCGGTGCCGTACAGGATCATGTTCGCCGGGTCGAAGTTGATGAAGAGGTTGTCGCGACCAACATCCGCGATGAAGTGCAGCAAGTGGTCGGCGGACTCTTGCCCGGTTTCGAGATGCAGGTTCTGACCATTCGCCTTCACGTAATCGAGTAGATCGCGCGTCGTTTGAATGAGGTCTTTGTAGCTCTCGGTGCTCGGGTCCGGCACGAAGCCGATATGCAAAGCGACGATCGGACAACCGAGATACTTCGCGAAGTCAGAGACGCTGCGGAACTCAGCCGCGCGCTGTTTGCGGGTCGCTTCGGGAACAAGACCGACAGTCTCTGCCGTGCGTTGAATGCTCTCGTAGGTCTCGCCCTCGAAGCCGCTGAAGACGACGGTTGTTGTGATGCCCGCTGCGTTCGCTCGTTTGAGGAAGGCTTCGGCAGCGGCTTGCGATCGGTTCTCGGGATGCGGAGCGTGCAGATGCATCGTCGGCACGTTGAGGTCTTGCGCGACTTCCAGATGCACTCCCAGTCCCGCATCGACGGACGTGAAAACTCCAATCGGCCACTTGCTCATGTTGCAAACTCCTAGAAACCAAAAAGCGAGATTCACCAACTCGAAGAACGCAGTCTGAGTCCGGGCGAAGCAAGCATCTCAGACCGACGACTCGCAGAGCGGGACCAGCGCGGAGCCGGCACACCATTCAATTCTGCTGTTGAGCGACGTCGTTGATGCACTCACGACTGACTTCTCCGCGCATTGCTTGCGAGCAAACACGCTCAAACGTGCGACTCGGGAAACCTAGTGGAAACAATCGCGAAGCTGAAACACAGCACGAGCGGCTGACACAACTCATGCAGGCTCAGCCTCGTTCGCTTCAACAACCGCGACGACATGCCAGTCGTGATACAGCAGCACTGAGCCGACGACGGCGGTTGCTTGCAGGACCGCTCCCAGCACCGGCACGAACAAGAAGAGCGACACAACGGCACCGACTCCGAGCGTCGCGCCGAGATGCTGCTTCGCGTACTGCTGCCGATGCAGCCAACGAACGCCGCGCAGTTCAAGCGGGTAGCCGATGAACTCGGCGCCGAGCACATACGCATCGACATAAGCCCCGAGCGTCATCGCGACGATCGACCCAATGAGCGGGAGCAGATTGAGCAGAAGCAGGAGCAAGTTCGCGATCATCAACTTGAGCCCCGCGCGCAGCGCGTCGATGACTTGCGCGGACAAAGTCGGGTCTTTGAGTGATGCCGGATCGGTGCCGAGCAGCATCTCTGTTTGCCGCGCGAGGATGCTGAAGAAGACCGCGCAGAACGCTCCTTGCAGCACGATGTAGAGCGTCAGCGCTGTTGCCACTGCGACGATGACCACTCCGATTTGCGCAGCGATCGCTAAGGCTCGTTCCCACCAAACGGCATCACCGGCGGGTTGCAACGACGAGACCGCAGACATGCCGCCCCAAACGGCGAGCGTACCGACGATGATCGCGATCAACGCCGAAACGATGACCGGCTGCCATGCGTAGGCCCACAACTTCCAATGCCGCAACATGAACTGCCATCCGCGAATCGGTGTATTCAGTCCGACAAAGAATTGACTGGGAAGAGAACGCGCCATCGAGATGCCGTTGAAGAAATGAGTGGCTGTAGCAGTCATTACATCGAGCACTGCAAAGCAGTGCTCGGCCCGTTTGTTCGTTGCGATAGCGCGGTGCGAGTGAGAGCAAGCGGATGCCGTTGCCGACAGAAGGTTCGTTCTTGACGGTGAGTCGGCGGGTTCAATCGAGCGTTTCTCCGCTGTGGGTCGGGACGGATTCCCGACCTACTTTGCGGTGACCTTCAGCACGTAGCCGTGCAAGTTGCTCCCGGCATCGTTTGCGTCGAAGAGCACGATGAAGACGGCGCCGTCTCGCGACAGTTTGATCTCACATTCGGGATCGCGGCCGATGCGGTCATCGCTCGAGTCGACGATCTTGCCGCGTTCATCGTGAATCATGAGCGAGGCATCGAGCGGCGTGCCCAATCGTTCGGCCATGACCTCGATCGAAACGCGCTGCCCCGCCTTCAATTCGAGTCGATAGACATCGACATCGCGGGCTTCATGAATCGTGCCTCGCGCGACTTGCCCAACAGGCAGCGGCTGAGCTTGAGCAAACGCCTTATTGGGCTCTTTGTCGTCAACAACTTGAGATCGCTCAAACACCGGCACTTTGAACGACGCTTTCTCACCGCTGTCGAGTTCGAGCATGAATTCGACCGTCTCAACCTTCGCCGTCGCAGGAAGAGTCAGTTCGCATTCGACCTGCTGATCTCCGACCTTCGCCGCATCAAAGCCTTGCGGCACTCCCGCCTTGCCGGGCTTCGGTACGAGCATGATCTCGGGTTCGACGCCGAGCAGTTTGAGCGTCTTCGTCTTCTCCAGTTGAGACCCGCGCAGCACGAGCTTTGTCGGCTCGCCTTTCACGATCGCGGCGGGCGTTGAGAAGAACACTTTCGGAGTCGGGCTTTGCGCCTGCGCTGCTTGAGCAATCAGCAACATGCACCCCAACAGCAGACCGTAAGTCAACGCTTTCAATGGCATCGTGAGTTCCTCTGACGACTCACTGAGTCGTGACGTTTCTTCTCGCGCGGAAGATGGCGGCCATCCTACGACGCTCTTCAAAGAAAAAAGCAGCCGGAACCGACATGCTCGATTCCGGCTGCTTTCAAAAACTGACCGCTGATCGGCCGCGATTAGTTCTACAGCGCGCCATGTAGCTGAAATCGTGAGATTTCAGGCATTTCCAGCGTCCGAAATCTGACGATTTCGGCTACGGAAACTCGAAGGTGCGCTGACGAATTAACCGACCTTCATCGCTGCTGCGAGGATCTTCGAGGTGCTCGGACGCATGATGCGCGGGTCAACCAGTTCGCCGCGTTGCAGCGTCGAGCGGATGTCTTTGCCCGAGATCGACCACGGCTTCTCGTCCTTATGACGCTCCATCAGATCGACGCGACCAATCGACTCGTAGTAAGCCGCGAAGCCGACATTGATCGGCTTGATCTTCAGATCGCCGCCGAGGTTGTTGAAGATCTCTTGAGCATCGAAGTCGCCCCAAATCGCTTCGCCATTGGCGTACGGCGCGTCGGCGTGCTTACGACCGATGATGATGTGCGTGTAGCCCATGTTTTGGCGGTAGATCCCGTGCATGATGGCTTCCTTCGGCCCACCGTAGAACATCTTGATGTCGAGTCCGAGCAAGCTAACTCGGTCCGGCACGCTTTCATTGCGCGGCTTCCAAACATCGGGATCGCTATCGCCATCACCGAGAGCACGATCAGAGATCAGCTTCTCATAGGTCTGCATGCGGATCTCGGCGTTGACGTCGTCGCCCTTCACTTCGCCGATCAGCGGGTTCAGAACCGCGCCGCCGTTGAAGCCGTTGCGCAGCAGCCACTCAAGACCGTAGACCAGCGCGTACTCGTGAGCGCGGTGCAGCGGGTTGCGGGTCTGAAACGCGACGACCGCGTTCCATCCTTTTGAAGCCAGCAGCTTGCGAACTTCGCGCGGCGTGAGGACGTACTGACCGAACGACGGATTCTTCGGCTGAGGAATCGCGCGAATCGTGCCGCCGATCAGATGCGACTTATCGGCTTCGCCCTTCAGGACCATATCCGCGCCCGGATGATCAACGCGGTCCGTGAGATAGACGGAGCGCAGATACTTCAGCTTCGGCCATGCGTAGACGTCGTTGATATCGAGCGTCGCGACGATGTCGCCATTCGGAGCGGTAAGAGCAACCTTCTGCCCGGCCTTCAGAGTCTTCGCCAATTCGGCTGTGACCGGAAACGCGAGCGGAATCGTCCATGCGTAGAGCTTGCCGTTGTTCTCGATGACGGACTCATCGAGCACGCGATTGTAAGTCTTGCTACACATCGGGCCGGTGAGTGGGCTCAATGTGCCGTCGGCAAAACGGAAGACGGTTGAAAGGTCGGCCTGCGAGACCGGCACCTTCGGCAGCGAGGCAGCCTCGGCCAAAAAGCCCGCGACTTCAGCGGCAGGCACGGTGCAACAAACGGGCTCGGATAAGCCGCCATGAGGAGCGATGAGATCGGACATGTTTCTCTCTAGGGTTAAAAAAGTTCGTTGAACGGACAGGACTCGACTTCATTCACGGAGTGCGGACGCTGAGTCACTCAGGCCCATGCACCGACAGGCAAACAACCTGTCGTCGAAACCCGCCCGGCACTATCTGGAGTCAATCAAGGTGACTTCGGTTGCGAGACTTTGCTGGCAGTCTGATTCAACAAGTCGGAACGCGAACGTCCGGCTGTTGCCGAGAGCACGCGCTCTGCGGCGATTGATCAAACCTGCGTTTGGAGTCTCGAAGACTGACCGGCAGGGTCATTGCGGTGGCGTCACCAAAACTCGGTCGCCAGCGCTCAAGCAAGATGCGTTCGAACCAGCATTCAGCGGCTGAAAGACCGCGAAATTCTCATAACAAGTAACCGGTCCGATAAGTCGCGGGCGGAAACTAGGGCTAACTCCCGCGACCCGTCAAGACACGCAAACGGCTCGAAATTAAAGCCCGATTCAGCAGCCACTCCGCACGCAGCTATCAGAGTTTCCTCGACGTGTCGTCACGCAATTCGCAGTTTGATTTCCTGACTGAGTTCGAATCGGACGGGAAGTGAGAGCTTCCTGATGGTGCGTTCCGAAGCGGCGTTTCCGAGCGAGTGCGCGATTCTTCGCAAAGACACTTATCCCCACTGACAGTCGAGCGCTCTGACGAATAAAGTCGGAACCTTGCGCATCGCAGTGTGCTGCGGAAACCGTGACAACGGGCTTTCTGCGACGGCCCGCTCAACTGCTTCGGTTCTTGTCTGCTTCCTCATAGGAACATGCTATGGCTCGACGCTTCTGGCTCGCTTTGGCTGTGACTGCGTTCGGACTGACGAACGCTCAAGCTGCCGATGACAAAGTCGGTATTCAGTTCTTCGAAAAGCACATTCGACCGGTGCTTGTCAGCAAGTGCTACAAGTGCCATTCCGCTGAAACGAAGCAGGCAAAGGGCGGGCTGACTCTTGATACGCGCGAAGGCACGCGAGCAGGCGGCGAGTCCGGGAAGTCCGTCATTCCCGGCAATATTCAAGACAGCTTGCTGATTGAGGCTCTGCATCATGAGGGCCTCGAAATGCCGCCCGGCGAGAAGTTGCCAGCAGACGTCATCGCGAAGTTCGAGCAATGGGTGAAGATGGGCGCGCCGGACCCGCGCGAAGGAAAGGGACTCGCGAAACGCGAGATCAATCACGACGAGGCGCGCAGCTTTTGGTCGCTCAAGCCCATAACGCGACCGCCCGTTCCGAGAGCGGGCACGAATTGGGCACTCTCAGACATTGATCGCTTTGTCGCCGCGAAGCATGCGGAGCAAAAGCTTGTGCCCGTTGGCGATGCCTCAGCCGAAGTGCTTTGTCGTCGGATTCATTTCGATCTGACTGGCTTGCCGCCGTCGCCTGAAGATCAATCAGAGTTCCTCGCGGATGCAAAGCAGGACAAGCAAGCCGCGATTCGCAAGTTGGTTGATGAACTGCTTCAGTCGCATCACTTCGGCGAGCGCTGGGGACGGCATTGGCTCGACGTCGCGCGCTTTGCCGAGTCGACGGGAATGGAACGGAACGTGACCTATCCCTTCGCATGGAAGTACCGCGACTACGTCATCGAGTCCTTCAACGAAGATAAGCCGTTCGATCAGTTTGTCCGCGAGCAAGTTGCCGGTGACTTGCTGCCTGCGAGCGATCCCGAGAAGCGGCGCGAGCAACTTGTTGCGACCGGCTTTTTGGTGATCGGTCCAAAGGGGCTCAACGAGCGCAATCGCGAGCAGTTCGATCTCGACATTGCTGACGATCAGATCGACACAACCTTCCGCAGCTTCATGGGCCTGACTGCCGGATGTGCTCGCTGTCACGATCACAAATTCGATCCGATCACAACGAAGGAGTACTACTCACTCGCGGGCATCTTCCTCAGTACGCAAACGCTGTACGGCACGGGGAACTCGCAGGGCAATCGGCAGCCCGGCAAGTTGTTGGCCTTTGCTGATGGCGACCTGAAGCAAGTCAATGCTGCTGGCGGCGACAGCAATCAAAAGAAGAAAGCCAACAATCAAGACAACGACACTCCCGCGCCGGACATCGCGCAGTTGAAGGCTCAACTAGCAGCGGCTGAGGACCGACTCGAAAAGGCTCGTAAGCGACTTGTAGTCGTGACTGAGAAGAAGGCTCGAAAGAAGGCGCAAGAGGTTGTCGATCAAACGCAGGCTCAAGTCGGTCGTCTCAGCGGGCGATTGGCTGCAGCTTTGAAGGAAGCGCCGGCGACTGAGACTCCTCGATCAACCGAAGCGAAGACCGAGACAAAGTCAGAGCGACGCGGTCCCGATCTGATGATGGCAGTGCTCGATGACAAGTCTCCTGAAGACACTCAGCAACGCTTACGCGGCGAACCGGCTGAACGAGGCGATCGCATCCCGCGCGGCTTCTTAGTAGTCGGCAGCACCGGCGCTCTTCCGAAGATCGAAGCTGCATCGAGCGGTCGGCTCGAACTCGCGCAGTATCTCGTGCAGAAAGAGAATCCGCTGACCGCGCGCGTTGCCGCCAATCGCGTTTGGCAGCATCTGATTGGAAAGGGCATTGTCGGGACCGTCGACAACTTCGGGGCTCAAGGCGAGAAGCCGACGCATCCCGAACTGCTCGACTACCTCGCTTCGCAACTGCGCGACAACGGATGGTCGATCAAGAAGTTGATCCGTGAGATCATCCTCAGTCGCTCCTATCAACTTGCCGGAGCAACGAACGGCAAGAATCAGTCGACCGATCCCGACAACAGCTATGTTTGGCGCGCTCGGCATCGACGTCTTGAAGTCGAAGCCATTCGCGACGCGATGCTCATGGCGAGCGGACAGCTTGATCTCGTTCCGCCGGACAATGGTTCGGTCGTCGCTCAAGTAGGAGATGCCGACATCGGACGCGGGCTTGATCCGAAGCGCTTCAACACGGTGACGACGAAACGCAGCGTCTATCTGCCGATCATTCGCTCGGTCGTCCCGGAGATGCTGCAAGTCTTCGACTTCCCCGAACCGAGCAACATCAACGGTCAACGCGAAGTCACGACGGTTGCGACTCAGGCGCTCTACTTGATGAATAGCGCCTTCGCACTGGATCAAGCGGAAGAGTTTGCAAAGCGAGTGCTCGCTCGAACGGAACTCGACGACGCAGGCCGAGTGAACTTCGCATATCAACTCGGTTTGAGTCGTACTCCGACGGAAGCCGAACGCGCCGAGACGATCAAGTTCGCAACCGAAGTCACAACGTCGCTTACGGGAGACGCTCGGTCAGCAGACTCTGCGAAACTCAAAGCATGGACGGCGCTCTGTCAGGCACTCTACGCCTCTGCTGAGTTCCGGTATGTGGAGTAATTGAACTCTCACGACAGCAAGAAATGAGGTTAGGACTTCGCCATGAGTGCCACTGCCATTGAGAACGAACTCGATCCCGCCGTGCTCGAAGTTGAGTTTGCGGATGTCATGCAGATGACGCGCGAGGTCTTTGGGCATGAACCTCGTATCGAGAGCTACCCGGATCCAGAAATTGCAGGTTTGACGCTCATCAACTTCTGCGTATCGACCGCGTTTGATTCTCAACAACTGATAGCGAAGTTGAATCAATGGCACGAACGGCTTGAGGAACTGCGGCCAATCTATGATCGCCGTCTAGGTATTAGTTGGGGGCCGATCGAATGAAGCCGGCTGAGTTCATTCAACTGGCCGCAAAATTGGTGACTCAATCGGAACTTGCAACGAGCGAGTCGCGACATCGAACGGCGGTCAGTCGCGCTTATTACGGTGCATTTCATGCGTCGAATGAGGTTTTGGAAGATTGCTCAATGGCGGTGCGACGAAATGCCTATGGGCATCAAGATGTCATCGACTTGCTGCGGCAGAATTCAGATCCGCGTGCTCGAAGACTTTCGCGAATGCTGGATGATTTGCGTCGACAGCGAATTGCCGCCGACTATCGACTCGACGCAGAGCATTTTCGAACGGCGATTGTGGCGAGACAGAGTGTTGAATTGGCTTCAGAAGTTCTTCGACTTCTGACCGAATGCCGGAGCGACATCGCAACGTTTCGAGAGAAGTTTCCCTAATTCCTCAGCGTGTCTCCGAAACTTGAATGTCGGGGCTTTCCGAGATCGCCAAATTGGGACTTTCAGTCGCCAAGAGCGAAGTTCAAACCGTCACGAATCCTTCACAATTAAGGACTTCTCATGTTCCCGATCACTCGCCGTCAGATGCTTCAGTCCGTTTCGTGTGGTTTTGGTTACATGGCCTTTGCAGGGCTCGCTCATCAAGCGGCCGCGAAGGAAGACTTTGCGAATCCATTGGCACCGAAAGCATCGCACTTCGCGGCGAAGGCAAAGCGAATCATTCTGCTGTGTATGCAAGGAGGACCGTCGCACGTCGACCTATTCGATTACCGTCCGGCGCTCAAAGAATTCGAAGGCAAGAGTCCCGGGGAAGCA
Organism: uncultured Planctomycetaceae bacterium; assembly: GCA_964573505.1. Taxonomy (GTDB): domain Bacteria; phylum Planctomycetota; class Planctomycetia; order Planctomycetales; family Planctomycetaceae; genus AM-0621. The sequence continues at coordinate 16,117 of CAZNMS010000015.1, read as the reverse complement.
GCGGGACTCAATGGGCAAAAGGGACGCAAGCTCATGCCGTCTCCCTTTGCGTTCAAACCGCAGGGCAAGAGCGGCTTGATGATGTCGTCTCTGTGGCCGCATCTCTCTCAGCATGCGGATGACCTCTGCGTCATTAACAGCGCATACACCGACGTGCCGAATCACCCGCAGGCGATCATTCAATTGCATACGGGCAACTTTCAGTTCGTGCGTCCGTCAATGGGCTCATGGGTGCTGTATGGACTGGGCACCGAGAATCAGGACTTGCCCGGCTTCGTGACGATCAAGCCGCTTGATCGCTTAGGCGGAGCACAGAACTACGGCAGCGGGTTCTTGCCGGCGGTCTATCAAGGCACGCGCATTGGTTCGTCGAGCGATTCGGCGAAGGGCGTGAAGTTCGGCAACATCAAGAACGAAGAGTTCTCGGAACCGTTGCAACGCAAGCAGATTGATCTCGTGCAAGCGATGAATCGCCGACTCGCCGAGCGTCAGGAAGCCAACACCGAAATCGAAGGCATTATCGAGTCCTATGAACTCGCCTTTCGCATGCAGGCCGCCGTGCCGAAGTTGCTCGACGTTGCCGGTGAATCGAAAGCGACCTTTGACAAGTACGGCATCGGTGCGGGCACGACGGATGACTTCGGTCGGCAGTGCTTGATGGCGCGGCGCTGTGCTGAAGCGGGAGTGCGATTCATCGAACTGACGCATCAAGGATGGGATCAACACAACGGGCTGAAGGCGAAGCTGACATCAAACTGCAAAGCGACCGATCAGCCGATCGCAGCATTGCTCAGCGACCTCAAAGAGCGCGACATGCTGCGAGACACGCTCGTGATTTGGAGCGGTGAATTCGGACGCACGCCGGCGGTGAAGCAGGACGACGGCCGAGATCACAACTCAACGGGCTACTCAATGTGGATGGCAGGAGGCGGAGTGAAGGGCGGCTACAAGCACGGCTCAACGGACGAGTTCGGCATTGCGGCAGTGGAGGACAAATTCCATATGCACGATCTGCATGCAACGGCGCTGCACTTGATGGGACTCGATCACACGAAGCTGACTTTCAACTACGCCGGTCGCGATTTCCGTCTGACTGACGTCTACGGCAACATCGCCGAGAAGATCATTGCTTAGTCGGCGAGGAATAGTTTTTACCTGCTCAAACAAGCCGTAGCCGAATTCGCCGAACGTCAGACGAATTCGGCTACTTCATTTCTTGGCGCTGAGACTTATTCAGAAGCGTGAGTCTGTTGCTCTCGAATGAATGCGGTAGTGAGGCCGCTTGAGCCCGAAGATCTTGAATTCTGTGTTCGAGCTTGCGTGAGTCATTGATGGAAGCGATTCGGATGCAATCCGACTTACATCGGCATATCCGCAGTTCGGCATTGCTATCCGCAGGAAAGTCCGCCTGCTGAAAGGCAGCTTCCTGCGGATGGCAGGAGCCGGACTGCGGATGAATGCTGATTCTGCTCGATCGGTAACTAGATCCTGCTTTGCTGAAGCTCGTCGGTGTGAGGCAGAGTCACGCTCGATCTACTCCGCGCGTTGTCCGCGGCGATCAAAGCTTTGCATGTGCTCGCGGTATTCTTCGTCGAGTCGCTCGTAGGGCGTGCCGGAAAGTGAATCGAGTCCCGGCACACGCTGACTTCCCGCTCCGGGGCGGTAGAGCAACTGCAAGTGTTGCACGAGCGAGTCTCGATAACGGCCGCCGTCGTAGTGTAAGAAAAAGTGCGTCAGTCCCGACGCCTGCGAGTAGTTCTTCTCGATGTTGCTATCGCTCTGAAAGACGAGCTTGCCCATTGCCGCGAACCGACCGAGCGGCACGTAGTAGCGGTCGTGCAAGAGCCGATATTGCGCGGCGTCAAAGCGGATGTATTTTGGATTACCGATCGTTACGCCGTCTTCGGTCTGTCGGAATGATTCCATATAGCACGCGAAGCCTTCGACGATCCAAAAGTGCTCGCGGTCCCATGCTTCCGTTGCGCCGGGACGAGTTGCCCCGCGTAGCTCGAAGAGCAGTTGATGCGTCGCTTCGTGATAGAGCGTTGATTCCACTTCTGCTTCGGGGTTCTCGAAGAAGTACGCGATGCGGTCATCCGGCATATAGATGCCGTTCGTGATCTCGATCAGCGGATTGGCCTTCTTCAACCGATTGACGTACTCGTCCTTCGTGCGGAAGAAGTGGATCTCGAACGGCTTGATGATGCGTGCTCCGCGCGGCGCCGAATCCGAGAACAACTTCTTGAGCTGCTCCGGCGAATTGAAGAACGCGGCGAAGCTGTTGTGAAAGTAGTCGTGAAACGCTTCGAGCTTGCGAGCTAACTCAACGCCTCGCTCAAGACTGACGTTCGTCTTGATGCGGTAATGCTCGGTCTCGATCTCCCATGCTTTTTGAAAGTCTTTGCGAATCGACTCTTCGCGTTCGGCAGACATCCACTGAGTCTGCATCAGCCGCTCGCCGTTTTCGTACCGCTTGATGTTGGCCTCCGGCAGCCAACCAAAACGGTCATGCCAAACCATATTTTTCTTGGCCATCTTCGCGGCGAATGGCGACATCCACTCTTCGCCGAGTTGCACGAAACCGAGCAGTGCTCGAGCCCGCTCGTGATCGGGATGAAAATGGAGCACCTCGCGCAGCACGGCATAGGCGAGACTCGGCTGATCGTCATTCACACTGCGCCGCGAAAGCAGATAAAGCTCTTTCGCATGAGCTTCTCGCGCAACCTTCAAGGCAATCTGCCAATCACGTTCGACCTGCGGGATATCGCGCGGGACATCCGGATGTTTGAGTCGCGGCAAGCGTCGCTGCAGAAGCTGGTGTCCGTCGACCGGCGTCTGCCAGCGCTTCAATTCTGCGACCGCATCCGGCAACTCCTTCTTCTCGGCCCACTCAATGAGGTCGTCGAGCCGCTTGAAGAAGCGGGCATAGAGATCTGCTCGTTGAGTGACGATGCGTCCGGCTTGCGTCGCACCATTCGGCGGCGCCGCGATCGCAGGGGGCAGCAACGCACCACTCAGCAAGAGCCCGCAGCACAGCACGAGGAAACGCATTGCTTATTCCACTTTGCAACAACGAGAACGATCAGCAGCCCCAACAGCGAGCATTCTCAGCATGGCGAGAACGCGCGCAACCGTGAAGAAGAGTTTGCTGCGTCTGCATGCTTACGAGACGCCTTCACCTAACTCGAATGATCGAACTACGGTCTCGTTGAAGAGCGTCATTGCTCGTCGTGCTTGATCCCGTGCCGACAAACCTTGCTTGCGAAGGAACGCGTTTTGGAAGTGCTCGGTCAGACGGTGATATCGGAGTTGCTCCGGCGGCAAACGGAAGCCGGAGTGCCACTCGCTGCGCATCTCGTCGGAGCGCGCGGCGCGGGTATGAAAGCTCTCGGCGAGCTGCTTGCTGATCGAGATTGGGAACTCTCCGGTTCCGATCAATCGCAGCAAGCGGACTTTGAAACGGCGAGTCCGTTTGACGTCGCGGTCGGGCATCAGTCGAGCAACGTGCCGTACGATCTTGATCTGCTGATTCATAGCCCGGCGGTGCGCTTCGAGAACCCGGAACGACAAGCAGCACGCGAGCGCGGCGTGCCCGAGTTGTCTTATACGGAGATGCTCGCGCAACTGATGCAGGAGCGAAGTGGAATTTGTATTGCAGGCACTCACGGCAAGACGACGACGAGTGCGATGACTGCGTTTGTCCTTCGCGAGTCGGGATTGAAGCCCTCAGCAGCCGTCGGCGGCGAATTGGTCAACTACCGCCGCAGCGGATGGGCCGACTCGGGACGGCATCTCGTCGTCGAAAGCTGTGAGTACCGACGGCACTTCCTCGACTTCACTCCGCAGTCAGCTGCGATCCTCAACATTGAAGCCGATCACTTCGATTGCTTCCCGAATCTGCAAGCAGCAAGCGAAGCCTATGCAGCCTTTGCGGCGCTGATTCCCGGTCATGGGCTACTCGTGCTGCCGGAGTATCGCGCGCATCTCAGTCGACTCAGTCAGACGCAAGCAGAGATCTTTGATGAGATCGCTCAGCAGACCGCCGCGCGCATCGAGCGGTTTGCAATGAAGAGAGATCAACGAGCAAGCGTCGATACCGAGTGGCTCGCGACCGACATCATTGCCGACGGCCCGCGCACTCAATTTCGCATCGTGCATCGCGGCGAGTTCTTCGGAGCGGTCGAGCTGCACGTGCCCGGCGAGCACAACGTTCTCAATGCGCTCGCGGCAACGGCGCTCGCAGATGCGGCGGGAGCGAATGCCGATTCCATCTGCGCGGCACTCAGCCACTTCAACGGAGTACGACGACGTTTCGAGATCATCGGCGACTGGCGCGGTGCGACGGTCATCGATGACTACGCACATCACCCGACGGCGGTCAGCGCGACGATTAAAGCGGCGCGGCAATACTTCGGATCGCGCCGACTCGTTTGTGTCTTTCAGCCGCATCAGGTCTCGCGCACTCTCGGCTTGCTTGATGAGTTTGCGACGTGCTTTGCCGGCGCCGATGAAGTACTGCTTGCTCCGATCTATGCGGCTCGCGAGTCCGCCGAAACGGCTCGTGCCGCTCAGCAAACATTGGCGGAACGAGCCTCAGCGACGGGAGTTCTGATTCGTCAAATGACCTCGCTTGACCACCTTTTGGCCACACTGGAGCATGCCGCCCGCCCTGAAGACGTGCTGTTGGTAATGGGCGCCGGCGACATCAATCGGATTGTTTATGAGCTTACTCGCAGCGTTTCCTGAGATTACGCAGGCTGATCAGCCTTTGGCCCCACTCACATGGATGAAGGTCGGCGGCCTCGCTCAATTCATCGTTAAGCCGCAGAATTTCGACGAAGCGCAAGCTGTCGTCGCCTTCTGTCATGAGAATGCGCTGCCCGTGCATGTGCTCGGCGGCGGTTCGAACATTCTTGTGCGCGACGAAGGGGTCAGTGGAGCGGTGCTGCAACTGACAGCGCCGGCCTTCTCGCAAATCAGCATCGAGGGCACGCAGGTCAAAGCCGGTGCCGGAGTGTTGTTGTCGCACCTCATCAATGAGACGGTGAAGGCGGGACTAGCGGGACTCGAAACGCTCGTCGGCATTCCCGGTTCCGTCGGCGGCGCGCTGCGAGGCAACTCGGGCGGACGTAGCGGCGACATCGGGCAGAGTGTATCAAGCGTTACAGTGCTGACGTCGAAGGGCGAGCGTTGTCAACGGCGCGAAGACGAGCTCGCTTTTGCCTATCGCACGAGCAGCATCAACGAACTGCTGATCCTCGAAGCCGAGTTCAAGCTGTATGCCGACTCGCCGGAAGAGATCACAAAGCGGATGCGCAAATTGTGGATCATGAAGAAGGCGACTCAGCCATTGGCTTCACAGTCCGCCGGTTGCGTCTTCAAGAATCCGCGCGGCATGAGTGCCGGTGCGTTGATTGATCAAGCCGGACTCAAAGGCACGCGCATTGGCGGAGCCGAGATCAGCGATCGTCACGCAAACTTCATCGTGACTCATGCGGGAGCGACTTCCGCAGACGTCATGCGTTTGATTGATCTCGCTCGTTCGAAGATCAACGAGCAGTTCGGCGTGCAGCTCGAACTTGAGATTCAAGTTTGGTAGTCGGGCCGCCTGAAGGCGGGACGACGAACGCCTTGCGCTACGAGTTCAGTCGCTCCATAAATGGGACGCATTGGACCGATGCGACGAATGCAGCAACTGCTGTCGTCATTCGCTGCGTCGGCCTTATGCGTCCCATTTCCATTTGCCCTCTCTCTTTTCTGAAGGACTTACTGCATGAGAACGGCCACTCGATTTTGGCGCGTTTGGATATTGGCCCTCGCGCTCTTGCTCGTTGCTCAAGCCGCTCACGCGCAAGAACAGCAAGCGGTGATTCGACTTTGGAGCGGCGATGCACCGGGAGCACTCGGGCAAGCCGATCACGACGTGCCGACACTGACCGTCTTCCCCGCGAAGGGCGAGAAGATCAGCCGCATGGGTCTCGTGATTTGTCCCGGCGGCGGTTACGGCGGGCTCGCGGGACATGAGGGCGCAGGCTATGCGAAGTACCTCGCGGACAACGGCATTGCGTGCTTCGTGCTGAAGTATCGACTCGGCTCAAAGGGCTATCGGCACCCGATCATGTTGCAGGACGTCTCTCGCGCGATCCGCACCGTGCGGTCACGAGCCGCCGAATGGCAGCTCGATCCGAAGCTGATCGGAGTGATGGGCAGCAGCGCCGGCGGACATCTCGCGTCGACCGCTGTGACGCATTTCGATGCCGGAAAAGCGGATGCTCAAGACGCGGTCGATCGCGTGAGTTCGCGGCCTGACTTCGGAGTCTTGTGCTATGCCGTCATCAGTATGGAAGACGGAGTCACTCACAGCGGGTCAAAACGCAACTTGCTCGGGGCGACTCCGGATCCGGCATTGGTCGAACTGCTGTCGAATGAGAAGCAGGTAACAAAAGACACACCGCCCTGCTTTGTTTGGAGCACGGGCGAAGACAAAGCCGTTCCTGTTGAGAACTCGCTGCGATTCATCGGAGCGATGCAGAAGGCGGGGGTCGCGTACGACTTTCATGTCTTCCAAAAGGGAGCGCACGGCATCGGCCTGAGCGAAGGCCGAAACGGAGTGCCTGCGACCGACGTGCATCCATGGGGCAAAGACTTGCACTTTTGGTTCCAACAAAACGGCTGGGTGAAGTAGCAATCGTTACATCTCTGCGTCGCGACCGTTTGCCGTTCTGTCTTCAGACGCGACGACGCAGTCCGATTGAACTCAAACCGGTGAGCGATCAAGCGACTGTCAGAGCGATTGATGATGCGAAGAACCTCGCGTGTTTTTCGAAAACACTGAAAGCGGACCTTGACCCTCATCGGGGCTTGCGTGAGAACTCGCCCGCCTTCGGGGACGAGCCAAAACGGCTGAGTTTTGTGGGGATTCTTCACGCGATCGTGAGAAATTCGGCACAGAGCCCCGGCCGATTGGCCGATCACTTAGGGCACCTCGGTTCGATCACGAAAGTGACGGGCTGATGATCCTTGATAGTCAAATCTCTCCAATCAAAACCGGCGGAGGCTTCAAAATTATTTTGATCGGTTTGGATGGCCAAAGGTGAGTGCCTAGCACTACCTCATCCCACCTTTCTTCAAGCGACTCTCCCGTCGCTTTGCGCGAGAGATTTGATTTATAGAGCCGCAGTTCTTTCGGGGACTGCGGCTTTCTTCGTTTCTACGGCACGCAGTTCACCTCGCGAGACGCACCAGAACGAAGTAGCGGTCTGAGTTAAGCAACGCCGTTCGTTGCGGTCATCAAGTTGCGGAGCGTTGTTCGTGCCGCGTCGGCAACGAGACGAATTGATCCGCAAGGACGTATGAGAGAATGACTGCAATCCCCGCTTCCGATGTTGGCTGCCCCGTCTTGTTCTTTGACGGAGTCTGCGGCCTCTGCAATCGCACGGTCGACTTCGTGCTGAAGCATGATCGTCGCGGCAGTCTGCGATTTGCTCCCTTGCAGGGCACAACTGCGTCCGAGCGACTCAATGCCATTGATCGTGAGCGACTCGACTCTGTCGTCCTGCAACGCAACGGGGCGATCTTCAAGAAGTCGAGTGCCGTCGCGCGACTCTTATGGGAAATGGGCGGCGTATGGCAGCTGCTCGGTATCTTGTTATGGCTGATCCCGAAGCCGCTAAGGGATCTCGGCTATGTCATCGTCGCCGCCAATCGCTATCGGCTCTTCGGACAGAAAGAGACGTGCCGCATGCCGAAACCCGAAGAGCGTGCTCGCTTGTGGGAGTAGTTGTTACATCCCGACTCAATGCCGAGCACGCCTCGCAGTTGCTGCTTCGTTGCAATGACGACCCCGTCTATGCCGCCTTGCTGACGTCGAAGAATCGCCCGGAATTGCTACCGAGCGTGCGCATCGAATCCGTCGCTTCGAAGCGTTTGCCGAGCGACTGATATGCCTCGAGCTTCTTCAAGACATTGCTCGCTCCGAGCGTATCGGCCCAATGCAAGATGCCGCCGCGATGAGCCGGGAAGCCGATGCCGAGAAGCAAGCCGAGATCAACATGTGCCGGCTCTGCCACGATCTCTTCTTCGAGACAGCGCGTTGCTTCAAGCAGCATCGGCAAGAAGAGCCGGTCGATGATCTCGTCGCGCGAAAACTTCTTTTGGTTGCCGGTGCGGTACTTCGCGAGGAACGGTTCGAACGCCGGATCAGACACCGGCTTGCCTTTCTTGCCGCTGAAGGATCGGAAGCCCGCGCCAGACTTCTGTCCCAGTCGCTTTGCCTCAACGAGGTCTTTGAGGATCTGGCACATGTCGGCTCGGTCGGCAAAGGCCGTTGCAACGACTTGCCCGGCATAGAGCGCGGTATCGAGACCGACAAGATCGTGCAGCGCGATTGGGCCCATTGGCATGCCGAACGACGTTGCGGCCGCATCGACTTCGTCCATCGTCGCGCCCTCACACAGCAAGAGCGTCGCTTCATTCATGTAAGGCAGCAGCACGCGGTTCACGAGGAAGCCGGGGCAGTCCTTCATGACGATCGGCGTCTTTCCGATCTTCTTTGCGAGATCAACGATCGTCACAACGGTCTCGTCGTCGGTCTTCGTCCCGCGAATGACTTCGACCAATTGCATGCGGTCGACCGGATAGAAGAAGTGCATGCCGACAAAGCGCTCGGGATGAGGAGCACTCTCGGCCATCCGGGTGATCGAGATCGTTGATGTATTGCTCGCGAGGATTGCATCGTCGCGCATCACTGCGGCCAGTTCGCGATAGGCCTGCGTCTTGAGTTGCTCGTTCTCAGTGACCGCTTCAACGACGACATCGCAATCCGCAAAGACTTGCTTCGTCGTCGACGTATTGAGGCAGCTCAGCATGTCGGCGACATCCTTCGGAGTCGCGCGTCCGATCTCGATACGGCCCTCAACGACCTTTCGCGCACGCCCGAGTCCTTCGGCCAATCGCTCGTTCGAGACATCGACCATCATCGCCGGGATGCCGCGCCGCGCATGAGCCGTCGCAATGCCCGCTCCCATCAAGCCGCTACCGAGCACACCAATCCGTTGCACCGCTCGTCCTTTCGCCGTCGAACGACCGAGACCGGGATCGCGACCGACCTTCGTATTCATGAAGAACACTCCGATGAGGTTCGCCGAGATCGTCGAACCGACCACTTCGAGCGACGTCTCGCGTTCGACTTGCAGGCCATCTTCGAGCGTGCGATTCACTCCGAGTTTCATCGCTTTGAGTGCCGCCATCGGAGCGGGGTATTGCCCTTTCGTCTTGCCCATCACGGCGCCTTCGGCACACGCGAACGCAAAGGCCAATTGGTCGCTGCTGAGTCCGAGCGGTTGCGACCGACGCACGCGGTTCGCTTTCCACTGCTCTCGCTCGCGCACGATGCCAATCAAGCGGCGGCCTTCATCAACGAGCTTGTCTGCCGGGACAGCATCGAACGCGAAGCTCTTTGCTTCAGCGTCTTTCGCGGAAAGTGGCTCGCCACTCGTGATCATTGTCAGCGCGTGATGAATGCCGATCAGACGCGGCAGCCGCTGCGTCCCGCCCCATCCGGGAATTAATCCGACATTCACTTCGGGGAGTGCAATTTTTGTTGCAGGGGAGTTTGAAACGATCCGCTCATCCATCGAAAGGATCAGCTCAGTCCCGCCGCCCATGCAGGCGCCATCAACGAGTGCGACCGTCGGAAAGGGCAGCTCGCTGATGCGTTTGAAGAGAGCATGTCCGGCACTGACGGCTTCGAGCACTTGCTCGCGCGTCGCGGTCGCGAGTGCCGCTAACTCATTGAGGTCAGCACCGGCGATGAACTGTCCCGGCTTGCCGCTGCGGAAGAGCAGACCATTGAGGTCCGAGCGTTGCTCAAGTTGAGCGACGAGTTGCTCCAGTTCCTGCAGCACGACTCGTCCGAGCGTGTTGATCTTCTTGTCCGGCGTATCGAACGTCAGCAGTCCGATCGTTCCTTCCAAAATCTCCAAACGGAAGACGCTCATGATGACTCCTTTCAAAGGTTTCTCGCTCCGCCCCATCTGCGGACCGCATGCTCGTTGTCTCGCGTTTGAAGTGTCAACGCCGCTGAGACGCCGCAATTAATCCGCTCGACACATACGGCTCGTTATTGGCCTCAGCCCGCGCGATCTCGCATCGAATGATCTCTTCGGTGAGCTTGAGGATGACTCTCCTCAGCGATTGCATCTCAAGTTGCCGCACAAACGCCGAGCCGGATTGATTCTGCTCGGATCGAGCATACGCGTTCTTCATCATCTCCAACTTCTGACGCGAGACGGCAAGCCGGATATCCAAATCGCGAGTCATAGCAGCACCTTACTTTTTGCGTGCTCGTTGAACGGCGGAATCATGTTGGCTCTCTCGCTCGGTCCTCAAATCCATCCATTGGCTTTCGCTTCGAAGTAGCCCTTCGCTCGCAGTTCCGAAGCAGGGTTATCGAGCTTGCCGTAGCCCCATTCGTTGTAGGTTGAATGGTCGCCGTTGTAGTCCGTATGCGTGAGGTCGCGGACGATCTCAAACGCATCGAGTTCTTTCGCCAGTCGCCATGTTTCGGCCTTCGTCAGATACATGAGCGGAGTGTGAATTCGCAGATCAACTGCAGTGGCAAGCGACATCGCGGTTTGCATCGCGTCGACGAACACTCGGCGGCAGTCCGGGTAGCCACTGTAATCCGTCTGACACATGCCCCCGACGAGATCTCGAATGCCGAGATTGAATGCGTGCCCGGCAGCGAGTGTCAGAAAAAGTGCATTCCGAGCCGGCACGAACGACGCCGGCAGCGCGGCGTTCTTGTCGTGAGGAGCAGCAACATCTTTGTCGTGCTCGGTCAGTGCTGACCCCGAAAGCGTGCCGCGAATATCGAAGACCGTGAACCGCACCTGCGCGAGATCGGCGATGCGCTGCGCCTGCTCAAGCTCGATGCGATGCTTTTGACCGTAGTCAAAGCCGATCGTTTCAACGCGCTCAAAGCGTTGCTTCGCCCAATAGAGGCACGTCGTTGAATCCTGCCCGCCGGAAAAGAGCACCAATGCGGACGATGAAGTCGCCTCGGACATGAAAGATCCTTCTTCAATGCGAGGCCGCGAAACTGTGACGTTTAACCGCGACCTTCGGGGAAACACGTCGCGTCCCAGTCGAGTCGGTTCCGGCAAACGCGCTCCCCAGAGGGTCGCGGTTAAACGGGTTGAGCAGCAGCTCAAACGATCCCGCGTTGCTTCAGCTCCGCAAGCACCGTCGAGACGATTGTCGCGACCTCATTTTCATTGACTGAACCCGACGCCGCTTTGACCGGGCAACCGCCGACCGGTTGATCGGTGAAGCCGTGCGTCGACAGCAGGCACTGTATCTGACGGCTCAGCTTTTCAAGGTCTGCCTTCTGCTCGTCCGACTGAGGCTGACGGCCTTGCCCCATATTGAAGCCGCGCAAATCAACCGCCGCGCGGAAGCCATTGGGGAACTCGGCTGTGAAGAGCATCGAGTCGAACAACGTTACGAGGTCGTATTGCACCGCGCGCGCTTCATCGATCTTGAGCGCCATCGTGAGGTCATAAAGCCGCCGAGTGATCTCGGGAACAACGCCCGAACTCGCGTTCGTTCCGCCGTCGCAACCGACAAGCAACATCGGCATCAACGCGGCGTCCCATCCGGTGAGGAACGCGAACTCAGGACGGTTCGGACGCACGGCTTGAATCATGCGAATCATGTGCGGGATGTCGCCCGACGAATCTTTGATCGCAACGATCTTCGGGCATTCCTCAGACAGGCGTTGCACGGTCGGCACATCAATCGGGCTCGCGAACAACGGAATGTTGTAGAGCGTGACGTCGATCGGAGTGTTGTCGCCGATCTCCTTGAAGTACGCATAAACCGACTTCGGGCTCAGCTTGTAATAGAAAGGTGCAACAATCGCTACAGCCCGCGCACCGAGCTCGTAGTAGTACTCGCAGGCTCGAATCGTCTCTTTGACATTGGCCTCAGCAGCACCCGCCAGAATCGGCACTCGACCGCGCGTTTGGTCGCAGACGATCTCGATAATGCGGCGACGCTCTTCGACGGTGAATCGCGTGAACTCACCCGTCGAACCATTGGGGTAGAGGCCGTGAACTCCGCGTTCGATCAGCCAATCGATGTAGCGGCGAAATTCGGGTTCGTTGATTTCCCCGCGAGCGTCGAGAGGCACCAAATTCGGCGTGAAGATTCCCTGAAGGCGTTCGGCCATGATCGTTCCGGTGAGTCGGTAAGAGTGAGACGCGAACTGCATCTGCGCAGTCGGTCGCTCGTCTTGAAATCCCTCTCGCCCAGTTCGTCCGTGTCGTCCATTTTGGCCCTCACTAGGCGGGAGCAGTCGCGCCCGCTTCGAGCGGCAACTATCCTGGCGAGTCCGCAATGCGGCAACCTAGGAAGACGGCGCAAACATAGCACGGCTGCCGCGAGCAAGCGGTCGCGGTGAGTTGCGCCGACTGACAGCACGCTCCAATCCGTCGCATTGCCCCGATTATGCCGGTTGCAGCAGCGAATGAGTCGCATATCAACCCCTGCTGCTTCGATGTGCGTAGCGAGTCCGCTATATCTCGCCGCGCGTTGAGACTCTGACTTCGCAGGTTCGGCACGCCGCACTCGCACTCTTGTACGACGGACTTGAAGTCCGTCGCCGCACATTCGAAGCGACGGACTTCAAGTCCGTCGTACCGGATAAGAGATCAACCGCCGCAGCGCTACTGCTCGTGCTGTGAGAACTCGCAGCACTTCCAATAAAGGTCGCGGCCAATGGCTGCTCGACGGAGAACGAATTGATGCACCGTATTCTGATTGCTTGCTTGCTTCTCGCAGTGACGTCGGTCGGCGTCGCTCAAGACATGCCGCTCTCGCAAGTGCTCATCGACGGGCAGAAGTGGGAGCAGCTCGGTGAGGGCTATAAATTCACCGAAGGCCCGGCGGTCGATGCTCAAGGCAATGTCTTCTTTACGGACATTCCGAACGACCGCATTCATCGCATCGGGACCGACGGCAAAGTGACGGTCTTCGTCGAGAACTCCGCGAAGACAAACGGGCTGATGTTCGGTGCTGATGGGCGACTCTACGGCTGCCGCAACGGCGAGAAGAAGATCGTCGCCTATAAATTGGATGGCACCTTTGACGCGATCGCTGAAGACATCGAATCGAACGATCTCATCGTGCTGACGAATGGCTCGATCTACGTCACTGACCCGCCCGGCAAGCGCGTTTGGCTGATCAACGCAAAGGGCGAGAAGAAAGTCGTTGCCGAAGGCTTTCGACCGAATGGCGTCATCGCATGGCCGAAGCAAGAGACGCTCGTCGTCACTGACAGCGACGCGCCGCACTTATGGACCTATCGCATCGAACCCGACGGCAGCCTCTCGCACGGCGCTCCGTACTACCGCCCTCTGCAAGTTCCGCCGGGGCGCGAGCGTCCCGGTTCGGACGGAATGACAATGGACGACGACTATCGCCTCTACGTGACGACGGCGGCGGGCATTCAGATGTTCGATCCGACGGGTCGATTGGGCGGCACGATCCTGAAGCCCGAATGGAATAAGCCCGTCTCAAACGTCGTCTTCGGCGGCGAGAAGTTTGATTACCTCTACGCCACTTGCGGCGACAAAGTCTTTCGTCGCAAGGTCAAGCCGATCGGCAAGCCGTACTACTTGAGGACGGCGAAGTGAGAGTCGCTGAACCGTCGACCTTCATAGGACGAATGGGACCAATAGGATTGGTACGGCAAAAGTCATTCGTCCTATCAGTCCTCTTAGTTTCTTCCTGCATAACTTTAGCGTGCATTGCGCACATCCTTAGTACGACGGACTTGCAGTCCGTCGCCGCCGCAGATCGACGGACTACAAGTCCGTCGTACATTCTCTGGGGTGCGGGCGAAGCCTGCTTTAGGACTTTCTGTCCTGCCTTTTGATTCGATTTCAGATCCCATTATTCAAGATTCCGCTCCGACACTTTCTTCCCCAAAAGCTCCGACATGCTCGCTCGCGCAGAGATCTTTCCCGGTGTCATCGAACTCAACTTTCAAGCCCGCAAACGACTGGGTTGCTGCGTTTATCTCGTCTTCGACGGATCGGACTGGATGCTGATCGACATCGGCTATGACGACACCGTTGAGGAACTCATCAGCCTCATTCGCAAGCTCGATTTCTCGTTGTCGAACTGCAAATACATCGTCGCGACTCATGCCGACGTTGATCACAGTCAGGGTTTCAAACGCTTGAGAACGCTGCTGCCTCAAGCGGAAGCCGTCGCGCATCCTGAGGCGATTGAACTGCTACGCACGGGCGATCGAATCGTGACCTTTGCCGAGATCTCGGCTCAGGGAATCTCAATCGACATGCCGCCGGTCCAGTTCGATCGAGCGATCAACGAAGGCGACGTACTGACGCTCGGCTCGAAGAAGTTCGAGGTATGGCACACTCCCGGACACACTCACGGTCAGTTGTCGTTCCGGTGCGAGAAGCTGCTCTTCAGTGCGGACAACATCTATCGCGACGGCTGCGTCGGCAACATCGACGCGCATCACGGCTCCGACATTCCGGACTTCATCAAGTCCTTGCAGCGGATCCGCAACAGCGAAGTGGAATGGTTATTACCCAGTCACGGTCCGGCCTTCCGCAAGAACTTGAAGCAGCTTGACGAAGCGATCGCGCGGCTCGACCGCTATCAACATATGGCCGACTTCGGGACGTGCGCCGTCGACTGGCCGCTGCTCGACGAATGGGAAGACGAGCTCACACGCGGCGTGCTGCCGAAGTAGTTTTGCCTCGGGCCGCATTCTTCGCGCGAACGGTCGCGGTCACTGAGCGGCGTCGTGCATCTTCCGGTCTTGAATCTCGAAGGAAGCGAGTCGCTGAGCGCCTCGCCTACGTAGCTCAGTCGCTCCGCGACTGAGAATTGAATCGGAGTGGCCATCATGTCGATCGTCGATCTCTCAAGTCCGGCGGGCAAAATTCATTCGGCGATTAAGGACTTGCAGATCGCATGGGGGCACGCGAACGAGAAGTGGAACGACGAAAACAGTCGCCACTTTGAAGAGCATTGCCTCGCACCTCTCGCGATGACGGCGAAACTCGGACTCGATGCGATCGGTCGCATGAACGAGCAAATTCAGCATGCCGAGCATGCCTGCGCCGACGAACGCCGCGTCGATTGAAGCCGTTACTGCCGCGTCATCGAGCGAAGCACGAACCTGCCGCTGAGATCTTCATCTTGTACGACGGACTTGCAGTCCGTCGGGTCTCGGCATCGACGGACTACAAGTCCGTCGTACCAAAGGCAGCCGCTGCACTTCTTAGAACAATGGCGGACGACCGAGCTTGCGACGCGTGATTGCCCACTGACCGGCATGCATGAGCCAGTGACTGCCAATAAGCACTAAGGCATCTCCGACCGTCGGACAGTAAGCCTGCATGTGCTCGGGAGTTCGCGCATCGAGATCGACTTCGTCGAGATGATCGATGATGGCCATCGTGACGGCGCGTTGTTCATCGGCCAGTGCGAGCAGCGTTGCTTTCGAATCAAAGTCCGCCGGGTCATCGCTGCCGCATGACTTCGCGCTGTAGCGCTCTTCAAAGCCACTCGGCAGAGCAACGGCGAGCTTCGGCGAAGCGAGTGAATTGAAGCGTGCCTCTGAGACAATCAGATGCCCGATCTGCCACTTGATGTGATTGGCTCCGGGCACCGGGCGAACCATCAAGTCTTCGTCGTTGAGATCCTGCACGTAGCTCTTCCAAACCATATCCGACATGCCGCAGTTGTACTTAAGGGCCGCTTGCAGATTCATTTTCTTGCTCCTGAGTGCTGATGCTGTGAAGTCGCTGATCGCCTCTCGTATCGCATAGAGGGGCGACGCGAAGTGAGATGTTGAGTGGGCGACGCGAAGTGAGATGTTGAGTGGGCGGCATCTCTGACTCAAACGCAGTGGCAGAGCAACCGACGAGAGGCGTTTCTCGAATTCGTAGCATGGACGCCTACGTCCGTTCGGCGTCGCTATCGGAAGTCGGTGTCCGACCTACGCGACGCCAATCGGGACTTAGGCGAGCGGCAGATGAGAAGTTACCGGCGATCTTCTGTACGACGGACTTGT
>CAZNMS010000014.1:0-44430 GCA_964573505.1 uncultured Planctomycetaceae bacterium | reverse complement strand
CCCGGCACAAGGCCGGGGGCGAAAAGATCACAGCCTCGGAGCGAAAGGCGACTATGGATTGCGGTTGCAGCGCGGTCGGTGCGTGATGGGATTCTCCTTTTGTAAAGTTGCGGGGCTCTTCTCTGACGACTGACATTTAGCGCAAAGACACGATTTTGCCGCTTCTGCACGGGATGGAATCCCATGCTGCGTTAGAAGCTGAACTCGGAACCGATGACGTAACTGATGCCCGGCTCGGGCAAGAAAGTGGGGCGACCGTCGGGACCGGTGATGGCCAATGAGCCGTGCTGTCGGTACTTCGTGTCGGTGAAGTTTTCGATGCCGAAAGTCAGCTTCCAGCGCTCAGCAGGTCGCACGTGACCTCGTAGCGAGAAGATTGCGAAACCGTCGGTCGGTCGTTCGGACACCGAACGCGCAACTCGGTTTTGATCGGCGACCAATCGGGTCACGAGCGCGAGACTCCAGAGATCGTCATCCGGCTGAAAGATGCGCGCGGTCAACGTTGCATTCAGCGGATAGATGCCCGGCAGCGGTTCTGATCCGCCGAGATGAATGAAGTTGCCGTTACGACTATCGAACGTTGTCGAGTCCGGGACGAAAGTCAGCGGGTCGTGATTGATGGCATGCACATAGGACAAAGCTCCTCGCAGCGAGATCCATCGTTCGGGCTGCACTTCGAGAAACGTGTCCGCGCCAAAGATGTCGACGCGATCAAGATTCGCGTACTGGTACTCGACTGAGGTCGTGTCTGCGTTGACGCCGCCGGAAACGAGGTCATCGCGTTGCGACGGATCAAAGGCTGAGAAGTCTCGACCGAGAAAGTTCGTCGCGAACAGCGGGTTGACGCCGGGAAAAGTTCCCGATGGAACGGCCATGATGTAATCGCGGATGTGCGAATAGAAACCGCGTCCGCCGAACTTCACCGGGCCTTCATCCGCTGAGAAACCGAGATCGAATTGAAAGTTCTGCTCGGGGTTCAAGTTCGAAAGCCCGTCGGTGTAGCTGTTGCCGACGCGATAAGCCGGCTCGTAAGGCTCGTCTTGATAAAGCTCTGCCGGTGTCGGCGCACGCATCGCAAACGCGACGCCTCCTGTAATTTTTATGGCATCGCTCAGATCATGCGTCGTTGACGAATAGAGCATGCCGAGAAAGTGGTCGGGAGAGCCGAGACCGGGGCGATAATTCGTGATCGAAGCGTTGCTCCCCGCATTCGCGCCTGTGATCACTTCCGAGCTGCGATCGACTTGCGAGCTGACGAAGTCGATGCGTCCGCCGAGCGTTGATGCCGTTTGTGCCGACCATTGCTGAGACAGATGCGTGAAGAGTCCGAAGTCATCCTGCCAACTTTTGGGGATGCCATAGATGTTTCCGCCGAAGGCAAGATCGCCGTCTGCCTCAAAGTTGTGCTCGTCGTAGACCAGTTGCGTGCGTCGCCAGTCGATGCCGAGCGTTAGTAGGACGTCATCTGTTTCGCCGAACGTGCCGTAGAAGCGCGTTCCGAGATTCGTCGACTGGCCTTTGCCGAAGGTCGCTGTCTGAGCGGAACTCGGATCAGCGGGATTGGTCGTCGAGAGCACCATGAAGTCGCGGTAGAAGCTGTTCTGCTTTGCCTGCCGCAACGAGTCTCCGTGATAGCCGGTGTCCGACCACCAAAACTGCAGCACCGCTCGTTCGGGAGCATCGCGGCCTTCATGCAAGACGTACTTCAGATTGAATTGGTCGTTGTGTGAGTTGTTGAGGTCGTAAGCGATGCCCGGCAGTTCGAGGTCGTTGATCTCGGTCCGCAGGTAGTTGAAGTCGATCCGAGTGTTGTCGGTGAGGTCATGACTCAGCGCGGTGAAGAGATCCCACTTCTTGTAGCTCGACGGGACATCGAAGCTGTCGTTGCCGCCGGTCGTGTAGTCGTTGCCGGTGCGGATGCCGTAACTGATGTAAGCACCCGTCGTCGCGTTGCTGACCCATCCGTTTTTGCGCGCGTAGAACTGCTCGCCATTCGAGCCATAAGTCGTGACGAGCGAGCCTCCGGTCGAGTTGCGCGGAGCTTGAAACAGCTCGGCATTGATGAAGGCGAAGCCGGGGCCGTAGAGCGACGAGTACGGGCCATCAACGACCGATATCCAATCGACGATTCCGGGATCGACCTGACTGAAGAGCGAGTCGATATCAACGCGCGACTTCAGTTGATTCATGCCATTGGCGGTCGCGCCGATCTGCCGCGCGTTGTAGCCGCGAACGGAGGCATCGAGGTTCAACGCCGATGTGCGACGCGTGTTGACGCTCGCGGCTTTATCGAGCAACTCGCCGGTTGTGTTCGACGAACTGAAGTCATCGCTCGCTTGATCAAGCACGGTCGACGCGCCTTGCCCTGCTGAGTGCGGCGCGGACTTTTGAACCTTCACATTGCCCAATGATTCGAGATCGAGATCCAGTAGCTCATCAGCCTTCGCTGGCGCGGATTCGTCTTTGTCGACCTCAGCGGAACTTGGCGCAGGATCGTCGGTCTCGGAGATCATCGAGACGTCGAGCCACTGCGGTGTCGGCAAGCGGTCCTGTGCGATCAGCAATGAAGCAATTGCCGCCGCGATGCCGCTGACACCGATCGTGAGGCATTGTCGCAGGCTCATCATCCACCTTGATTGGGCCAATAGGCATTTCACTCAATCCGTTGAGGGTGAGTCAGCTATCGGATGTCTCAAGTAGTCGTCGCCGATCGAATCGACAGAAACTTCCGGGCAATAACGGCAAGCAAGCAATTGCCTCCGACGAAACTCTCACGCCAGTCGGGCGCCGCGAGTGCAGACACGCAAGGTTGCGCGATCCAACTTAGGGATTGCCTGAGAATGGGTCGCATGGACGCCTACGTCCGTGCGCGACTCGTATGGACTTGCAACCGACCGGAAGCACGGACGTGAGCGTTCATGCGACGATTGGGGCGCAGGCGCCGAGTCTTTGGGGCGCTGTTGCCGACGATGAGTAGGAGATCTTCCAGTCGGTCCCCTCGGAGTCACGTGTCTGCCGGGGAAGTCCTGCCAGTTTTGTGTTGCCGGTTTGTTCGAATCTTCGCGAAATTGGGTGCATCTTTGATGGGCGATGTTAGTGTTCGCCCCGCCGGGATTGGGCAGATCTCGGCTTTGTTGATTGCTTATCGCGCTCCCCCTGATTGATCAGTGCTGGTTGAGTGCGAGGACTTCGGCGGGCTGCTGAGTTCGTGAATGAGGGCTGCGGAAGCGAGTTGAGCTGCTTCCGCGCTGACACCGCTGCGAATGGGTCCTTCTCTGCATTGATTCTGGCGACACAAGAGGTGCTTCATGGTCCAGTCTGACTGGTTGCGCGCGCTGCGCATGGTTCCGAGACGCGTTCGGGTTTCTCGTCGGATGTCGGGGGAGTACGGGCGCTGGTCGATGCGCCGACGCATGCGGACGATTGAAATGCTCGAAGCACGCACGTTGCTCGCTTCGGCGTCTCTCACTGGCGGGATCTTGAGCATCAACGATCCGTCGGGGCTCAATGACGCGCTAGTTATCACGAGTAACGCGAGCACCATCACGATCGTCGATTCGAGTAACTCGATGACGGGCGGTGCAGGCATCACGACGGTGAATGCGAGCACAATCACTGTGCCTCGCGCAAGCGTGACGGGCGGCATTTCGATCACGACGAATAACGGTGATGACCGAGTGACGCTCGGCACGACCGGGTTCAACGTGACGCTCAACGGAGGCGCCGGCAGCGATGAGTTCATCGTCAAGCAGGGCACGACGGGCGTTCTGAGCTATGACGGTTCGAGTGGCACGGACTCGATCGTCAATCGCGCGGGATCGGCAACGGCTCCGACGCTGACGAGCGTTGAGACGAACGTTGATCGACCGCTGCTCTTCATCCCCGGCTTCGGCGGGACTCAGTCGGCAGACCTTTCGCCGACCGGGTTTCAGAACTGGTTGCTCAATCGCGGGCGTGCTCCGAGTGACCTCGCGCTGGAGCCAATCGCCAATGCGTACTCGGATATTGCCGCGACGCTCGACAACATCGGCTATCGCACGGACTCGACGCTGTTCCCGGTGAAGTGGGACTGGCGCGTTCCGGTAGCGACTTCGACGTTCGATGGCACCAATGACGGCGTGCTGACCAATGTCACTGAAGCATCACTGACGAGTCAGCAATCCAGTCCAACATGGAACTCGGGCGTCAGTTATTTTGCTTGGTATCTCGGGCAAGCTTCGAACGCATGGAACACATTGACGGGGACGCTGCCGAGTAAGGTTGACGTTGTTACTCACAGCACCGGCGGTTTGATTGCTCGCAGCTTTTTGCAGAGCGCGGGCTATGTGCAGGGCGATGCCTCGCTCGACACGCTGCCCGAGATCAACACGCTCATTCAAGTCGGCGTGCCGAGTCAGGGCAGCGGACAACTCTATGATCTGCTCAACAATGACTTCGGATTGAAGACCGCGTCGCGTGCTTTGGGCGTCGTGATGACGAAGGCCTACAACGCAGTGCTCGGCGGCGCGACGATCACCGGTCCCGATGGCAGCAGCATTACGCTCGCTTCAATTTCCGGAGCCGCCGATCCCGCGAAGGAGTTCATCCGCCGCTACGTCAGCACGATGCGCGATCTGCTGAGCACCGATGCGTTTCTCGACGACACGCAAGATGGGGTCGACGACTTCCGCCAATTCACAGCAGCGGAAGGCGGAAACGCACTGCTGTTCGATCTCAATGCAAGCGGCGCTCAGACGTCATTCGGTTCGAAGGTCAGCAACACATTCATCGTCTACAGCCGAGAAGCGTCAACGCCGGAGTACGCGACGACTCATACCGGGATCGAGTTGTCTCTTGGCAAGCAGAACGTGCAGGTGCCACTCGGGGCGGTGCTCGGACGGCTGCCGACTGATGACGAAGTTTGGACGTCCTACAGCGACACCTCAGGTGACGGAACTGTTACATACGCATCATCGGCCGCGCCGTACTTCGGCAACGCGAAGTTCCAGTTGATCGAGATTACGCAGGCCGATGCCGGCGCAACGAAGCCGATTACGCATACCGATCTGACGCATGACCTTTATTCGCAAAAGCGGATCGTCAGCGCGCTGACGGGTCGCAGCGTTGCGTCGATTCCGAATACGGACATCTCAACGAACTTGCTCCGCACGACGGGGCAGCAAGTCGCGTTGTTGGTGTCGTCCGGCATCGTGAATCCGATGGAACTCGCGGCCAGCGCGATGCCTGAACTGCAAAAGTTCGTCGGCGACATTCGCGATCAAATCAGTAGTGCGCTCGATAAGGAACTCCCGGTTCTGAAGACGAGCATCAACGACATCCTCAACGATCCGCTGCAAGGCTTGCAGTTCAATGTCTTCAACAGCTTTGCGACGACGTTGCAGAATCTCGCATCGGCGCCGGATCTCGAAGTCCTCGAACAACGCGTCGAGCAGCAAGCGGGCTTCGATCCGTCGCAATTCGACATCACGTTCGTGAATGGCGTGCTCGGACTCGCATTCAATTTCAATCTCAATCGAGCGACGTCGAAGACGATCGACTTCGGCCAGTCGAACTTCGGACTGACGGGCAATGTGACGCTCGGCGGCAACGTGAAGCTCGAAGCCGACTTCAAACTCACGCTCGACGTCGGCGGTTATCTCGATGCGGGCAACGACGCGTCCGGCGCGGACTTCTTGAGCATCACGCTCAACAAGTTTCAGACCGGAGTGACGCTCGGTGCGACCAATATCAATGTTGGGCTGACGATGGGTTCGCTCGGCGGCGTCTCAGTGCAGAACGGCTCGGCGTCGATCAGTGGATTGCTCGATGTCGCGTTTAATGACGCGGACAAGACGCTCTCGCTCGCGGAGATCACGTCGCAGCATGCACTGCTCGATGTGCTCAACTTCGCGCCGACGATCCCGCTCGACATTCACTTGCCGGTTGTCACGAGCACCGGACTCGCCGTGACGACGATCGACATTCACAACGACAACTTGCTCGGGAACGACCCGACGTTGCCGCAACTGACGATCGATACGAACTACGTCGTCGATGACAACGAGTCGCTGACTTATCCCGGTCATCTCGTCTTCACGGCGAACGCAAAGGTGCTCGGCAATGGCACGGGCGGCGCGGACTCGCTGACGATCAATGCGGGCGGAGCCGTCACCTTCAACGCGCCCGTCGGGGGCAGCGGCATGCTGCATCTCAATGTGACTGCGGGATCGGATATCGCCCTCGCTGCGAACAACACGATCACGCTGCCGGGGGGTAATGTTGATTTCATCTCGACCGCTGAAGGCGCGGGAGAAATTCAGATCGGTGCCGGAGCGAAGATCATCACTCGTCAGACAGCGGGCACGAATCCGCTGACGGATGCTTCGACGGGTAATTCGGGGCACGTCAACTTCGCGGGCAATGAGATCGAGATCGGCTCGGGAGTGCAGATTCTCGCGCACGTCTTGCCGACAGATACGAAGTCGGCGGGCTATGTAACGTTTACTGCACTCACGGAAGCAGCCGATACGGCGTCGCTGATTGGTTTGGCGTTCTCGGATCGCGCGGCGAGCGTCACGCTCAACAACGCGACCATTCAAGCCGGTGACATCACGATTCAAGCGACGGCCAAGAACGTTGCTCATGACAACTCGATTCCGGCCTTCATTGAGAATCTCGTTCAACCGCTCGGCGATCTGCTCAACAAGATTCCGGGCTTCGACAACTTCGAAAGCCTCAATCCGGTCTCGGTGTCGATCGTCAGTCGCAGCGCGAGTGCCGATGTCTCGCTCGCGAATTCGAAGCTCGTCAGCAGCGGCAAAGTCACGATCAACTCAGAAGCGGTTGCTGAAAGTCCCGTTGACGCCATCACGTTCCAATTGGGTTCGATCGGCTTCGGGTTCGGCTACGGCTCGGCGGATTCGTCGGCGAAGACGAGCATCACCGGCACGTCTCAGATCACTGCGTCGGGCAATGTCGTGATCGCGTCGGATGCGACTTCGTCGGCAAGCGCCAGTGCGAGCGGTCCCGAGAACGACACTGAAGACGGCGGAACCGAGCAGAAGCTCGCCATCGTCATTGCGATCGCGAGCACCGAGCTCGACGCGCATACGAATGTCGGTGTTGGCACAACAATTACATCTCAATTGGGCAACGTCAGCATCGATGCGCACGGCACGGTTGAGAACGCTCCTGAAGCAGCGACGGAACTCGATGAGACCGGAGCGGGCGGCATTACGGTCGCGCTCAGCTTCGATACGTCAAAGGTCGACGCGACGGTCGACGGCACTGTCACGGCAAAGGGTCGCGACGATCGGCTGACGTTCAATCCGAATGTCGGCAGCACGGTCAATGTCTCGGCCAACACGATCACGATTCCGAATCACGGCCTCTTGACGGGCGACGTTGTCACCTACAGCTCGAACGGCGGGCTCGCGATCAAGGGGCTGACGAGCGGCGACGAGTACGTCGTGCTCGTCGTCGATGCCAACACGATCCAATTGGCGAAGCAGGATCACATTGATCTGCGGCCGTCGGACCTCAATGCGACGGCAACGCACTCGCTGACGCTTGAGGATGTGAAGACGTTCTCGCCATTGACCGGCGGCACGATCGACGTCGACGCGAACCGCTTGCAGATCCCCAATCACGGTTTCACTCAGGGACAGCGAGTGACCTATCAAGCGGGGGGTGATTCAAATTCCATAGCGGGCTTAGTGAGCGGCGAGATCTATCTCGTCGACAGTCCGACAACGAACAACTTCCGACTGCGAAACGCTCAAACGAATCTGCTCGTTGATCTCACTCCGCAGCCGGTCACCGCACCGCTCGCCGCCGATCATGCTTTTCTTTTTGATCGTCCGAAGAAGACGTTCAATCCGGTTAGCGCGGTCGATACCGACAAGAACGTCATCACCGTCGCCAATCACGGTCTTACGACTGGCGATGCCGTCATCTATCGCACCGACCCGAGCAAGCGAACGACGCAAGGCACGCTGAGCGTCGCCGATCCGGCGATCGACGGGCTCACGAACGGCGGCACCTATTACGTTTCGGTCATCGACGCGAACACGTTCCGACTTTGCACGTCAGCGGATGCTGCAACGGCTGCCGGGGCGATTGATTTGGAGTCGCTGACGATCGGCTCGCCGGGAAGTCAGCAGACGTTGTCTCAAGGAGAAGTGACCGGCATCGGAGTGACGGCTTCGCTCGATGCCAACAACCGAGCAACCTCGACGGCAAAGACCGGCATCGATCCGGGCATCGTCGAGACGCTCAAAGACAAAGTGAACCTCTACAAGAACGGTTCACAGTTGCTGCTCGGCAAGCTGAAGTCAGCGTTGTCGGTCGACTCGCTCGCAAAGGGCAAAGAGCCGTTGCCGGCGTCGGAGTCGGAAGAAGGCAAGTCGACGAAGTTCGCGGGTACGGCAGCGATCGCGATCAATAAGTTCGAGCATGACGTGCAGGCGATCGTCGGTGCCAATGCCGATTTGAAGTCTGAGCAAGACGCCGTGATCGACGGGTCGATTGAGCAAGTCGTCAACACAACGGCGGAAGGCGAAGCGGCTCGCTTGCCGGGCAAAGGCAAAGTCGTCGTTGCGGGAGCAGCGGCGGTCGGCCTCTTCGACAACGACGCACGAGCGATCGTGCAACCGCTCGCGCACATCAACGCCAAAGACGCCGTCGAAGTGCATGCGACCGTCGCATGGCCGGTGCCGTCTGCTCTGCTCGACGCTCTCTCAACGATTAAGGATGACCCGACGAGCGCGATCGTCGGGCTCGTGCAGAGCGGCTCTGACATTGCCGACAACTTCAACATCACGATGGCGAAGAGCGAGGCGAAGGGAGACGGCAACGTTTCAATCGCCGGTTCGGTCGCGGTGACGGATCTCAAGAATTACACCGAAGCTGTCATCTCGGAGAACGCGCTCATCAATCAAGACGTCGCGTTTCAGACGGTGACGCAAACGGTCGACGTCAACGCGGCGACGACAATGGTCATTATCGACGTTGCGGGCGGAACCGGTGCCGGAGCGGGGCCGACGCTGACTGATCGCGTCAAGTTCTGGAAGAAGTCGCCGCGAGCCGGCGGCGGCGATAGCAAAGGCGGCATCGGCGGAGCGGTGCTCGTCACGCTGTATGACAACACGACGCTCGCACGCATTGAGAATGGTGCTCAGGTTCGAACGGGAACGAGCGGCGGTCTCACGGTTTCAAGTGACGAAGACATTCGACATGCGGGCTTCGTGAAGTCGGGTGCTGATGCCGGTTCGTTCGGACTCGCCGGCAGCGTTTCGATTCTGGATCAGAACAGCATCACTCATGCGCAATTGGATTCGGGAGTCATCATCACGGGCGGGCCACTGACGCTCGATGCCAATAGCGATGTCATTCATTTGTCGGTCGTCGGCGCATTGATGAGCGGCAATGGAGCGGGCATCGGTGCATCGGTCGCGCTGACTGATATTCAACGCGATACGGCGGCCTTCATCGGAGCAGCCGACGGACTCGCAGCCGGGACGAACGGCACGAGCATCTCGGCCAGCAGTGTCACAATTAATGCAGACTCGGACGGAGCCCTCTACGGCTTCGCGATTGCGGCCGCGCTGATCTCGGACAAGAAGCAGAACGGCGGCGCCATTGGCGGGGCTGACAAAGACACTTCGAGCTCGACATCGGGGGCTCAATCCGGTTCTTCCTCGCGCGGTGCTGGAAGTAACGATGCCGGCGGTCAAGGCAAGTACGGACTCGCGATTACCGGCTCAGTGTCGCTCAATACGCTCAACGATAAGACGCTCGCGTTCGTCAACGATGCCGGCACGCTGACGGTGACGGGCGGAGTCGTGACGATCGACGCAACGAACTCAACGACCGCAGTCGCGGCAGCAGGCGGAGCGGCTCTCAATCGCAACGCAAAGGGCGGAGCGGGACTCGCCGGCGCATGGAGTCAGACCGACTTAACGGGCACGACGGCTGCTTATCTCACTGGAGCAACGGTGATTGCCGCGAAGCTCGATATCGACTCGCAGCGCGACGGCAACTTGTATGCAATCGCTGCCGGACTTGCCGGAGTGCCGCGCGGTAAGGGCTTCGCAGTCGCGGGTTCAGTCGCGATCAGCAATCTGACTGATACGACAACGGCGACAGTCAACAACGCGACGCTGACGATCACCGGCAATGTCGAGATCGACGCGACGAACAGCGCGGACATTCTCTCGGTCGGCGGTGCCGTTGCTTATGGCAGCAAGGGCGGCATCGGTGCCGGAGTGTCGGTCAACAACATCACCGCGACGACGAACGCGCAGCTCAACAACTCGAAGTTCTCGCTGACGGGCGGACTCGATGTGCGAGCGACGGCGAATGGGGACATCCTCTCGATCGCTGGAGCAGTCGGCGCATCGCAGGGCTATGTCGGCGGCGCGGGTTCTGTCTCCGTCAATCAAATCACGAGCAATACCGACGCTTCGATTCGCGGCTCGCAACCTTCAGCCGGCGCGGCATCAACGACGGGCGCGATCAACGTCAATTCGAGCAATGAGAATTACATCCTCACTGTTGCAGGTGCGGTCGGAGCGGCGAAGAACGTCGGCATTGGAGCGGCGGTTGCCTATAGCTCGATCGGCGGTTCAACGACAGCAGTGATCGATAGCTCGAAGCTGACGACGACGAGCACGATCTCGGTCATCGCCGGAGCAGAGCCGCTCATCGACTCCATCGCGATCGGCATCGGCGGCGGAAAGAGTCTCGGACTGGCAGGCAGCGCGACGGTCAACATTCTCACGAACACAGTTGATGCGCACGTCTCGGGAGCGTCTCAACTCACTGCATCGGCAGTGACGGTCAGTGCGAGCGACGGTGCGGCACCGGCCTTTAACCCGCAAGGCGGCAGCGGCAACGCCGTCGACTTCACTGCTCCGCACGGCCTCTCGACCGGAGACGCCTTCGTCTACACCGCCAAGAACGGCAAAGCACTCGGCGGCCTGCAAGACGGTAAGACTTATTACGCGATCGTCGACAGCTCGACTCGCATCCGCTTCGCCGACTCGAAAGATAACGCGACGGCGGGCACAGCCATCACTCTCGACCGTTCGAAGGCTGAAGGCTCGTTGCACTTCATCGGTCGCAGCGGCATCCGTTCGCTCGCCGGCGGCATCGCGGGAGCACAGTCCGCCGCGATCGGAGCCGGCATCGCCTACAACGACATCGGGCAAACCTTCACGAGTTACATCGACGGCTCGACGATCACGGCCACTACGGGAGCAGTCACCGTCAGCAGCAACACGAATGCGATCATTCAGTCGCTCGCGATCGGCGGCGCGGGAGCGCAGACCTTTGCACTGGGCGGTTCGGTCTCGATCAACACTGTGACGAACACTGTTGATGCAAAGATCTCGGGTAGCTCGAACGTGACGGGCAAGAGTCTCGCCGTCAGTGCGAGCAATGCGGCGACGCTGCAAGTTCTCGCGGGCGGCATTGCCGGTGCGGGCACGGCGGCGATCGGAGCAGCCGTCGGCATCAACGAGATCTCGAACACAACGACGGCTTCGAGTTCTGCTTCGACGCTCAACTCGGGCACGGGCAGCATTCGCATTGATGCGGTGAATGACGAAGACGTTTTGGCGATCACATTCGGCGGCGCGGGAGCGGGGACGTTCGCGCTCGGCGGTTCGGTGTCGCTCGTCCAACTTTCAAACACGACAAAAGCCTTTGCGACCGGCGGCACTCTGACAGCGGGCGATTCGGTGCGAGTGAGTGCGACTGATGATGCCGCGATCCTCAACATCGCCGGCGGTGTTGCCGGAGCGGGTTCGGACGGTGTCGGAGTCGGTGCGGCGAGCGTCACAACCAACAACGTGACGGAAGCGTTCGTCGGAGCGAGCACGACGATCAATGCACTCGGCAACGGATCGGGCTTCGCAGTTCGAGACGGGCAACTCGATAGCAACGGCGTTCCGACATCAGTGACGGTGCGCGGTCTGAGCGTCGCGGCAATGGCGAGCGAAGACATTCTCTCGATCGCGGCAGGCGGAGCG
The DNA here is from genome assembly GCA_964573505.1 of uncultured Planctomycetaceae bacterium. GTDB lineage: Bacteria > Planctomycetota > Planctomycetia > Planctomycetales > Planctomycetaceae > AM-0621. The sequence goes on along the minus strand of CAZNMS010000014.1, from coordinate 32,419 downwards.
GGCGGCGGTAACTCGGGCACGGCGGGATCGGCTTCCGTCAACGTGCTGAATCAGACGACGAAGGCGCACATCGACACGTTGGCTTCGATCAACTCGACGAACGCCGGCGCATCGACGTCGCAAGAAGTTCGAGTCGCGGCAGCAGACCTCACGAAGATCATCGGTGTCGGCGGCGCGCTCGGCGGCGGCGGTAACGTCGGCATCGGCGCGGGAGTCGATCTCGCGCTGATCACGAAGACGACCGAAGCCTTTGTCGCGCAGAAGGCCAACATCACCTCGAACGGTCATGTCGTGATCGACGCGCGTTCGAATGAAGACATCACATCGGTGTCAGCAGCGCTCGGCGCGGGCGGGTCGGTCGGCATCGCGGGATCGGCAAGCGTTTCGGTCTTCACAATCACGACGCGCGCTTTTGTCGAAGGCACGGCAACGGCGGCAAACGGAGCAATCATCAATGCGCAGGGCAACGTTTTGGTGAATGCGAACGAGAGCAGCGATCTCGACATCATCTCGGGCAATCTCTCCGGCGGCGGGTATGTCGGAGTCGGAGCGGCGGGCGCGGTGCCAATCATCACCAAAACGACCGATGCCTTTATCGGTCAGAACGCGACGGTGAATGCGAAAGCCAATCGCGGCACGAGCAACGTCTTCACCGGCGAGTTCAATGTCAGTTTCATTACAGACACGGCGAGCGAAGCTGCTCCTCGCTCCACTGGCGGCGGTCGGTTGAGCGGCACGAATCTTGAAGTCGGTGCGCGCAGTGCTTCGAAAGATCTCAGTCAAGATGGCACGAACGACGTCAATGATCCGTCGATGTCGAAGCAACGAGTGGCGACTCCGGGAACAGAAGCCGTCAGCGGAGTCAGCGTTGCGGCCGTCAATCGCGACAACATCGAGACGGTCGGCATCAGCGGCGGCGGTGCCGGGTTAGTGGCGGTCAACATCGGCGGAGCAGTCAACGTGCTGAACGTGACGACGCGGGCTCATGTTGATCCGGGCGCGAAAGTGAATACGGATCAAAGCGGAGCCGCAGCCTGTCAACGAGTGGCGGTCGCTGCGGGTAACGATCTTTACAACATGACGATTGCGGGCTCGATTGCCTTGAGTGGCGGAGTGGCGGGCGCGGCGAGCGGTGCTGTCACAATTGCTACATTGAATACGTCGGCCTTTATTGACGATGGCGCGGACGTGCGAGCGTTAGGCGATGTCACCGTTGTGGCGCGCGGACAAGAAGACTTACTGGCGATCTCCGCAGGCTTCGGCTTCGGCGGTTTCTCGATTGCCGGTTCGGGCACAGTCGACGTGCTGAACGCCACAACGAAGGCTTACATCGGCGAGAACGCGTTGAACGATGCCGGTGCATCAGCAGACGGCACCGGAGCGAACGGCGCGAAAGTCATCGCGGGCGGCAACGTGCTCGTGCTCGCGAAGGACACGACAGATCTCGATGTCATCGCCGGTAGCGCGGGCATTGGTCTCGGCAGTGTCGGCGTCGGTCTTTCTGGCGCGGTCTCGGTGCTCAATAAGACGACTCAGGGTTTCATCGGCGATCACGCGAGCGTCGATGGCAACGCGAATGGCGGCAGCATCACCGTGCTGAGCGGATCGAGTCCCGAAGCCACTCAAACCACAACGATGCGCGGCGTCGCGGTGCAGGCGTTTTCGATCGAGAACGTGCTGAGCATTGGAGCGGCGGGCGGAGTGGGATTCGGAGTCGGCGCGGCGGCCGGAGTCGGCGTGCAAATCGTCGACTCCAATACGACGGCCTACGTCGGCATCGGCGCGGATGTGAATCAGAACGCTTCGGGAGCGAATGCCGCTCAGTCGGTGAATGTCACTGCTTCGAATGATTACACGAGCTTCTCATTCGGCGGTGCGTTAGCGGCCGGCGGATTTGCAGGCGGGGGAGTCGGCATTGATGTCGGCATCGTCCGCAATGATACGACGGCTTATTTGGGAGTCGGCTCGACGGTCAGTGCGAAGAACGATGTTGAAGTGAATGCGGTCGCTGATCGCGACGTTCAAACCTATGCGGTGAGTGCCGGCATCGGGGGGATCGGCGTAGCAGGTTCGATCTCCGTTTGGACGTTCGGCGGAGCACTCGATGCGTCATACACCGTCGACGGCAAGCCCTCGACGAACAGCCTCAATTCGCAGACGGGTCTGAACCCGCTGACTCAAGCCGACAGCAACGCAGGCGGCAACGACTCGGGTCGCGGCTATGGCGCGATGCTCAACGGTCATAAGCCGGCTCGGTCCTTCACGTCGTCGTCAGCGATCAATACGACGACTGACACGATTGCCCTCACGACGCTCACGGACGGCAATGGGCAAGCTCTGCCGGATCTCGAGACGGGCGAAGCCGTCGTCTATCGCAGCACGACGGGGTCGGCTGTTGGCGGACTGACCGACGGTAAGACGTATTACATCATTAAGACGGGCGGCGGCGTCAAGCTGGCGACGAGTCGCACTGCGGCGTTGACCGGTCGAGCGATTGATCTGACGAGCGTCGGCACGGGAACGAAGACGCTGACGCCGTTGATTTCGAATGGCACGACGTCGGCGAGCTCGTCGGCCAACAACGGAGTGGGCTCGAACGTTGTGAGCAGCGCTGCCGGTGCCAGTGGCGGTGCGGCTGCTTCGGGAACGACGGCCTACATCGCAGCGAATGCGGTCGTTGATGCCGGTGATGACGTCAACGTGCGAGCCGATGAGAGCATCAACTTCTCGGTGCTTGTCGGCGGAGTGTCGTTAGGTGTCGGAGCCGTCGGTGCGTCGGTGTCGGTTGTCACCATTGGAACGAAGTCCGAAGCCTATATTGACGACGGTGCGACGATTCGCGCCGGCACACTCAGCGACTGCGACATCAATGTCACAGCGACCTTCAGCGACAACATCTACTCCCGCGCCTATGCCGGAGCGGCCTCGTTGTTGGCATCGCTCGGCGCTGAAGTGCTCGTTGTGAACGATCACTCGAGTCAGTTCGCTTACATCGACAGCGGCGCGAACATCAATCGCGCGGGCGGAACGGTTTCAGTGATCGCTGATGCGGATCGCATTCTCGATGTGCAAGCTGTGGGAGTGACGGTCGCGATCGGCGTTCCGAGCCCCTACGCCGGCGTCGCGATTGGAGCGGCGATCGTCTACGTCGACGTCGACGGGCAAACGGTCGCGGATGTCCGAGGAGCCAATGTCGGTCAGCAAGTGGGCCAGACCGTTCGCAATCTGACGGTGCGAGCTGATGTCGATAACGCAGTCACATCGCAGTCCTATGCCGCAACCGGCGGGCTCTTTGCAGGGGCTCTGACGGGAGCGATCGCGCTCGGCAACATTCGCCCGACAGTGACGGCTTCGATCGGCACATCGACCGACATCACGTTGACCGGAGCACTCACCGTCGAAGCGCTCTCGCATGCGAATGCGAACGTCGATGCCTTTGGCGCTTCTGCTTCGGGGTCATTAGCCGCCGGTGCGTCAGTCGCGCAGTCGTTCGTCACGCCGACGATCACGGCGACGATTGGTTCCGATTCCGTGATCACTGCCGGCAGCGCGTCGATTCAGGCGTTGCACAACATCGCTGCTGATGGGTCGACTCAGTCGGGATTGGCGGACGCGCGAGCAACGAACGCGGCTGTCGCGTTGATTGGTGGAGCATCCGGTGCCGTTGCGACCGCAACGTCGTCGCCGGTCATTGATGCGGTCGTGAATGCCGCAGCAATCACAACAACGGGCGACATCAAGTTGATTGGCCGCGCGAGCAGCATTGCGAACACAAACACGCACGGAGTGGGAGTCGGTCTCGGCGGCGGTTTTGGAGCAGGACTCTCGGATGCCACTGTCGGCGGTTCGACAAAGACGCGATTGGTGTCGGCAGATCTCAACGCGGGAGGCAGCATCGAACAGACGACGGAAGTATTGGGCCGAGCGACTTCGAACGTCTTAGCTGTTGGCGGCGGACTGGGCGTCGGTGCCTCGTTCAATCGAGCAACGGCGGCATTCACGCCGACTCTTGAAGTCACGGTCAGTGGCACGACAGATATTGATGCGGGCGGAACGATTCGCATGGCGAATCACTCGGACGGCGAAGTCAGTGCGAATGGAAAAGGAATTGCAGTCGCGCTCGGCGGTGCTGCCGGCATGACGCGTTCGTTGGCGCAGTTGAATCCGTCGTTGCAAACAAACGTCGGCGGGACAACGACGATCGATGCGGTCGGGCCGATCGAGATCCTCACAACGCACAACTACAACCGCGATCAAGTGGCGGCGAATCGGCAAGCAACCGCCGTCGGCACAGTGGCCGGTGGCGCGCTCATCGGAGCGGTCGGAGCGGACGTTGATGCGGAAGCGAATGCGTCCGTGATCTCGACCGTTGGTACCGGCGTGACGCTGAGTTCCAGCAAGAGCTACGTCGGTTTCTTGGCGGGCAATCACAGCGTTGCTGATGCTGACGCTTCGGGCATCGTCGGCGGAGCACTCGGTGTCGGTAAGGTCGATTCGCAAGCGCGGGCCGCCGGCGGAATCACGCATGGCGTTTATGGACGAGTCGTCTCCGCACCCGCCGGCTTCTATCAGACAACCGTCTCGGATCAGGTGACTGACGCCGACGGGCGTGCGTCGGGCGGCGGCATTGTCGGAGTGAATCTGACGACCGTCGGGGCTTATTCGTATCCGGCGATCGCAACAGAAGTCGGTAACGGTTCGACGTCATCGGCGGCGATCAATGTTTCTGGTCCGATCGTGATTACGACTCGAACGAACGTCGCAGCCGACGCAGCCGGAACGGGAACAACGATCGGCTTACTAGCCGGCGTCGGCAGTCTGAATGTGTCGGCGTTCCAGTATCCGTCGATCAACACGAACGTCATTGCCAATAGCAAGCTGGCATCGACCGGCAGCGGGATCTCGATTTCGACGTTGCACAATCAGAACTCGCAAACGGCGCGCGCTAAGGCCGATGCCGCTGCAGGCGGTCTTGTGGGCGGCGCACCGACAACGACCTATGCGTATTCGGGGGCCGAGGTCGGAACAACGGTTCGCTCCGGAGCGACGTTGAACGCAGGCCAAAATGTCGACATCAGCACGCGGGCAACCAATCTCACAGATGCGCGGACCGACGGTTCTGTTGGCGGTGCGCTCGCGGCAGGAGAGATGCGTTCGACGGCCGATTCGCGCGGCAATACGACATCGAAACTTGACGGAGTAACGCAAGTTACAGCAGGCGGAGCATTGAATGTTGTGGCGGTCGGCCTCACTCGTGCATTCGGCGATAGCAATGCTGCATCGGGCGGCGTTGTGAATACGACGGGGTCGAGTTCAACAGCATCGGCTGCCCCGAACGTGACTGCGTCAGTCTCGGGGACAACGTTTCAAAGTAGCGGCAGCTTCACTTCAGCCGCGTCGTCGCGCGGCGGATCGTCGGCCTCAGCAGATGGAGTGGGCGGCGGTGCGATCGACTTGCCCGGTCCCTCGAAAGCCCGCGCCACTTGGACGCCGACGGTCAGCAGCACGATCAACTCAGGCACTGTGACGGCGGGCGATGACATCAACTTCGTGGCGTACAACAACTACGACGAATTCGGGAATGTTGACTCGAGTCAGTCGGTCAATGCCTACGCGTCGACATCCGGCGGAGGAGTCGTCGGGGTTCGCGGCGTTGAAGTGACGACGCTCAATGCGCCGACGGTCAGCTCGGTCATCAACGCGGGGGTGACGTTGAATGTCGGTGACGATCTCAATGTCGGCGCGTTGTCGCGCAACAACGTGTATGCCTCGGGTTCGGGCAAGGTCGGCGGACTGGTTGGTGTCGGCACGACGATTGTGGATTCCGTGCTGTCGAACTCCGCTCTGGCTTATGCCGCTGATGGAACGAGCGGCAATCGAGTCCGCATTAACGGCGGCAGCGATTTGAACTTCTTCGCTCAGACGAATGATTTCGCCAACAGTAATGCGCTCGGTGGCGCGGGCGGGCTGTATGGACAAGGTGCCGCCGAGGCGAAGGTCAATCTCTATAGCCCGCGAGCTGAAGCGTCGCTGGGTAACTTCACGGTCGTGAATTCGCCATTCGCAAACTTAGCTCTGACGTCGTCACTCAACGTCGACTTCAACGCGACGAGCTATCAAGGCGTGACTGGCGGAATTGCTCGGAACGAGACGCTGGCGGAGTCGCGCGTCTTCAATGGAACGAGCCTCGCTGAGTTGGGCGATTCGGTGACGATCACCGTCACCAACTTCACGATCAATTCCCGGACCAACATCAACGTTGAGACGGACTCGAAGGCCGAAGTCCCCTTCGCCATTGCCGGTTTCAGCACCGGTGAAGCGCGCAGTTACGGACAAGCGGACGTGTTGACGAAGGTCGGCACCGGCACGGTCATTAACGCGTCGAACTTAGTGACGATGAACGCCATCGCCGATCAAGCGCTGGTCGATGCGCACTCTTACTCGGGCACGACCGGAGTCACGGGTTACGTGAACTCGTATGCCGACGCCGTGCGCGACATCGACACTCAGGTCTTCACGGCATCGAGCACAACGATCAACGCGCAGGGTTTGAGCGTGAGTTCGAAGGTGCCCTACGCGACCGACGCTTATGTCCGCGATCCTGAGGTCAGGACGCAGACCGTCTTGCGGGTGGTCACGGAAGTTGTGGAAGTCTTCTTTGATGTCGTCGAAACACTGACGCGGGTTGTGGATTCTGTCGTTGGGTTCTTCGCCAGCTTGGTCGGAGTTGAGTACGAGGAATACACGATTACGCGGCGCGTGCGTGAGTTCCGCAATGTGGTGAAAGAGTTCCTCGACTCAGCCGAGTCGAACCCCGAACGACGCGGAACGGATCATCTCGGCAACGACGTCGTGCTGAACTCGACGATCAACCTCGGCGCGTCGATTAGTCCCAATGTGGAGATCGATTCGAACGGCAAGGTCACGAAGCTGACCAATGCGACGATCAGTGACGGCTCGAAGAATTTGGCGGTCGGTCAAACGATCTCGACGGGCAAAGCGATCCTCGGAGACATCCGCAATCAGACTCAAGGCAGCGTGCTGATCGACGCTGAAGGCGGCACGGTTTCAGGCAACACCACATGGAACTTCAACGTCGCGTTTCCGCGAGTGGACATCGTCAATAAGTCGAAGGTGAACCTGACGGTCAACAACATCGAGGTCTACAACCAGTCTTCGAGTCGTCCCGGTTTTGACATTCGCGCTCGCAATGGTGCCGACACTCTCAATCGTGTGATCAACACAAACGCGTCGAGCACGATCGTGAATATCTCCGCGAGCGATACCGGGCATCTGACGATCGCCGGCAGCATCGACAACTTGCTCGGCACGACGACGATCACTCATACGGGAGCAGGCGGCAATGTCCTCGCGACGAACACGACGAAGATCAATACGCGCAATCTGACGCTGACTTCGAGCATGGGCAGTGTCGGATCAACGTCGCAGCGCTTCCCGATTTACTTGCCGACGTCGGACGCGTTCCCGAGTCAAGTGGACGAGATCTCGGGCAACACCGGCGTCTATGCGGGGGTCTATGCCTTTGGCGGTCTGCGTCAGACCTTCATTCAGCAAGGCTTTTCCCGCTTCCCCGGTCCGATTCAGGAAGTGGCACCCATTAAGTCCATCAACAAGATCAGCTCCGGTGCTGGGGCCGATATTGATCTGCAATTGAGCTACCTGCGCGGCAATGTGGCACAGGTTCTGGGCGCGACGAACGTCACGGGGCCATCGACCTTCCGGTTGTCGAACATCAACGCGGGCGGAGACATCACGATCGCCGCAGCCGCAGACGGCGGCTTGCCTGCGAACATCGAACTCACGGGGACGCTGACAGCCGGGGATAACGTCACGCTGATTGCCTACGGACCCGGCGCGATTATCGATGGCGGTGATGCGAGTGGTTCTGACATCGTTGCGGCATCGGCTCAGCTCTTTGCCGCAGGCGGCGTCGGCACGAACGCGAACCCGATCGACTTGAGCATCAACAAGCTCGAAGGCTCAACGGGCACTCCGAGTGAGAATGAATCCGCTCTGTCTCCCAATGGCTTCTACATCGTCAACAACAAGGCGCTCACGATTGGCGATATCGGCGCGACGAACGGCATTACCTCAGCCGGTGTAATCGGAGTGACAGGAACCGGCGGGCTGACGATCAACGAGCCGATTGATGCTTCCGGCTATGTCTTCGGGTTCGCGCTCGAAACCGCCGGCTCGACGGATCATGTCACGATCAACAATGGGGCCGTGCTGCGGAGCCAACTGAGAAACGTCTACGTTCGCGGTGAAGACAATGTCGTCATCAACAGTGGCGGCATTGTTGCTGCTGCCGACGTCAACATTCGCGCCTTCAACGACATCACGGTGGCGAGTGGAGCGACCGTGCAAGCGGGCGACGACATCTTGCTGCAAGGCGATGACGGCGCGACGAACAGCATCGGCAGCACGATCACAGTGGCGGGCAAGCTGAATACCGTTGCGAAGGTCAACATCCTCGGCGGTACCGATAGCGATCGGCTCATCGTGCCGACGGCTCAGTCGACATCGACCGACACAACTCGCTGGCAAGTACTCGGTGCGAACGGCGGCGTTGTCGGACTGAAGTACGCCTACAGCAACATCGAGAACTTGCGCGGCGGTTCGCAGAAGGATGTCTTCCTCTTCGCGACAGCAGGTTCGGTGACTGGTGAGATCGACGGGCAAGGCGGACTCGACCTGCTCGACTACTCGGCCTTCAGCAGCGGCGTGACGGTCAATCTCGCGACCGGCAAGAACCACTCAGTCGGCACGCTCGCCAATGTCGAGAACATCATCGGCGGTTCGGGAGCAGACTCGCTGACGGGTAACTCGGGAGCGAACTGGATCGTCGGCAACGCGGCTAACGACACCATCGTCGGCACGGCGGGCGATGACATCCTCGTCGGCGATTCGGCCAATCTCGACTTTGTGAGTTACACGCTGACTTCATTGGCGACGAACACGACCACTACGGGCAACGACACCATCACGAGCGGCGTCGGTAACAGCATCCTGTTGGGGGGTAGCGGAAATGACACTCTGACTGCGGGAGCGGGGCGCAATCTGTTGATCGGCGATCACGCGCAGATCGACTTCACAGCGGGCGCTGTCGTGACTGTGACCAGTCAGCAAGCCGGAGTCGGCGGAACTGACCGACTCGTGATCGACAGCGGTCGCAACGTCGCAGTGGGCGGCACGGGCAGTGATACGCTCGTCGGAACGGCCGCAACGACCGGCGGCCACTTGCTGATCGGCGACGACGCGACGGTCAGTTACTCGGGTGAGTTCTTCAGCTTCGTCAACAGCCGGTTTGCGACGGGAGCAGCAGGCGACTCGATCACCGGCGGCACGACGGATGACGTGCTTGTTGGCGGTGCGGGTAACGACACGCTCAGTAGCGGCAACGGAGCGAACTCGGTTCTCGGTGACTACGGCGATGTGACGCTCAATTTGGGTACGGTCACGGTTCTGCAAAGTGCTGATCCGACGAACTTCGGCAACGACTCGGTGACATTGGGAACGGGAGCAGATCTCGTCATCGGTGGCGCGGGTTCGGACACCGTGACTGATGCGAACGGCGGTCGTAACGCCGTGCTCGGCGATGTTGGACGGATCGTGATGACCGGCGCGTTCCTCTCGTCAGTCGTTGCAGATGACGACACCATCGGCGCCGCAGACACGATCACGATCACTGGCGCGACAGGCGATGACGTCATCGTCGGTGGCGCCGGCAACGACACCATTAACTCGGGTGATGGAGCTGACGTCGTCTTCGGCGATCGAGGTGCGTTGAGCTTTGTCGCTGGCTCGATCCGGTCGGCCATCGTTGTTTCAGAAGCGGACGGCGGAGCGGACTCGATCATCAGCGGCGCGGGCAACGACACCGTGATTGGCGGAGCGGGGGCCGATGTTCTCAGCGATGTATCGGGCAACAACGTGCTGATCGCTGATAACGGCGATGTGCTCTACGCCGCGACGGGCATCTTCTCGATTGATGCCGCGACCTCGCAGATCGGCGGGAACGACACCGTGACGGGGGGTAGTGGAAATGACACCGTCTTCGGCGGACTCGGCAATGACTCGATCACGAGCGGCGGCGGAGCGGATCTCATCAGTGCGGACTCGGGGACGTTGACGTTGCTGGCTGGAGCGAATGTCCGACTGACGGCCAATCTCGGAGCGAGCGGCGGTGACGACGTTGTCACGCTGACCGGCACGAGCAGCACGGTGATCGGCGGGCTAGGAGCAGACGCGATCGACAGTTCGGCGACGTCGGCGGGCAGCTTGCTGGTCGGTGATATCGCGGTGCTCGATTACGCGAGCGGAGTCTTGAGCAAGCTCACAACGACCGGCGTTGAAGCCGGTCGCACCGACACATTGACGGGCTCGACAACCGGTGCAGACACGATTGTCGGCGGCAGCGCGGGCGATTCGATCGTCGGCAACAACGGCGCCAACGTGCTGATTGGCGACGATGCGACGCTCACCTTTACGGCCGGCTCACTGACTGGAATACAGATTACAGAGTCAGTCTACGACGGCAGCGAGACGATCACTGCCGGCACGGGCAATGACTCGATCTTTGGTTCGGGACTCGGTGACAGCCTCACGACCGGTTCGGGGAACAACTCAGTCGACGGCGGGTCGGGCAACGACACGATCCTCGCGAGCAGCGGCAACGACTTCTTGATCGGCGGTGTCGGCGATGACTCGATCACTGCGAATTCCGGCAACGACGTTGTCTTCGGCGGTGCCGCGATTGGTGTTGCGACGGACTACGACCTCGGTACGGGTGACTTCGTTGCCGCTCCTCAAGTTGCGACGACTGAGTCGCAGTATCCGACGGGCTACTCGGCGAGCACGCTGATTACTCCGACGATCATCGGCGGCGTCTCGATCGACGGCATCGCGGCGGACGGTCGCGACTCGATTTCCGGCGGCGGCGGTAACGACGTGCTCTTCGGCGGTTCTGACGTCGACAGCATCAATGGCGACGACGGAGTGGACTACATCGACGCCGGCGCCGGCAGTGACGTCTTCATCTTCGGCGGGACCGGCGACGACATCGTGCGCGGCGGTGCGGGCGACGATGTCCTCAAAGGCAGCGACGGCGTCGATGTGCTTTATGGCGATGACGGTGATGACCGCCTCTTTGGCGATGCAGCGAATGGCAATGCTCAAGCCGGACAACGGCTCTTCGGCGGTGCGGGTCGCGACACGCTTTATGCGTATGCGACCGCGACTCCGACGAGTGGCGATCAGCTCTTCGGTGAAGACGGCGGCGACTACCTCTATGGCAACATCGCGAGCGAAGTGATCATCGGCGGCGAAGGCGATGACTTCATGCACGGCGACTCACTGAGCGGTGCGGCCTATGCCAACAACTCGAATGCCGGCACGGTCGGCGGCAACGACACACTCAAAGGTGATGCGGGCGAAGATCAGATCTTCGGCGGCGGCGGCAACGATCAGATTTGGGGCGGTAGTAATACTGACATGCTCGAAGCGCAGGGCGGCAACAACACCGTCTACGGCGGCTCGGGCATCGACCTCATCACGCTGTGGACCGGAGCGTCCTCAGGCAACGACGTTGTCGACGGTCACTTTGGCAACAGCACGCAGAACGACATTGAGGAAGACAACGCGACTGACGCGCTGGTTATCAATGGCACCACTGGCGACGACACGATGCTGCTCAGTCAATTCGCCGCCAATCAGGGAGCGAACGCCGGCAAAGTCCGATTCGACTTCAATGGCACAGCGCGCGTGCTGCAATTCCTTGATGCGACCGGCAAGCCGGTCATCGAACAGTTCCGCATTGCGGGACTCGCGGGCAACGACACGATCGGCTTTGTGACTGCCGAGACGAAGTTGCCGGTCGGCATCACGAACCCGATTACGGCGGGGACTGCGGTCGCTCTCGACCTTTCGTACTTGAAGGCTCGCAGCAAAGAGTTCGTCGGAGTGTTCGACGGCAACAGCGGCAACGACTTGCTGGTCGGTTCGGACGGGCGCGATGAACTCGATGGCGGTCTCGGCAGCGACGTGCTTTACGGCTTCGCGGGCAACGATCGTTTGTGGGGCGATCAAGGCAGTGGTGCAGCGAGCGATGTTGATGTCCTCTTCGGCGGTCTCGGCAATGACGATCTCGTCGGCGGGTCCGGCAAGAACGTGCTCTACGCCTGGAGCTATGCCCCTGAAGCCCGATTGGCTCCGACTCCCGGCGCGAGTTTCAATGCCGGCGACCTTGCAGGTTTTCTTACAGCCGGCCCGGCAGAAGAATTCGGCGTCTTCGTCGATCGTCAGACGGGCCGACTCCGCGACAACGACGGCGACGCTGACAACGACGGCAAGCTCGATAGCAATCAAGACCTCAACAATGACGGCATCGTCGACGGGCCTTACGACGCCGAGAACACCGGACTCAATCGCGTGCTCGGCGGCGAACGAGCGGACTCGCTCTTCGGCGGTACGTCGCTCGACTTCCTCTTCGGCAATGGCGGGCAAGATGTGCTCGTGCGAGCGAACGGCACGACGATGGAGTCGCTCGATGACGGCGTCGCGGGCGATGACTGGAAGCGCTATGCCCGCGAGTCCGATCAAGTTTGGTATGTCGGCGGCACGAACGCGGCGGACGAGATCCGAGTGGACTTCGTCACGGAACCGGGAGTGCTCGCGGATCATCACCTCATCACGCGGCTGACCAACAACAACGGTCAGTTCTCATTCTCTGCGCAAGTGCGATTGGACTTCGGCGCGACGGACGATGACGGCAACCTCGTTTGGGATCCGCAGGACCGCAAGCTCGACATCGACAACTTGCTGGCCGCTCAAGCTGCCGGAGATACCGCGAAGATCGACGGTCTGTTGAACAACGTGCAGATCGCGCAGACGAATCTCGTCAGCAGCCTGCTGCCGGGCGAAGGCGAGTTCCAGGTGATCCTCGTTGATGCACTCGGCGGCAACGACCTCGTGACTGTCGGGCCGACCGTGCAGAAGAGCGTGTGGGTCGACGGCGGCTCGGGTGACGATCACATCGAGATCCGCTCGGGCAACGCAATCCTCACCGACAAAGCCGAGAACAGCACTCCGACCGGCGGATTGCGAGGCCGCAATGATCTTTCGACTCAAGCCTTCACATTGATGGGGCCGGTCAACAGCACGCTGACAACGTTCAATGGAACGACAGTTACAAGCGGAGTGACGTTTAACGGTCTGACGATGGACAGCGCGTCGGACATCGACTGGTTCAAGTTCCAACCAACGGCCGCGTTCGGCGCCAGTTCGAAGGTTGAGATCGCGAGCGGCTCGCCGATCGATAACTTGGGATTGGACCTCTACGAACTCGGCACCGATGTCACGAACAACGCGAATCGCATCAACTCAAGTAAGTTTACCACTTCAGGTGCGGCCAGCAGTCTCCCGCTGACCGGCCTTGATACGAGCAAGACTTATCTGCTGAAGGTCACAACGCCGAAAGTTGTCCCGACGATCTACGACTTGAGATTCAACCTCTCGGGCAGCTTCAACTCGCTGACGCCGAGCGTTGATCTCGCGACGCGCTCTGATGCCGAACGACGCGATGTGATTCTCGGCGGTACTGGCGACGACATCCTGCGCGGCGGAGCGGGCGAAGATTGGGTCTTCGGACAAGACGGCAACGACGTGCTCACCGGCGGTACGGATCGCGGTGCGAGCGACTTGCTCTTCGGAGGTAACGGAAATGACACCTTCCAAATTATCCCTGACGCGCTGCCGCTCTTAGGTAATCAACCCAACACACGCTTCAGCCCGGCGACTCAAACGTACTTGCCGACCGCGAGCGATCTCTTTGCCGGCGGCAGTGGTGAAGACCGAGTGCTCTTCTTAGGCGGCGACACCGACCGCCGAGGCTTCGACGTCCCGGACTATGCAGCACTGGGCTACAACATCGGCCTGCATCGCTACGAGTTCTCAAGCCTCATTTGGGACATCGGCACGCAAGCGTTCCGCACGAAGACAGCGAACGGCAAATTGGTCTTCGATCAGGAATACCTCTTCTACCAAACGCGCGATGTCGAGCAGACGCAGATCGAAACTCAGAACGGCAACGACGTCTTTCACGCCGATCCCGGTTTCAAATTCTTGCCGATCACTTCGAGCGGCGGAGTCTTCTCACTCGATGGCACTGCGAACGCATCGCTCTTCGACAGTTGGGGCATCGAACTAGGTGACTACGAGCAGTCGGCCACTGAGTCCGCATTGGTCATCAACGGCGGTGACGGCAACGACTCGCTCTTCGGCGGCGTGCAGGCCGACACCATCAACGGCGGCAGTGGAGCAGACTATGTCGTCGGCAACATCGGTGATGACAGCATCGACGGCGAAGACGGGAGCGATCGTCTCTATGGCAACGTGCCGCCTGCCGGTGAAGTGCTGAGTTCGTTCCCGGTCAACTTCTCAAAGCCCGCATCGTTCCCGACCGCAACCGCAACTGCGGAGCGCTACGACTACGAACTGGCGGCTCCGTATCAGGGGCTCGCAGAAGCAGAACTGCCGGGAGTTGATCTCACTGAGCTCGTGCCCGTCGTCTACTACTCGTTCGATGACGCGACGAGTCTCGGCAAGGACAACTCGGGCTTCGGGAACGACGCCGGAACGCTGACTGGTATCACGCAAGCGGCAAGCGGCGTTCGCGGCGGAGCCGCCCAGTTCGCCGGGCAAAGCTCGCTAATCTTGATCGGAACCGCGGGCGTCGATGTCGGCAACAGTTGGACCGCAACCGCTTGGTTCAAGGAGCTCGTCAACGACAACAACTTCAACACGCTCTTCCGCAGCTTCGTTGACGATCACCAAATCATCACGCAGCAAAACGCCGCCGATCTTGGCATCTATAAGAACTCAGGGCCGACAACCGGATTTATTGACAGCGGCAGCGACCTGAACCCGACAACGCTCGGTAGCGGATGGCATCACATCGCCGCGGTTGGCAGTGGCGGCACAACAAAGTTCTATGTCGATGGCACGCTTGTCGGGACATCAAACCTGCAAGCGGGCAGCAACTTCTACGCGCTCGGCAATATTCAAGGTGGTGCGCCGCAACAGTTCGCGAGTCAGCTCGATGAAGTCGCGATCTACAACCGCGCGTTGTCGAGCACTCAAATCACGACGCTGTATCAGTCCTATCCGCAAACGCTCGATGTCATGAACGACTCGCCTGCGCTCATCGGTAGCGAACCGCGCGAAGCTCTTTCGAACCTGACGCCGGTCGGTGACTTCAACGCCGATGGCAATGACGACTTCCTCGCGAGCGGAGTCGGTACGAGCTACTTGATCTACGGCCCGCTTGACCTGACGAATGTCGAACTCACAAACGACCGAGCCAACATCGTCATCGATCAAACGGCATTGGGAGTTCCCGCCGAGCGAATGGGCGACGTCAACGGAGACGGCTACGGCGATCTCGCGTTTGTGCGAGACGACAACGGCGACTCGTTGGTCACGATCGTCTTCGGCGGAGCAACCGGCGGACTGCAAGCCGGGCAAGTGGCCCAGTGGCCGCGCGAATGGGATGCGGCGTTTGTCAATTCGTTCCTCGTGAAGTCCGGCTCGGGCAACAACGCGCGAACGATCCGCATCGGCAACAACTTGTTGTCAGACGACGCCGGATTGAGTGTGCAACTTCTCGAGATCACGGGTGACACAAACGATGATGTTCTGATCTCGTCGGGAGCACCGCAGTCATCGAGTACGAACCACCTCGGCTATGTCTTCTCAGGCCAGAAAATCACGTCGTTTGCGGCAACAAGTTCCACTCCGGATCTGACGGCATACGATCGCTTGGCTGCAATTGACTTCTCGCTCGTGAATTCCATCGGAGCGTCGTTGGTGCATCGCTATAGCTTCAACGAGACAACCGGTGTGACGTTGTTCGATTCGGTCGGAGGAGCCAATGCCGTTCTGGTTAATCGTTCGGGCGCTGGCACGACTGCGGGCGGTGGTGGCAGTTATCTCTCGGGATCGGCAGTGCGTCTCTTTGGCGGTGCCGATGCGACTTCGGACTACATCGAACTTCCCGACAACCTGCTGACCGGTCTAACTGACGCCACTATCGAGGTCTGGGGGACGCAACAGAGCGTGCAGAATTTTGCTCGCATTTTCGACTTTGGTGAGTCGTCAACAGACTTCTTTACTGCCACCTGGACGTCGTCCTCGAACTTGAATGGCGACGTCATTCAATGGACGGACGGCGCTAATAACAACGCGCAGAACTTGATGGCGCCCTACACGCTCGGGCAAGAATTCCACATGACATTTGTGGTTGATCAAGGAGGCGGAGCAAACGGCTCAACTCGTATTTCCGCCTATAAATACAACAATTTCGTAGGTTCATTTGACACAACAAATACACTAGCACAACTAACCGCCAACAATAACTGGTTGGGGCGTTCTAAGTTCTCAACCGATAGCGTTGCGGACGCGTCCTACAACGAGTTTCGTGTCTATAACCGTGCTCTGACCGCAACGGAGATTTCGGCAAATCAGTTGGCAGGCCCCAACGATACGTTCCGCTCATTCAATCCGACGGTCCTGAGTACCCGTGTGGTCGGCGACGTCAATGGTGACGGACTCGACGACGTTGTCTTCGGAAATGCCGGCGTTGATGTCAACGTGACAATGGTCACCCCGGCGATTGTGACTGCTCCACTGTCGCAGAACTTCACCGGAGCTAACGCCTCATTGACCATCACTCTGGGTAATGAGCCGCCGACGACTATTACTTTCCCCACAACGGCGGGTAATCGTGTTGCATCGGTGGCCAGCGCGAATGTCGAGATCGGAAAGAGTTCTCTGGCGAATCGGGTTCGAGCCGAACTCAATTCCAGCAATGTCGTTCGCTTCGTAACTGAAGCAGCAGGAGCCGCACAAACTCTGAGTGTGGCCGAAACTACGACTACTCAATTTGGTTTCCCGTCCGCTTCAAATCTCACATCCACTCAGTCGGTAACTGGTTTATCAACGGGCTTTGGAGCGAGTCCGACAACAGTGACTTCGACAAAGTCGGTAAGTGGCCTGCAAGGAGTCATCACGGACCTCAACGTGACGGTCAATATCTCGCATACATATGTAGAAGACGTTACAGCATTCTTGGTTGCGCCCGACGGAACTCGGATTGAACTTTTCTCCGGAAACGGCAGTAGCGGCGACAACTTCTCGAATACCACATTAGACGACGCTGCTACTAATCCGATTACATCGGGCGCCGCACCATTCAGTGGGAGTTTCCGGCCCGAAAGTCCTCTTTCTTTCGTGAACGGCAAATCGCCGAATGGCAATTGGTCGCTGGAGCTCACCGACACTTACTCTACTGCAGACAATGGCACATTGACGTCATGGTCGCTGTCGTTCTCAACGTCGACGACAGCATCAGGAACAGAAACTGCTCTGCCGACTCTGTCGCTCACTGATCCACTGCTGACATCGTTGCCGGACAGCGGGCAACTGCGAGTTTCGTTGGTCACAACTAGCTCAACAGCAACTCAACCTTATGAGCTCGGCGATCTCAATCGCGACGGGTATGACGATGTTGGAATTTCGAGCGGTTCGGATCTCAAGGTGTATTACGGAGCAGCCGCTGCCAACACGATTCTCTCGGGAGTCGATCTGACGATTAACGGAGCAGACCTCATCGCGACCGGTGGCGATTTCAATGGAGACGGCAAGGGCGATCTCGCCGTGACCGGTCGACCGACAGGGGCAAATTCGCGTTTAGTGACACCCAGTACTTACCTCTTTAATGAGGTAAGTTCACTGGCCAATGGAGTAACGCTCGGACTCGGACAAGCGACGACTGCGATGCAGCCACCGGGAATTGACAATGGGTTCTACGGATTGAAGTTTGACGGGATAAACGACGTCGCCTTCTTGCCCAACACGGTTCTTAATGGGCTAAGCAATTTCACAACGTCGTTTTGGTTCCGCACAACAAAGGTGAAAGAAGCCTTCATCAATGCTGCGAGCTTTGTTGACGAATTCTTCCAGGACAGCGCCTTCAGCGTCTTTCACGAAAATGAAACGACGCTCGGTGTCACCATAAATGGCATGCAAAATCTCATATCGTTCCTCCCAGTTCTGAACGACGACCAGTGGCATCATTTAGCTGTGACAGTGGTCGATGCTACCGATCGAGTGAGCGTTTATTTGGATGGGAATTCCGTCGGCAGCTTCACCACTCCAGTAATGCCGCTTGTTGTCTCGGAGAACCACCTCGCTTTGGGAGCGGACCTCGACAATTTTGGCACACTCTCGCTCAATTCATTATTGATGAATGGTGGTGATTTAGATGACCTCACAGTTTGGTCAAAGACTCTCAGTCCGACCGAGATCCGAGCCATCCACGAAAGGCAAATGACTGGCAACGAGTCCGGTCTCCAAGCGTGGTACAAGCTCGACGAGACTTCGGGCACGGCTCTCGTTGATAGCACTCGCCGCAATGCGAACGGCACGCTCGACGACTCACGCTTCACGAATGAAACGCCGACACGAAGAACGACCTACGACCCAACTCGCAATCTGCCCGTTGTTCCGGCCATCGACCTTAATCGCGATGGGCTCGACGATCTGATCGTCGGGACGACCTATGCCACAACGAGCCCGGTCGGGGCGGGGCGACTCAACGTGATCTATGGCAGTCGCGCGAAGGTAACTCTTCCGACATCCTACGACGTGCTGGAGAACATCTCGGTGCCGGGCAGCGGCTCGTTTGTCGTGAATCGAGGGACGGGACAATCCGAGCACTTCGAAATCAGCGGACAAGAATTCCAATTCACTGCGGGACAATCCGAGCGTTGGGTGCAATTCACATTACTCGGTGACGGCAAGGCCGGAGACACGATTCAGCTCAATGGCCCAGTGCGAATGGATCTTGTCGATGCAGAAGGCGGCATCGTCTTGCTGAATCAGGCGGCACTCTCGCTGCGAGCCATCAAAGCCGGCACTTACTACTTACGAGTCTTCGCTCCGAGCACGCTCGCTCAAGTGCCCTACTCGGCTTCGTCCGAGATCCCGCTCGGCAACTTGTTCGACGATCCGCTGACGGCCTCGCTCAATCAGGCGGTGGCGACTGACACGTTCCGTGCGACGGCGGAAGCCTCTGATCTCGGAGTTGATAAGGCTTTGTCGGGAGGGACAGCGACCGTCACTTTGGATGCCGCAGCAAGCATCAATTTCAACCTGACGAATCTCGGATGGGAAAACATTCCCTACTCAGCCGTGACGAATGATGCGGTGACTCCCAATAGCTCTGAGGAGGCCATTCGAACGACGCGCAGCATCGACGCTCTCAGCAAGAGCACCAAAGTCGAAGACGGTCTCGGCATGCACGCGAACTCGCTCATCACGTTTGATCTCAACGAACTACGAGCAGCAGGCGGGATGTCCGCCACTCAAGCCTTCCGGTTCATTTCAGATCGCGCGGGCGTCAATGACAGCGGCGCTGTTGCTAGCTCCGTGCGAACGGCAGCGATCGTCAGCAGCAGCACCGGAGTCCTCAGTGGCTATATCAATGGCCAATCGGTCGCGGTCACGAATACCTCGGGAACATGGGCCTTCAGCGGTTCGATTCCCGCCGCTCAAACATTGGCCGGCGGACTGGCGACATTCTTCTTCGACCTGCCGAACAACGCTCGCTATCTGACTTTGCTTGTGTCAGGCGCTGGAAACGGGATTGGCAGCGATCACGGAGTCTTCTCGGGGGCAAGACTTTCGCGGCAATCTTTCAGCTTCGATGTCGACGCACCGATTCGCGGCCAAACTCATGAGACGAGCACGTTGCCCGATCGCGACGTCATCAACGGCGGCGAAAGCGATGACACCATCAATGGCGGTTACGACCTTGATCGTCTCTTCGGCTCGAGTGGGTCCGATACCTTCACGGGCGAAAGCGTTGAGATTCACGACCGCACGTCCGCCGACAACCCTGACGGCACCGTGCCACTGAGCGAAACGAGCTACTCCAACATCGCTCCGATTCTGGACCCGGTCATTGGCGACTTCCGGTCGGTGCTGCTCTCGGACGATTTCGAGTCGACCACTTTTGACACGCAGCGCTGGGTAACAACGGGTACACCGACGATTGATGGAGTGGCCTTGTCTGAGCCCAGTGGCACTCGGGCAGCACGTCTCAATGGGAATACGGACGTGATCACTTCCGTGAAGCTCGACCTGTCGAGCGCCAATCGCGCCGAACTGACTTACTACTACGAGCAAACCGGCGAACTCACGGCAGGCGGCGAGTCGCCCGACCCCAATGATGACCTCTTCGCCGAGTTCTCGGTCGACAACGGCAACACATGGACCATGCTCGATCAGCAGTACGGCTCCGGTCCCGACATGTCGTCGTTTAAGCAAAGGACACTGGTGCTGCCGAATGCGGCGCTCAGGAACAACTTCCAATTCCGCTTGAAGGTCAACGGCTCGGCTCCGAGCTTCGACGATTGGTTTGTGGATAGCGTCTCCGTGACCTCATACACCGACGGATCCCCGGAGTTGCGAACGGCGATCGCCACTTCCATTGGCGACCCAGTCACCTTGAAGAGCGGTGATGGGACAACAGCCTCGATCGATTTCGACGGCGTGAACGACTACCTCGAAGTCCCCTATCACTCCGAGAACAATCCGAACGGCGACTTCACCGTCGAATTGTGGGCGAAGGTCGAAGGCGGAACTGGCAAGTACCGCTCAGCCATCACGTCGCGCGACAACTTCAGCAATCAATTGCGCGGCTACATCCTCTATGCGACTCCGTCCGATCGTTGGCAGTTCTGGACGGGCAATGGCGCGGGCGCTTGGGACATTCTGCAAGGCCCTGCCATCGCGGCGAATCAATGGACTCACATCACCATGAGCTTCGACACCTCGGGCTCAACAGACGCCAACGGTGCCTTCACCGGGACGAAGTCGCTTTACATCAATGGCCAGTTGGTCGCGCAACGCGCTGGCACTTATGAGCCCAACACGCAACGCCCCTTGCGCATTGGTGGCGGCACGACCGAGACGACGAACAACTACTCATTCAACGGCTTGCTTGATGAAGTCCGAATCTGGAACACGGCACGAACCGACGTCCAAGTTGAAGCCAATTACAAATCGACCGTCGCCACCAATAGCTCGGGACTGGTGGGCTACTACCGACTCGACAACGGCACTGGCACGACAGCAACGGATCTGTCTGGGGTAACAAATAATGCAACGCTGACGAACGGCCCCGTTTGGTCGTCGACAACGTTCGATCAAGAAGCGTTCCTACGCGAAGACTTGCTCGCCAGTGACTACGCCTCGGTCTCGACACTCGACGCGTCGTCGCGCGGCATCTCGGACCTCAACAGCATCGAGTACCTGACGAATCTGCGTTCGCTCAATCTGTCAGACAACAGTCTCGATTCGACGGACCTCAATTCGCTGCTTCCGCGTCGTCTCACGAGCGGTGCTCAGGCCGGCGAAGTCGTCGGTCTGGCGCACCTTCAAGATCTCGATCTATCGAATAACCCGGCGATCACGAGCTTCGAGCAACTCACCTACTTGCCGGATTTGAAGTCGCTGAAGCTGGATGGCACTTCGATCGATCCCAAGTCGACGGCCACGCTCAACACGCTCTCGACAATGACCAATCTGGACTACTTGTCGTTGCCGACCGGCATCACATCGCCGGATCAGAACTTGGTGACTCTCGAAGGTCAGAGCACCTCGATCCCGTTCGACTACTCGTTCCCCTCCTTGAAGTTTGATGGCAACGACTACGTTGATGTTGGGACGGCGGACAAGCTCGGCAACCTCACCAACAACTTCACGGTCGCCGCATGGATTCGTCCTGACGTGAGCAATGGCGGCGGCATGATTCTGTCGACGAAGGGGCGGACCAAAGGTTGGGGTTTCCAGCATCACGGCACGGGGACATTGAAGTTCGTGTCGTTCGGTGTAAGCGATTACTTCAGCGTCCCCGTGACGTTGCCGTCAGGCCAATGGAATCACGTGGCCGCGACATTCAATAGCAGCAACAACGTCGAGTTCTTCGTCAACGGCTCATCCATTGGGACCGTTGCCGGAGGTGGCAGTCCCGCCGTCACTACTTCGGACGGCTTCGACATTGGTCGAGCCGCCTCATTCACGGAGTTCACCGACGCCTTCTTCAACGGAGCCATCGCGGAAGTCGGAGTCTGGGGCCGCGTGCTGACGGCTGCTGAGATTCAAGCGGCGCGCGTATCAAACCCCGGTGAGTTCACCACGAATCTCGTGGGCTATTGGCCGCTCAATGAAGGATCGGGGACATTGGCCGACGACCGCAGTAGCAGCGGTCATGAAGGAACCATCAACGGTGCTGTTTGGACGCAAGACTCGAACGTCCCGTGGATCGTCTCGGGAGCAGCAACCGCCAGTGGGTCAGCATCGCCGATTACCTTCACACCATCGGACAACGGGATTGCGAACGTCACCGTGCGCAACTTCAAGTTCCCAGTCCTCGTGAAGAATCTCGCCCCCGAAGCCGTGCGGACTCCGGATCTGGGGCTCGCCAATACGGGCACCGGAGTGCGCGAAGGTCAGACAATCACCGTCGGTGCTCAGTCTGCGGTCGGCCTGCGTGAGAACTTCTTTGACGGCGTCCTCAGCGACTCGAACCTCACTCCACTGAATCCGATCACGAACACCAGCAGTTTGCTCGCACTGGCTCCGACCTCTCAAGGCGTGCTCGATACGGCGCTGAGCTTTAACGATCCAACGCTCAATGCCCGATCCAGCAATCGCGTGGGAACAGACGACTTTGGCGTTGCTTGGACCGGACAAGTCACGATCGGTGCCGCTGGATCGGGAATGCCGCTGGTAGCCGGCGCTGTAACTTTTGGCACATCCAGTGATGACGGCAGTGCTCTGTGGATCGACGTGAATAAGAACAACACGTTCGACTCGGGCGAGATGATCGTTAGCAATCTCGGTGTGCATGGCACCGTGAATGCGGTCGGCACCGTCACGCTCGCCGCCGGCACTTACAACATCGCGATCGTCTACTACGAGCGAACCGGTGGCGCATTCATCGAAGCCCGGTTCGGACAAGGAACGATCACAGCGGGTAACTACAGCACTATGACCGTCGTGAATCCCTCGCTCGTCGCGCAGGCGAGCATGTGGACGATGGCCGATACGCGCTCGCTGCCAGTGCTCGTGAATGGCACGACGGTCGACCGATTGGTGCTCCGCGACGCGGGATCTGCGGACGCTGCTAAGTTCGACACGCGCATCTACATGACGGATCCGAGCGGCGCCACAACCGACCTCACGCAACGTGCGCTCGTCTTTGACAACGATCAAGTGAGTCTCAATCGCAACGTGCTCAACGGTGTCACAGGCGCGACAATCACCTTCTGGCTCAAGACGACAAAGGCAACGCCGCAAACGATTCTCAGCGGGGCAAAGTCGGCAACAGAACTCGGCGAGTTCGAACTCTCGATGGAAGATGGGACAACGCTAGCGCTGACTTACGGGAACCATCGCTCAATCCGCTTCCTGACTCCCAATCTGGCCGACGGTCAGTTCCATCATCTCGCAGTAATTCGGGATGCGAGCAGCGGTTACAGCGTGCTCGTTGATGGCGTGGCAACGACGGTTAAGGCAGTCAGCGTCTATGACGACTTCAATGGCAGCACGATTGACTCGACAAAGTGGGTCATGCCGCGACCAGTCACAACCGCAAGTGGGCGAGCTGTCCTCAACAATCGAGGCTACCTCAATTCGTCGACGGCTTATGTCCCGAGCAGCACCAATCCGGTGCGCATTCAGGGCACATGGACGCTCGGAACTTCCGGTGACCAATTCCAAATTCTCACTCGCACCAACGGCGTTCCAACCGGCACGTTCTTTGACACACAAACCGGACTGGAAGTCATCGTCGATACACCGCAGAACACATTGAAGATCGGCACGCGATCGAGTGGCACCTTCACCCAACTCGCAACAAAAGCCTTTGTCCCCGGAGTGGGCGAGACGTTCTCGTTCGACATCACCGATACCGGCAGCACGATCTCGGCGACTTTCACAGAGGTCGGCGGTGATGGAACTGTTGCTACAGTTAGCGCGACGTCCGCACTCACGAGCGCTTCGAATCTGGTGACGCTTCACAATCGCGAAGGGAGCATGGTCTCGTATCTGTCTGATGTCCGCATCACTCAAACAACGACGACCGCGCCGGCCATCACACTTAGTCCGCTCTCGATTGCAGACGGAGGATTGATCCTCGGACAGCGGCAACTCTCGCTCACAGGCGAAGTCGATCCGGCTCGTCGCTTTGACGGCTCGCTCGATGAATTGACTGTCTGGCAACGAGCCCTCTCAACCTCTGAGATCGCGACCATCCGCACGGGTACCGTCGATACTGCAAGCAGCGATCTGCTGATGTGGCTGCCGCTCAACGAAGGCTCGGGCAGCGTCATTCGAGATCGCAGCACCAATGCGTATGACACGACGCTCGCGACAGTGTCGAGCTATAGCGCCGCCGTGCTGCAGAACTCGCCGATGATCTATCTGAAGCTCGACAACACGAACGGCACGACCGCGACGGACTCTTCAGGCAATGGGCGTAACGGAACTTACACCGGACCCGTGCAGCTCAATCTCCCGGCGGCAGCAGGTAGCTTCGGCACGTCAGCGGGATTCCAAAACGGCAGCCCGGACACAACCGTCGCAATCCCGTCATTGGGGACCGTCTCCCAAGTCAGTGTTGAGATGTGGCTCAAGCCCAATTCATTCACTGCCAATAACTTCGACGCGCTCTACAACGGCAACGACTTCCCCGCCGGCGCCTTGCACATGCAGTTCTATAACGGCTTCTTCAATGCGGGCCTTAATGGGACGCTGAACACTGGCAACGTCGGAGATCGTTCGACATTCCCGATCGGCGAATGGAGTCACCTCGTTCTCACTTATGACTCGACGACGGGCTACATCAACGTGTTCGTCAATGGGCAGCAATTGGCCTCACGCAACGTCGGCAGGACGACGCCCATTCTCGGTGCCGCGCGACTCGGTGGATGGCTCAACGGAGCGTCGGTCGAACGTGAATTCGATGGTCAGATTGATGAGTTCGCTCTCTACAACCGCATCATCAGCCCCGGTGAGATTTCGCGTCACTACAACCTACGTGCTCTGAGTGGCCCTAGCTGGACATCGAGCGTGCCGAGCGCTCTGACGCAGTCCTTTACGGTCATCGACAACGGCAACTACGTCCTTTCAGCAACGGTTGCCGATACCGACGGCGGCGTTGATGCAACGACCTCCGCCGTCACCGTCAGCAACGTCGCGCCGACGATCAATGATCTCAATCCGAGTTCTGCGAGCGGTGTCATTGGGACGAAGCTGACCTTTGATGCGCTCGATGTGACGGATCCGGGAGTGAATGACACTCGCACGTATCTGTGGGCGGTCACGACCAATAACGGGCAGAGCATTGCTTCGTCCGATGCCGTCAACTTCGAGTTCACGCCGCTCTATGCCGGGACCTATGTCGTTTCTCTGACAGTCACCGATAAGGACGGAGCAGCGACCACTCAGACTCAGACCTTTAACGTCAATCCTGTAGCAACAGTTACCGGCACGCCGGGAACGACGGTTAGCAATGGCTCACTCGTGACCCTCAGCGGGGCAACGTCGAGCGAGCTTGCTCCGCAAGGGCCGCTCTCAACGACCGGGCAACGAGTCCGACGTGAATACAACTGGTCGGCCTCTCCGCAGGTCTACTCGGCGACTTATCGCGCCACTCTGCAATCTCTCAATCCGGTTGCTTACTACGCCTTGAACGAGACGTCGGGCACGAGTGCCGCGAACTCGCTCGGAGCAGCGGCGGCGGGTACTTACACCAATGGCCCGACTCTCAATCAGACCGGTGCGCCGAGCACCTTCGGCACTGCGGTCAACTTTGATGGCGTTGACGACTTCGTCTCAATTCCGAAGTCGATTGCCGACGACTTCACGATCGCCGCATGGATCAATACGTCGCAGGCATCAGCGACTGGCACAAATTGGTGGCAAGGGCGAGGCATCGTCGACGGCGAAGTCAATACGCCAACGACAGACTTCGGAACGTCGCAACTCAGTGGCAAGTTCGCATTCGGAGTCGGCAACTCCGACACAACGATCCGATCCACGACAACAATCAACGACGGCAACTACCACTTCGTTGTTGCGACCCGGAACTCAACAACCGGTGCGATGCGTGTCTATGTCGACGGATTGCTCGAAGCGAGTGCTACTGGTCCGACGGGAACGCGCTCTGCTCCGGGGTCTCTCAGCATTGGTCGCCTCAATAGCGGCGGCGGAAACTTCGCAGGTCGTATTGATGAGGTCTCGCTCTATACGACCGAGCTTTCTCAGTCCGACGTGAAGTCGTTGTTCGACGCAGCAGTCGGTCAAGCGGCACTCAATCTCGTGCCTCTGACTGCGGGGACTCAGAACGTCACGTTGACGGTCACTGACATCTTCTCTGCCGAGGGAGCCGCGACATCGACTCGATTGACGAACTCAAAGGCCGTGACGTTCACGAGCGCCGCGCCGACGGGACTCGATGTCACGACGACGACGCTGACTGGTGCCGCTCCGATTGAAGGTACGCCGATCACGCTCACTCCGAGCAACCTCACGCCACTGCCGACTCTCAACGGAGCGACGGTCGGAGCGCGAGCCTACTTGTGGAGCTTCACGACCAGTAACGGGCAGACGCTGAGCAATGGGACGAGCGACTCTTACTCGTTCTCGCCGAACGACGAAGGCACCTACACCGCGACGCTAACGGTCACCGATACCTTCGGCGCTCAGACGGTGACTCAGTCGAAGGTCACAACAATTACAGTCGCGAACTCGGCTCCGACCTTTGTGGTGGATGGCGATCCGACCGTGATCCCCGGCGTCCCGAATGAACTCATCGTCCGCTTTGCCGATGCGGGTGCGAACGACAGCTTCACTTACAGCATCAACTGGGGCGACGGTGTCACCGATACGACACCGACTCCGACGGGCACCGTCAGCGGCACCGGTCGCATCGGAACGATTAACGGAACTCATAGCTACGCGACTCAAGGCAATAAGACGGTGATCGTCACGGTCAGCGATGCCGACGGCGGCACGTCTTCGCAGACTCTGACGTTGCTCGATCAAACGCTGCCGACCGCAAGCTTCGTTGCCGTATTGCCCGATCCGCGCACGACGAATGCCGGAACCGTCACGCTCAACTTCAGCGAAGCCGTTACCGGAGTCGATCGAACTGACTTCGTGCTGACGCGCGATGGAGTCGCGGTCGATATCAGCGGAGTGACTTTCACCGCTGTGAGTAGCACGCAGTACACACTCAATCTGACGTCGGTCACGGCGACTCAAGGCAACTACGAGTTGACCTTAGTGGCGGGCGGATCGGGCATTCTCGACGCCGCGAGCAATGCTCCGGCAACCGATGTCGTCGAACGCTGGCGTGCTGACACGACAACGCCCGTCGCGACGTTCACGGATCTCGGAACCGCTGTGCTCGATGCGGCTGTAGGAATTGTGACAATTACCTTCACCGAACCGGTGAATGGTTTTGATCGAGCGGATCTCAGTCTCACTCGCGGCGGTTCGGCAGTGTCTCTCAGCGCTCTCACGCTCGAAGCGTTGTCGAGCACTTCCTACACGATCGACTTGAGTTCCGTGACGAACATCGGCGGCAGCTATGTGCTGACTCTGGCCGGCGCGTCGATCACCGATGCGGCGGGCAATGTGTTGTCCAACGTGACTTCGAACTTCAGCGTCGAACAAGTTGCTCCGACGGGTGCGTTCGTCTTCGACGGTTCAACGCCCCGTCAAACTGCCGTCGGAGTCGTCACGGTCGAGTTCTCCGAGTTTGTTTCAGGAGTGACCCTCAATGACTTCACGCTGACGCGCAACGGTTCGGCAGTCAGCTTGTCCGCGTTGTCCGTCACCGAGTTGACCAGTTCGGTCTACACACTCGACCTCGCGACTGTGACCGCGCTTGAAGGCACCTATGTGTTGACGCTGACCGCCGCGACTTCGGGGATTCAAGATCTCGTCGCCAATGCGCTGAGCGGCAATGTCGTGACGACGTTTGCCGTCGATCTCACTGCTCCGACGCTCGACATCGTCGACGTTTCGCCGGATTCGCGAGTGGACGTTGTGCAGTCCGTGCGCATCACATTGAGCGAGGCCGTAACCGGGCTTGAATTGAGAGACTTCACACTCACTCGTGATGGGCTCGTGCTTGATCTCAGTGGCAGCGAACTCGTGCAGATCGATGCAACGACCTACGAAATCGGTCTGCTCAAGGCGACTCAAACGTCAGTCTTCGAAGACGACGGAGCAGGCGGCTACACCGAGCGCTTCGTGCCAGTCGACGGCACCTATGTGCTGAGCTTGAACGCCGCAGTTGCCGGCGCCGTTGACCTCGCGGGCAACTCGCTGACGGTCGATGCGACGGAGTCCTTCCAAATCGATCTCTCGGGACCGACAGCAACGATCAGCGGTTATCCCGCAGCAGTCACGAACGCGGCTGTAGGAGTTGTTACCATCAGCTTCAATGAGCCGGTCGTCGGACTCACCGTCAGCGACTTCACACTCACTCGTGATGGCACGCCGGTCAGCCTGAGCAGTCTCACGTTGAGTACCGTGAGCGCGACGTCTTACGGGCTCAATCTGTCGACGGTCACAACGCAGCAAGGCAACTACGAATTGCGTCTCGTCGCTTCGACCGGCACGCAACCCAATCTTGTTCCGAACGTGACCGACGTCCCGAAGACATCTCTCGCCGGTCCGACGGTTACTTTCGGACTTAACGGCGATGCGATCGCTCTCTTCACGATTGATAAGACAGCACCGACCGCCGCGATCTCGGCCGTCGCTCCCGATCCGCGCGACGGGTTTGTCGACACCGTGCAGATCACTTTCACCGAGCCGATTTCGAACTTCGATCTCGCAGACCTTCAACTCACGCTCGGCGGCACTCCGGTCAGTCTTACCGGTCAAACGCTGACTCAGGTTTCTGATTTGGTCTACGAGCTGACGTTGGCAACCGCGACGAACGCGAGCGGCAACTTCAGCCTGCAAGTCGTCGCAGCGGGTTCGGGCATCGTCGATGCAGCCGGCAACGCGCTGGCGGGCAATGCGACCGAAGCATGGGTAACAGATCTGACAGCCCCCGTCGGCAACTTCAGTGCGATCACGCCGAGCACGCGACCGACCGCCGTCGGAGTGGTCACGCTGACCTTTGATGAAGCGGTCACGGGAGTTGATCTCACCGACTTCGAACTGACGCGCGATGGCATGCCGGTCGATCTCAGCGGTTTAACGCTCTCGACCGCATCGGCAACGAGTTACTCCCTGAATCTCAGCACCGTCACGGCGATCAACGGCGTCTATCAGTTGCGTCTGAAAGCCAATGATTCGGGCATCGAGAACGTGACGGGGCTCAGCTTGCTGAGCGACGTGACGTCGAACTTCACGATCGATTCCGTCGCTCCGACAGCAACGATGAGCACCGTCAATTCATTGGCACCGGACATCTTCCCGACTGCTTTCACCATCACATTCAGCGAAGTGGTTTCGGGAGTGGGCCTCAGCGACTTCACGCTCACTCGCAATGGCAGCAACGTTGTCATCACGAGTGCGTCGGTCACGGCGATCTCGGATACCGAGTACCAATTCGTTCTCTCATCGGTCGCGACAGTTGATGGCGCCTATCAGCTCACCCTGAATGCAGCGACTTCCGGCATCGTCGATGCAGCCGGGAATCTGCTCGCAGCCAATGTTGTTGGCTCGCGAGTTCGCGACCGCGTCGGTCCCGCAACGACCTTCAGCAATGTCACTCCTGATCCGCGTAAGACGGCTGTCGGAATTGTGACAGTCAACTTCAACGAAGCGGTGACCGAAGTTGATCTCACCGACTTCAAGCTCACTCGCAGCGGTGAGTTCGTCTCGCTGCTCGACGTGCCGCTGACGATCGTCAGTCCGACGCAAGCAACGCTCGATCTGAGCGGAGTCACCCTGAGCGATGGCGCTTATTCGCTGACGCTCGGTGCGACTCACGACATCAACGACCTCTACGGCAATTTGGGAACGGTCACTGCGGAGACATGGACGAGCGACTTCACGCCGCCGACTGCGGACATTGTCGATGTGACTCCGGATCCACGCGGCACGCATGCGGGAGTGGTGACGATCAACTTCAGCGAAGCTGTGAGCGGCGTTGATGTCACCGACTTCACGCTCACTCGCGATGGTGCGCCGATCAGCTTGAGCGGCCTGACTGTTACGACGATTACATCTTCGACGTACTCGCTGAATCTGACTTCGGTCACAGAGAGCTTCGGCCAATACGAACTGACTCTGAACTCGACGCTGTCGAACATCACTGATGCTGCGGGTAACGAACTCGCAGCCGCATCGACTGATGATTGGCAAGCGGCACCGGAAGCACTCGATCTCAGCGCGGGCGGGCCGTATGTCATCAAGGCCGGGCAGCCACTCGATGCAGAGGTGTCTTTGATTGGCGATGCGTCGCTCTTCACGTTCCGATGGGACTTCAACAACGACGGCACCGGCGACTTCACGAGCACTTCGGCAACGGCGCAAATTCCGTGGCTCGCGCTCGCAAACGCCGGACTCGGTGCGGGCTTCAACGAGATCACACTCAACTTGCTCGCGGGCGGCGGAGTCGTCGCCGAGACCTCAACGCTGCTGCTCATCACGGACGAGTTTGAAGTCGACCTCAACTTGCTCGGCTCGAACGTGACGCTCACTCCAAACGGCGATTCGCTGGAAGTGCGCGACTCATCAACGTCAGCAGTGCTCAGCAAAGCAAAGCTCGACGGAATGGCGGCGATCACCGTCGTCGGTTCGTCGGAAAGCGACGTCGTGACGCTCGATCTCACCGACGGCAATTGGTTGCCGGAGAATGGGCTCGTCTTTGAAGGCGGCGATCAAGCTCCGACCGGAGCCGGCGACACTCTGCGAGTGATTGGTGGAATTGTTGATACAGTCCGCCATCAGTTCTTGTCTGCTCATGACGGCAAGATCGAAATCGACGGACGCACGGTGAGCTACACCGGACTCGAACCACTCGTTGACTCGTTGACGTCGACAACGCGCATCTTCGACTTCGGCGACCTGCCGGACTTCATTGAACTCGGTGACGATGAAGTCGCGGGCGACGGCATGCTGCGACTGAGCAGCCTTAGTTCGAGCGAGACGTTGCTCTTCAGAGCCCCGACCGATTCGTTGCTACTCAACGCGGGTAACGGAAATGACACCATCACGCTCGGAGCGATCGATTCGCTCTTTGCAGCGGAAGCAACGCTCAATGCCGGCGGCGGCAGCGATCAACTCCGCTCGACCCGCGACGGGGACATGACGCTCTCGCTGATCCGACTGGAGTCCGATGCCGAGTACGCGTTGACCGGCTTCGAGTCAGCTCAACTCACGGGCGGCATCTCGGACAACGCGATCAGCGCAACGGCCTTCTTTGGTCCAGTCACGCTGACCGGAGGCGACGGCGATGACTCGCTCTTCGGCGGTGTCGGTGCCGACATCATCGACGGCGGTGACGGCGATGACTTGCTCAATGGCGGCTCGGCGAACGACACGATCAACGGGGGCATCGGCAATGACGTCCTCATGGGCGGCGCCGGAGTGGACTCACTCATCGGCGGCGACGGCAACGACACGCTCAACGGCAACGGCGGCAATAACGATGTGCTCAACGGCGGACTCGGTGACGACTCGTTCGATGGCGGAGCCGGCTCGGGCGATCGCATCGTCGAAACGCTCGTCGCAGGCAGCGGCCCGAACTTCGTGCTCACCGCGACGACGCTGACGGGCATCGGCAACGACAGCTTCAAGAACATCAAAGCCGCGATCCTCACCGGCGATGACAACGCGAACATCCTTAATGCGGCGGCCTTCACCGGCGGTTCGGTGACGTTGATCGGCGCGGACGGGAATGACGCTCTGCTCGGGTCGGCGTCGTCGGATTCGCTCGATGCAGGTGAGGGCGACGACTCGCTGACCGGCGGGCTCGGTAACGACAACTTCAATGCCGGTAACGGAACTGACACCCTGATCGAAGCGGGCGACGTCCCGGCCTTCGTGCTGACGAATACGTCGTTGAGCGGTCTCGGCACCGACGTGCTGAGCAGCATTGATCTCGCGCGGCTCACCGGCGGAGTCAGCAACAACGACATCAACGCCAGCGCCTTCAACGGCGCGACAACGCTCAGCGGCGGTCTCGGCGACGACACTCTGCGCGGCGGCTTCGCGGTCGACACCATCGAGGAAACTGGCGATGTGAACTTCGTGCTGACGGTGACGCAGCTCACCGGTCTCGGCACCGACACGCTGACTT
>CAZNMS010000013.1:32232-44682 GCA_964573505.1 uncultured Planctomycetaceae bacterium | reverse complement strand
CCGAAGTAGTATTTGGCGTAACGACTTAGTGTGATTTAGCCCTGTGAGGCAGATAACCATCGGGACAAGCTCGATGGGGATTTGGTTTTGTGCCGTTGCTTCAGGTGAGAATCCTCGAGCGGGTTAGTAGAACTCGTTGCTCGCCGTCGTTGTCGGAGGGCGGTCTGCGAGCGATGCTGGTTGCTCGGATGCGTTCGCTGTTCGGTGACTTCGGACTCATTGTTAAGCTACTCAATGCAGTGTTGAAATTATGATATTTGTCCTCGATAACTACGACTCATTTACTTACAACCTCGTGCAGCGTTTGGGTGAGATCGATTCGTCGCTCGAAATTCGCGTGGAGCGAAATGATCTTGTCACTCTGTCAGATATTGCTGCAATGAAGCCGGAGCGGATTATTATTTCGCCCGGCCCTTGCACTCCGGCGGAGGCAGGACTTTCGAAGGCTGTCATTGAGCAATTCGGGCCGAAGCTGCCGGTGCTCGGTGTTTGTCTCGGACATCAGTGCATGGGGGAAGTTTTCGGGGCGAAGGTTGTAAGGGCTCCGCGACTCATGCACGGAAAAGTGTCTGCAATTCATCATGATAATCGAGGGTTGTTTGCGGGGTTGTCGAATCCTTTCACTGCGACGCGCTATCACAGCTTGATCGTCCCCGAGGAAACGCTGCCGAGCTTCCTCGAAGTTTCCGCATGGACCGCTGATGAAGGTCAGCCAAAAGAAGTGATGGGTTTGCGCCACAAGCAATTCCCGATTCATGGCGTGCAGTTTCATCCTGAGAGTTACCTCACCGCCGATGCCGGCATTCAGATCCTGCGTAACTTCTTGGCGATGTGAGAGCGGCGATGAATAAGGCTTTCATGAAGGAGCAGGAGTCGGACGCGAGCCACTGCCCGCGCTGCAAGTCGCTCGGCAAGCCAGTGGGTTCGAAGACGCTCGGGGCGATGCTGAAGCCGGAAGCTGTGAGCGAGTTGGCGTCGACGGCGATGTTCTGTCCGTACGAGGACTGCAATGTCGCCTACTTCGATGACTTCGATCGAGTCGCGACGACCGACTTGTTGCAGAGTCCGGTCTATCCGAAGGATCCGACGGCACCAATCTGCCCGTGCTTCGGCCTAACGCTCGCCGACATTCAGGCCGACATCGATGAGGGAGTGCTGACTCGGACGCGCGATGCCGCTCAGAAGTCGAAGTCGGCAGCCGCTCGTTGTTCGATGCTTTGTCCGACCGGGCAGTCTTGTCTGACGGAGATTCAACGCTGCTATCGCCGCTTGAAGGGGCCGGATTGAGCGCTGTTGTTGAGTAAGACGCTCTCGCTCATTGGGTAGTTGTCGTTACATAGCGTCTGCGGATGGGATGCTCGCGACGGAGTGGGGGTTCTGCTTTCAGCTGAGGAGTTCGAGCGGCGGTAGCGTCTCGACCACCTACGGATGGCAGAGCCGCACTGCGGATGTAATAAGAGTGTCACTGCGGTGCCGTTGGTACTTCGAGGCTCGTTGAGTCGAGATCGACTTGCGGGATGCCTTCTTAGATGAGACTTCGAAACTTGTTGTACGGAGCGCAGGTAGTGATGCCTCTGCGGGGCGAAGTTCGGCTCGTACTGCAGCTCTGCGTTTGAGATGTGTCAGGGTTATTACAGGTGAGTGCGGCTCTTGGGTTCTCATTGGATCGTCGGTCGGTCGGTCGGTCGTTGATTGGGCTGCGATCGGAGCCTTCATCGGAGTTTTTCATGATGCGAGTTCATGTTCTGCTGCTGGCGATTGCGCTGTGTTTGAAGTCGGCATTTGCTGCCGCGGAAGACAAGACCGACCTGCTTGACGCTGCCTCGATCATGCCGAGAGGGGCAGTGGCGTTCGTCGAGCTGGATCAGCTCGAACGGTGGATTCAGAAGGCTCAAGATTCGGACTTCGTGAAGTCACTTCCTGCGAATCCGCAATTGCAGGAGTTCTTGAAGTCTCCTCAGGGACAGCAAGCCGACGCCGGCCGACGCATCCTTGAAGCACAGATCGGAATGGATCTTTGGACGCTCGGTAAGAAGGTATTTGGAGGTCGGATCTCGGCGGCGTTCTATCCGGTTGCTGGTCGCAAAGAGCCGGATGCGATCATCTTCCTGCAGGCACCGGAAAGCGGTGCTCTCAATACGTTGAGAGAGAAGGCACAACCATTTCTCGCACTGGCTCAAGACCGCATTGAGACAACGACCGGAGCCGGTGACATCTCG
Organism: uncultured Planctomycetaceae bacterium; assembly: GCA_964573505.1. Classification (GTDB taxonomy): domain Bacteria; phylum Planctomycetota; class Planctomycetia; order Planctomycetales; family Planctomycetaceae; genus AM-0621. Next base: position 42,463 of record CAZNMS010000013.1, on the reverse strand, counting down.
ATTCGCGGCTTTGATAAGAAGCTGTTTGTTGCGGAGAAGGATCATTGGCTGCTGCTGGCGAGTACGCGGGAATTGGCCGAGCAGGCGCTGTCGTTCAAAGCCGGGCAGCCGATGAACGATGCAAAGCCGTTGCTGCTCGATGCTCCCTTTGTTGCGATGCAGAAGCAGACCGGCGGGCTCGAAGCAAGGCATCTTGCTCGGGTCTACTTGAATGCCGAGATGGTTAAGCAAGCTCAAGGCGGGCGCGTGAGTCCTCAGAAGCTTGATAACGGTTTTGGCTCGCTGCTGTTGGGCGGCCTTAATGAGTTGCTCAATCACACTCCGTTTGCCGCTGCGACATTGAGTTTGAACGAGCAGCAATTCGCGCTGGGACTGCATCTCGGAGCAAAGGGATCGGCACTGCCCGCGACTTACTCCCCGTTCTTTCCGCCGAAGGATCAGGCGATCGGGCCGTTGCCTGATGTGCCGGGTTTGATCGCGGGTTGGACGCTCAATCGAGACTTCGCAGGTTGGTATCAGCGACGCGAGGAACTCTTGCAGCCGAAGGTGCTGCCGGAGTTCGACAAGTTTGAAAGCGGGCTCGCGAACATCTTGCCGAATCGCGACTACGGTTCTGACATCTTGCCGACCATCGGCCGCAATCTGACGCTCGTTGCTGCACCGCAGAGCTTCGCGCATCTGAATTCAAAGCCCGGATTGCAACTGCCCGGATTCGGGTTCATCGTCGATCTTGCGAAGCCGGAAGAAGGAGCTGAGATCCTGCAATTATTATTGCAGACCCTCACGTCGATCGCGAATTTGAACGCGGGACAGCAAGGGCGCGAGCCGTGGCTGCTGTCAGCGGAGACATACCGCGACGTGCAGATTCAATTTGGCAAATACAGCCAGAAGCCGAAGGGCGAGCGGTTGCCGATCATCTTCAACTTCATGCCCGCCGGAGCCCGCGTCGGCAATCGCTATGTCGTGTGCTCGTCCATTGATCTCTGCCGTCAACTGATCGATGCCTCGAAGGCTCTGGCTGCGGAGCGATCCGGAATGAGTCCTCAAGACTTCCGGTTCGAAGCGAGAGGCTCGCCGCTTGCGAAGGCACTCGAAGTGAATCAAGAGTTGCTCGAAGCTCGCTCGGTGCAGGAAGGCAAATCGCCCGAGCAAGCAAAGCTCGAAGTCACGACTCTCTTCAAGTTGCTGCGAGCGATTGACTCATTCCGTATCACGACCGGTGAAGAGCGCGATGGCTATGAACTGCGCGTTGAAGCGAAGTGGGCGCAGCCCTGAGTGAACTCGATGTGCGAGTCACGAGCAGCATTGAGGAGGCAGCTCGTCGCGCTGCTTAATATGGAATTTTGATTGCAGACTCGATTGATGAGTCGGCAGCAGGCGACCTCAATCAGCGCGTTCGGTGTGAGTCGCGGTGTCTCAAGCGGTCTTCACAAGAGACGCCATTTCGTTGCGGCTTGCGGATAGAAGTCAGACGGCGCGTTCGGCTTGCCATGAGTAGACCACTTTCCCCATCACGTCGCGGTGCTCGAACAAGATGCGACTCTTATCGCCGTCGCGGCTCAGCGTGACGGCCAGAAAGCCGCCCTTCACGCGATGAAACTTGTGGTACTGAGGGTTCTCGCCGGGTGAACCGCTCGCGTGTTGGTCGCTTGCCGGGCCGGCGCTGAATTCATGCACGCCGGACTCGGGATGCACTGAGTGGTACTGCCAATGGCGATCGCCGGTGATGACGAAAAAGTTCTCGGGCACATGCTGCTTCAGCCAACTGCGGATCTCATCGCCTTCGTGCTGAAAGCCCTCGTTGGCGTGATTGTCGCGTTTGTTCTTGCGATCGGGCCCGACCAATGGGGTCGGCGAAACGAGCACCTTCCATGTGGCGTCACTCTCTTGCACCGTCCGCTTGAACCATGCTTTTTGCTCGGTGCCCCAAATGGTCTTGTCAGGTCCGTCAGCCATCTTGTTCTTCGAGCGGAAGTCGCGACCGTCAGTGAACCATATTTGTAAATCGCGGCCCCAGCGGATTGTGCGATAGTTCGGGCCGTCGGCATTGAGAGGAGCCTGTTGGCGAAAGATCGCTTGCCCCTCAGCGAACGTGAAGTCGCCCATCGTCGCTCCCGGCCCGGAGTCATTGCTGAGCGTGTCATGGTCGTCTTTGAGCCAGTAGGTCGAGTGATGCCGATTGAACTCGATCAAGCGCGGCAGGCTAAACATTCTCTGCCAGTGATACCGGGCGAGTTCCGCTGTCACGGCATCCGGATCGCCGCTGTCGTAGTAGACTAAGTCTCCGGTGAGGCAGGTGAATTGCGGCTTGAATGCAGCCATCGATGGATAAATGAAGTGACCGTCAGGATGTCCGCGATCTGCATACCCCTGACATGTCATGACGCAGAAACGCAAGTTGCCCGGCGCGTTCGGTGCAAGGGCTGTCTCGAACATGCCGCGACATGCTGATTGAGGAGCACCCGGAATCTCACTTACGTAGTGATAGACGGTGCCGGGCTTGAGTCCTGCGAGCTTGAATTGGCAGATGAAGTCGTTGTCTTTCGAGGCGGCTTTGACATCGGTGACTTGCGCGTCGCTCAAGTCTTCGCGGGTTCCGTATCGCACTAGCACGCGACCCAGAGCACCGGGGCACGCGCCCTCCAATTGCTCAACCGGTACTGCGACTTTCGAGCCTCCTTGACCGCGCTTGGGTTCGTCAGTCGCTCGTTTCGAAACGATGACGCCATCGTTATTGCGAGTCGGCGAGGCAGTCAGTCGGGTCCATACTATCGCCGTCGAGTCTGTAACTTCTCCTACTCGAGTGCCCATAGCTTGATAAGGGCCGCCTGCGTCAGCAGCCTGCGACTGGTCCCCGGTGAGGCTTGTCACCAGTCCGAAGCTCACGGTCGCAAACGAAGACTCGGCGACAAACTCGCGACGACTTAGAAGACTGCCTCTTGTTTTCATCGTGAGTCCCTCGAAGAAGCAAGCTTCGCCGCTCGTTTAACCGCACGCCCAACGGGATGCGCTACTCGGCAGCCAGTCGCTTTCACTTCCTGACTTACGCTCTTGTTCCAATTCATTCTCGGCTACGGCAGTCTCTAAATCGCAAGACAGCGTGATGCAGAGCGGTACAAGGCTCGCCGGAAAATCGGATGAACTAGCAAACAAAACGGACCGCACGCCTCAGTCACGACTCCCACTGAATCACCCGAGGCCGTCCGAGGAGGCTATTGCGTCAAGACCATTGCCTGAGAAGCACAATTCTGTCCGGCTCTTACTTCGTTGCTATCAACAGCCGACGAATGCAAGCGAAAGCGTGTAGCAATGCCGAGTGTGTATAACACTTCTTGCCGCGAATTAACGGTCGATTTCACCCATAACGATATCAAGCGATCCGACGATCGCGGGAACGTCGGCTAAGAAGACTCCTTCACAAAGTTCTTCTGCGATCGCCAGATTACAGAACGAAGAACTCTTCGCTCGGGCGCGATACGGCTTCGAGTCGCCATTGCCGACAAAGTAGAAACCCATTGCACCGCGCGGGCATTCGGTCTCGAGATAGACTTCGTCCTTCGGCAACTTCGTATTCATCTTATGCGGGACTCGATAGGCCCCTTCTGCTGTTGGGTACTTAGCCATCGCCTGGCGGACCAATTTGATCGCCTCGACGACTTCCAGCATGCGGACATAGAAGCGGCACCAGTTGTCGCCGAGGACCACTTCTCGCGGCGCGTCAGTCCCGAAAGGTGCAACGGGCACTTTGAAGTCGAAGCCTTCATACATCCGGGTATAGAACGGGTCGCCGTCTCGTCGCAGATCCCAGTCGATGCCACTGCCGCGAAGTACCGGCCCGGTGCATCCATACGACGCCGCTTTCTCCGGACTGATGATACCCATTCCGGCGGTTCGCTTGATAAAGATGTGATTGCGCGTCAGAAGCGTGTGATACTCGCTGATTCGCTTTTCGAGCCAATCAAGGAACAACTGGCACGCCTCAAGCCAACTCATCGTTGTCTTTGGGTCGCGACCGGTTAATGCCGCAAGTCCCGGCGGAATCGTAATGCATGCCGGTAGGTCGTGAGTCACGCCGCCGACGGTGATATAGCTATATGTCAGCCGTGCTCCACAAACTTCTTCGAAGAGGTCGAGAATGATTTCGCGCTCGCGGAACGCGTAGAGGAACGGGCTGAATGTCCCAAGATCGAGGCCGTAAGCCCCCATTCCGACGAGGTGACTGGCAACCCGATTTAGTTCGGCAATCAGCACTCGGAGCACAACTGCCTTCTGCGGGACCTGCATGCCTAAGAGCTTCTCGGCAGCCAAAGCCATTCCGAGATTCATATTCATACCGGCCAAATAGTCCATTCGGTCGGTATAAGGCACCCATTGCACCGGAGTGAGATTCTCTCCAATCTTCTCGGCGCAGCGGTGCAGATAACCGAGGTGAGACTCGACTCCAAAAATGATTTCGCCGTCGGTCCTCAAGAGCAGACGAAGCACCCCGTGCGTACTCGGGTGCTGCGGGCCCATGTTGATCAGCATCTCGTCTGTGCGAACATCGAACTCGACCAGTTCCTCGCTCTGGGTAGCAGCCACCATTTCAGAAGATCCTGCACTGTGAGATATCAACATGGGCGTTGCGACGAACGCTGCCCCGGATGGGATGAAGTGTTTCAAGTCATCGAGCACCTAGCCGTCACAGGCTAAGTGCCTAATTTGCGCGCATTCCCTGATAATGAGTCGGGAACACATAGTCCTTGCGGAGCGGATGGCCTTCCCAGCCTTCGTCGCAGAGAATCCGGACGAGTTTGGGATGCCCTTCGAAGTGGATACCGACGAGGTCGAAGGCTTCGCGCTCGTGCCAATTCGCAATGTCCCAAACCGTTGACACTGTTGGGCAGGTCGGAAGTCCGTTTGGGCCGTCTCCGCTACGGGGAAGCGCCACCTTGATGCAGATTCGATGTCGGAGCGGATAACTCTGCATGTGATACACAACTTCGACGCGGCCGGTGCCGGTCTTGGTGTCGAGATAGTCCGCACCACACAAATTGTTGAGATGATTCATCTGCAACCGACTGTCGGTCTTAAGAAACTTGGAGACTTCAGCAATCGCGGCAGCCTTTACTTGGATGTAAGGCTCCAGTGACTCCAAATTCGCCGACTCGATCCGGTCCTGAAAGTTCTCGACGAGCAGTTGATGAATTTGCTGAGGTGTCATGAGACTCTCGTATGCGAAGGCGGCAACAGGATGGCTGCCGATTGGGTAAGTGTTGTGCCGAAAGGTTCGTGGCGCTGTGAGTTCCTTGAGGGATCCTTACTCCGAGGTCGGGTTGGCATTCCTGACGGGCATTGCTCTGACCCAGTCGAGGTCGCCTCGCTTCCAGAGGTAGGCAAATCCAACCATGATCGCCGCGAAGAAGATCAACAAGTCTGCTAAGAGGAAGTATGCAAACTTCTGTGCTGCATCGGCCGAGATCGAATTGCCGGATGCACCTGAACCGAGGAGTTGCTGCGAGATGAGGCTTCGTGTCTCCTCCAGCAGATTTCCATCGGTCAACGACATTGTCGAGCCGAACAGTGACGCCCATGGGAAGAAGAAGGCCAATTCGACGTCGAACACGATGAAGATCAGTGCGACCGTATAAAATCGAATATCGAATTGCACATAACTCGAACCGACGGTCGCTTCACCGCATTCGTAGATCGATTCCTTTTCCGTCGTTGGTGTATTCGGACGAGTGAGCTTTCCGATAATCAACGGCGCGCCGACCATTGCACAACCCGCAAGGGTCGTGAGCACTAAGTGCAAGACGATGTCGTTCATACTCGATTATGCCTTCGACAAGGATGAATTGGCGGTGTCAGTTCAACGCAGGACTCTGTTTGCTTCGCTCTTTAGCTCGCTGCGGATGGCGCGAATGGATTCGGATCGCCCTTTACCCATGCGGGTTGATCAAGGACCTTCGAAGCGGCAACGACAGAAGGACTGAGTGTCGCTCGGCCCCATGCGACCTGAAGTGGTAGCTTTGCGTAGTCGACGATGCAGCCGTCCCGGCTGTAGCAACTTAGGTCGTAATTCGCGCCCATGAAGATGCAGTCAACTGGGCAGGGCTCACAGCAAAGAGCGCAGAACATGCACTTCGAGTAGTCAATGGCAAAGCCGTCGATGCGGAAACCCTTGCTGTTACCGCCGAGCTTTTGCTTGTTAATATAAATACAATCAACCGGACAGGCTGCGGCGCACTTCTCGCACCCAATGCACGTCGTTAAATCGAAACGGTGGAAGCCGCGGTATCGTGCCTTTACAGGCACCTTCAATTCGGGATAGACGAAGACGTCAGCCAAAGTCTTCCGTCGATAGGTTACGAGCATCACTTTCAGTGTTACCCACATACCCATCAGCAGTGTGAAGGTTGCTCCGAAAAGGTTTCGTGCCCAGTTCAACATGGCAACTGCTCTTTTGCAGGGTTCCGTATTCTAAGTGCCCTAGGGCGACGCGCCGCTCAGGACCGGGAACCAGCGATTATAGGCTCGTCGCCTTGTGCCACAAGCCAGGACCAAAGTCGCGATTGAGCCACCCGGAAGAGGGCATCGTCGATTTAGCCCACTGAAGTGGCCTGCTTGCCCATTAGTTGGGGGAACCCTAGACTTTGCCGGAATCCGGTGTTCTGGGCGACACAAGTTGCAGTTGCTGAATGGTTTAGCTCGGACCGTGTGGGTCGGGAGACTCGAACCAGTTCGGCGAGTCTCGGGCGATGATGTTCGTGGTGGCGGGCGAGAAGCCCGCTCGATTGTGTCTGTTAGGGGCGCCCGAATCTGCAATCGGACTTGATGGTTGGGACTCTTAGTGATGCTTTCGTTCGCAAGTTCTCAGATCCAACTGGTTGCAGAAGCTCCTCGGGAGACTCCGCAGGTTGCTTGGTTGGTGATGGTTAGCATTGCTTTCGTCGTTTTCTACCTGACCATCATTCGGCCGGCGAAACGTGACCGGCGGCGGCATCTGGATTTGATCTGTTCGCTGAAGAAGAACGATCGAGTGGTGACATCAGGCGGAATCATCGGCCTGTTCGTGTCGGTTTCGTCTGATGGACGCGAAATTACATTGCGCGTTGACGAAGATGTGCGACTGAAGTTTCATCGAAATTATATTGTTGGCGTCCTGAACGAAGAGAAGAAAGACAATCAGTAATGCTTGACCTTCTTGCACAGGCCTCTGCGGTCACCCAAACCGAGTCCCTAGTTTCGGCTACGGAGCTTCGGAACCGCGCTATACTGGCATTCGTGTTGGCGGTTGTTTGCTTCGGCATCCCGCCAATTCTTTCGCGCCTCATCGCGAATACTATGCAATTGAAGGATCTCACGAAGAGGATCAGCCGTGTTTTGTGCGTCATACTCGTCGGTATGACGCCGTTTATATGGAAAATCGGGTATCAGGGTCAGGATTCAATTCTTGGCTGCTTTAGATTGGGTATCGACCTCGCCGGTGGTACGAATCTCGTTTACGAGGTTGACCGCGCACTGGCAGAGAGAACTGAGAAGGTTGCTGAGTGGGAGCGATCCATGGAGAACATGGTCGGTGCAATCTCCCGGCGTATTAATCCATCAGGTGCTGAAGACGTCACCGTTCGTCGTGTGGGTCAAGAGCGAATTGAAGTCATCGTTCCCGGTGCTGATCAGGCTTATGTCGACGACATGAAGGAGCGAATCACGAAACTCGGTACTCTCGAGTTTCAAATTCTGGCGACCGCATTTCGTAGCGATCACAAGGACTTAATCGAACGAGCGAAGAAGCTGCCGGTCGATGATGACACCGTGTTTGTGAACGGTCAGCCTGCTGCTCGTTGGACTCCAGTAGATGCGAGAGCCAAGGTCACGGCGGGTGGCGGCAAGGCGCTTGAGGCTGAGTTCCGCACCGTTAAACGTGAGAATGTTGAAGTGCGTCAAGTGCTGCTGGCGCTCTCTCCTAAGGACCGAGCTGTTACCGGTAAGGATCTGACTCGAGCGAACGAGGATCGCGACCCGAAGGATGGCAAGCGTCTCGTCCAGTTCACGTTGAATAGTCGCGGCGCAAATCGATTTGCGAGCCTGACAATTAATTACAAGCCGACCCGAGATGATATGAAGTATCGTCTGGCGATTGTGCTAGATGGTAAGGTTCACTCTGCTCCGCAATTGAACGAGCCAATCACCGGCGGTCAGGGCTCCATCTCCGGCGATTTTACGGCTAAAGAAATCAAGCGACTCGTCGACACGTTGAACGCGGGCGCTTTGGATCTGCCGCTGATTCAGAATCCGATTAGCGAATTCACTATCAGCCCAATTCTAGGTGCAGACGTTCGTACGAAGGGCATAGCGGCTTGCGTTGCTTCGGCGCTGATCGTCGTGATTTTCATGGCGGTCTATTACAAGCGCGCCGGTGTGATTGCGAATTTGTGCTTGATCGTGAACTTGTTCCTGCTGCTCGCTTCGATGGCTCTGATTGAGGCGACTGTCACGCTGCCGGGACTTGCTGGTATCGCCTTAACGATTGGTATGGCGGTCGACGCCAACGTGCTGATCTACGAGCGAATGCGAGAAGAGACCGAGCGAGGCGCCAGTGTGAAGATGGCGATTCATCAGGGATTCGATAAGGCGTTTAGTGCCATTTTTGACTCGAACATTACGACGCTGATCGCTGCGGTGATCCTCTACATGGTTGGATCAGATCAAATTAAGGGGTTCGCGGTCACGCTCTTTGTGGGCATCGTCTTGAGTATGTTCACGGTGCTGTATGTTGGCCGCTTGCTCTTCGAATTTGCGGATCAGAAGCGGTTCATCACGAAGATTGTGATGATGCGTTCGATGGCCGCTCCGAATTTGGACTTCATGGGCAAGCGTAAGGCGTGCTTTGTGGGGTCGATCGTGTTAATCGGAGTGATGGCTCTCATTGGTTTTAGCCGCGGTACACGGAACTTCGATATCGACTTCCTGGGCGGCACAATGGTGACGTTCCAATTTTCCGAGCCGAAGACACAGGGTGAGTTCAGAGAGAAGTTGTATGAGAAGTTTGAGACGTCGTTAGCGTTGGAGCGACTTACGTTGGCGGGGGAGTCCGGCGAAGCTGGTCGGCGCTGGCGCTTGCGAACGGTGAATGATAACACTCCGGAGGTTCAGAAGAATTTGGCTGAGTGTTTGGCGTCGGTTGGCCTGCATAAGGTAACCGGCAAGGTCGGTGAGGTTTCCGCGATTCCAGAGCCTAAAGAGGGTGAGGCCGCGCCGCGTGCTCGAGTTGCTCCTTATGTGGGTGGCAACGAGTTCGATATCACGTTCTCTGAGGAAGTGACACTGGCGACTGCTAAGCAAGCCTTTGTTGGTGGCCTCAGCGTGATTACCGGTGATAAGGGGCCAAAATTCCCCGAGCCGAAGAGCATGTTTGATGTTGAGGGCAAGCGGGGGTCGGGTACTGCTGCTGCTTCGAATAAAGTGCAGAATTACGACGTCGTGACTGTTCGGGTTCGAAAGGATGTCTCGAAAGAAGATATTGCTACTGCGGTCGCGGAGATGGAAAAGAAACTGGCGACGTCACCACTGTTCGAGGAGGTGACGACGTTCTCGGTAGCGACCGGTGCTGAGACGCAGAAGCAGGCGATGCTCGCGATGTTTCTCAGCTTGCTTTCGATGGTGGTCTATATGTGGTTCCGCTTCGAGAATGTTGCTTGGGGAATGGGTGCTGCGGTTGCGTTGCTGCACGACGTGATGATTGCGATCGGCGCTTTGCCGGTTGCTGCGATGTTGTCGAACGCCGGTGTTGGCGGATTTATTGGACTCGAAGATTTCAAGATCAATCTGCAGATCATTGCTGCGTTGCTGACGATCGTCGGTTACTCGATCAATGACACGATCGTGATTTTCGATCGCGTGCGAGAGGTTCGCGGACGCGATCCGAAGATCACATTGGAGATGTTCAACCTCAGTTTGAATCAGACTCTGTCACGAACGATTCTTACTGCGACGACTGTCTTCGCGACGCTGTTGGTGTTGTATTTTGGTGGTGGCGAGTCGATTCATGGCTTCGCGTTCTGCATGGTCGTCGGCAGTATTTCGGGTGTTTACAGCACAGTGTATATCGCGAGCCCGGTTGTGTTGTGGATGATGGAGCGAGAAGATCGTTTGGCAGCGCAAGATAAGAATGCAAATCGAAAGCAAGCGGTCACGGCAAAGGCGGCGTTTTAGTGGTAGTCTCGGGCTTCGATTTCGATTGCGGTTG
>CAZNMS010000013.1:0-32222 GCA_964573505.1 uncultured Planctomycetaceae bacterium | reverse complement strand
TACAGAAACGCGCGTCCGGTTACGGCTGTTTCAAGATTTGGATCTCGGGGCGGGCCGAGTTGCGGAGCGATTTGCTGGCGGAACTCAGTATATCCCCGACTTTTGAGCGCAACCGGAATTTAGCTTCGAAGGCACGCTTGCAGTTGGTCGCGCGGGCACGGAAATGTGTCGCGCGATCGGCTTGACGATGAAATTGGCTCGGCCGAATTCAGTGAGCTGAAGAAGACATCACGAATGATCTGGGACACTGCGGCTGAATTCGTGACATATTTACTTCTGACGTGCCATCGTCCGTCAGGGGGGATGAAGCGGCTGACTTTCGACATTCTGGAGCGTGCTTCGAAATTGAAGCCGCAGAGTGATCAGGAATTGCGATCGGCCGCGAATAGCTTTCGGTATGAAGCATTGGCCGGTGCTCGTGTTGCGGGACTCGTGCCGGACTTCTTCGCTTTAGTAGTCGAGGTTGCTCGCCGTCAATTGGGTTTGAGTTTCCATTTCTCGCAGGTGTTGAGCGGGCTGACGCTCCAACGCGGGTATCTCGGGGAAATTCAGACGGGTGAAGGCAAGACGCTGATTGCGACTCTGCCAATGGCGCTCAATGCGCTCGCCGGTAATGGAGCACATCTCGCGACGGCAAACGACTATCTCGCTAAGCGAGATTGCGAGTGGACGCGGCCGGTTTATGAGTTTCTCGGTTTGACGGTCGGCGCTGTTACGGGTGATATGTCGTCATCTCAGCGGCGGGCGGCTTATGCGTGCGATATTACTTATGGTACGGCACGAGAGTTCGGGTTCGACTTCTTGCGGGATCGGCTTGCGTTGCGGTCGGGCGGGCAGAGTTTGACTCCATTGTTTGCCGAGATGTTGCAGGGAAATGCGTTATCGGAGAATCGGGCGAATGCTGTAGGGGCCCCGCCGACCATTCAGCGTCATCCGCTGCCGTATCTGCTCGTTGACGAGGCTGACAGTTTGCTGATTGATGAGGCGCGGACGCCTCTGATTATTAGTTCGCAGGCAACGGATACGGTTGCGGTTGAGGCGCTGTTTCGATGGTGCGCGAGTGTCGCTGACCAATTTCGGAAGGTTGAACTCGTCGAGAAGGATGAAGCGAGCGGGCAGCGCGAGTTGACGCCGGCAGGGTTTCGGCATTTGAGGTCGCTCGAAAAGGCGGTCGCGATCAATGACGTTCCGATGTCGGAATTGGCGGATGCGGTCGTGCGTGCGGTGACCGTTGCTGAGACGTTGCAGCGAGATCAGCACTATGTCGTTCGCGACGGGCAAGTCCTGATTGTTGATGAGCACACCGGGCGAATCGCCGAGGGTAGAAAATGGAGAAATGGAATTCATCAGGCGGTCGAGGCTCGTGAGCAATTGCCGCTGACTCCATTTACTCAGCATGCGGCGCGGATCACGACTCAAGAGTTGATTTCGAAATATGCGAAATTCACGGGTATGTCGGGAACGCTCGAGTCCGCCGGATTCGAATTGCGACGGGTCTATGGTGCGCCGGTCATGATGGTGCAGACCAATAAGAGAAGTCGTCGCGAGTATCTTGAGGATCGAGCCTTTCGAACGTCGGAGCAGCGCTGGGATGCACTCGTTGAGGATGTTGTGAAAAGGCATCGATTCGGGCGGCCGGTGTTGATTGGTACGCGGACGATCGAGCAGTCGGAGCAACTCTCGCAGCGACTGGCGGCGCAGAGTGTTGAGCATCAGGTGCTGAATGCTCGCAATCACGCGCGCGAAGCGGAGATCGTCGCGGATGCGGGTCAGCCGGGGCGCGTGACGGTCGCGACCAATATGGCCGGGCGCGGCACTGATATTCGATTGCAAGGCGACTCGGCTGAACGCGGCGGTCTGCATGTCGTCATTGCGGAACTCTATCCGTCGTCTCGGATCGATATGCAGTTGGCCGGGCGTTGTGCGAGGCAGGGAGATCCGGGATCGACTCAGCGATTTATGTCGCTGGAAGATGAGATCGTGAGCGAAGGGCTTGGGGCGGAAACTGCGGAAAAACTGCTGAGTTCGACATCCGACGGGCAAGTGCCGACAGTGGTAAAGACTGTGCTGAAGGCTCAGTTGCAGGTCGAGCGTAAGCATCGTCAAGAGCGGGCATTGATGCTGGCGCAGACGCGGCAGCAGATTCGACAACTGACCCAGATGGGACTCGATCCGTACCTTGATGGGGTCTGAAGGCGCAGCTTGTAGCTCCGTTGTGAGCCTTGCTAGGGTTCGTTCTCAGGGATGAAATGACTTGCTCCCGGTCAGGCGGGCCGGAGTGCTGCGATTGGCTGTTTCACTGAGAGTCTCTGCCGAAAGCCTGAGCAAGAAGCATGGAGTTCCAGTCCATGCTGCTATTGCGATGTTCGCAATCGTTTGACGGTTGCCGTTGAGCACGGGCTAGAAGCCCATGCTACGACTAAGCGGAGTGGTTCACGGTTATTGTAATTAAATTTGCAACGTTGAGATCTCGGTCGAATCGTTCGCTGTATTTACTACTGACGTTCGCAACTAGAGGGCAATGCATGTCTCAAGATAAGAAGAATCTCGCCAGTCAATGTTGGAAGGCCGGGACTGAGGCCATGAGTAAGCAGAATTGGGCTTATGCGGTCGAGATGTATTCGAAGTGTTGCCTCTTCGTGCCGGACAATCTCGTCTACCGCCAGACGTTTTGGGGCGCGTGCTCGAAGATGTATGGCGACAACAAGACGGGCGCGAAAATGGCATCGATGCGCTTGATGGGACCGAAAGGGCGCATCAAGAAATGCCGAATGCAGAAGGATTGGCTATCCGTTGATGCGGCGGCGATGGAGGGCCTTCAAGTCAATCCATGGGATGCAGGAGTGCTTGCGGACCTCGGCGAAGCTGCGAAGAATTTGGGATATAAAGAAGTCTCGGCCATGTTCGCATATGCGAAGGCGGTTGAGTTCGATCCGAAGAATAAAGAGTATCTGCAGATCCTCGCGGAATTGTTGGAAGAGCGGGGCGAGTATACTCAGGCGGCGGTTTTGTGGGATCGGATTTGTAAGCTCGATCCGCATGACGGGAATGCTCGAACGCGCGCCAATCAAGCGGCAACGAAACATGTGATTGATCGCGGCGGATACGACGAAGCCGAAAATGCCAAAGGCGTTATGGCGGCGCACGAAGTCGAGAAGCGTATCAAGCAAGCGGAAGTGGCAGCAGCGAATGCGGACGGGCCGGGTATGTCGGAAGAGGCCGACTTGCAGCGCGCGATTCGTAAGGAGCCGGATAATAAGGACAATTATCTGAAGCTCGGGCACTTCTATCGCAAGGCGGGCAAGCATGAGGATGCTCGGAAAATCCTCAGTCAGGCGCTCGATCTTTCGGGCGGTGATCCTGCGATTCGCGAGCAGGTTGAAGATTGCGAACTCGACCTGATGAAAAAGAATGTTGAACTGGCGAAAGAGAAAGCCGAGTCAGGGAATAACGAGCAAGCGAAGAAAATGTTTGCGGAGTTGTCCCGAGAAGCTCGATTGCGAGAAATGGAAGTCATGCAGTCGCGGATTGTTCGGCATCCGCAAAACCTGCAATTGAAATTCCAATTAGCGGAATGCCTCTTCAAGGAAAGTCGATGGGCGGATGCGATTCCGCTGTATCAACAAGCGAGTCAGGACACTCGGCTCGAAGTCACGTGCCTGCATCGAATGGGTAAGTGCTTCATTGAAGAAAAGAAGCTGCCATTGGCGCGTCGGCAATTGGAGAAGGCGATTCCGAAACTCAATGCGCACGACAGCAAAGAATTGTTTCTCGAAGTGCATTACATGCTCGGTCGATTGTGCGAGCACGCGAAGGACAATGAGAACGCGGAAATGCACTACAGCGAAGTGTTAGCAGTCGACTACGGCTTCAAAGACACGCTCAAGCGATTGGAGAAGTTGCAGGGCGGGTGAGAAGTTGCGGGTCGCGCCGGCGGGTTGCTTATTAGCTTCTACTCCGTTGCCTTCGGCTGGCCGTTATACGAGTCGCCTGCAATTCGGGCCGTGTGTCGATTAATTCGTCGCTGCTGAATTCAGCTAGGTTCATCACCAAAAGATCGCCATTGTCGGTGAGCGACGGACTGCAAGTCCGTCGTACAAAAGACGGAATGTGCTTCTCGGGAGTTTTGGCAACCACAAAGGCTGTTACTGAATTCGAGAGGCTGCGGCTGCTTTTGCCCGCGCGTCTGAAGTCTGCTCTCTTCAGTTATGGTTTTGTCAGAAGTGTCTCGCTGATTTATACTTCTTGAAATTAATAGTCACTCTCTCATGCCCAGTCTTACCGTCGAAAATTACTTGAAGGCGATCTTGCAGATCGAACTGAAGACGGGCGAGCAATGTGTTTCTTCGGGGCAACTCGCTCAGGCGTTGAATGTGTCGCCGGGTACTGTCACGAGTATGCAGAAAACACTGGCTGAGGCGCAGTTGGCTGACTACCGACCGTATGAAGGCGTGCGGTTGACGGAGTCGGGGCGGCAGGTCGCGATGCGAATGCTGCGGCGGCATCGGTTGTTGGAGCAGTTCTTAGTGCAGACTTTGAATCTCACATGGGATCAAGTGCATGAAGAAGCGGAGAATATGGAGCACGCCGTCAGCGACTTTCTCGTCGATCGAATGGACGAGTTTCTCGGACACCCGGCTCACGATCCGCATGGCGACCCGATCCCGGCGGCGAATGGAGTGTTGCGCGGGGCGGGGAGCCTGAGTTTGAGTCTGCGGAAGTGCTCGCCTGCGGGGCGGGTGCGATTGGTGCGCGTGACGAATCAAGATCGCGACTTCTTGCGCTACCTGTCTTCAGCGGGATTGGAACTGGGGCGAGAGGTCGTCGTTGCTCGCAATAGCACCGAGGCTGAGGTCGTCGAGATTGAGCACGGCGGCAGCCACACAACGATTGGGTATGCGGCCGCTGAGCACATATGGGTAGAGCCGACTTGATGACGGCGAATGCCGTTTGTTGGATTGCGAAGCGTTCGTTGATGCCGTATCCGCCGCTCGCGTTTTGGGACGTGCCGTTTGCGTCTCGTTTTTCACCACTGACGAAGCTCATTGCCGATGCTCTACGAATCCTCTTCCACTGCGATCGCAATCTTTGCGTTCTTCGTGCTGTGCGTGCTCGGGCTCTCATTTTGGTTGGGACGCAAAGGTCAGTCGGCGAAAGGTTACTTCGCGGCTCACGGGCAAATTCATTGGTTCGTCAATGGGATCGCGTTCGCCGGTGACTATCTCTCGGCGGCGTCGTTCCTCGGTATCTGCGGGCTGATCGCGTTCTATGGCTATGACGGGTTTCTGTACTCGATTGGCTATCTCGCCGGTTGGGTCGTCGCGCTGTTTGTGATCGCTGAGCCCATTAAGCGACTCGGCAAGTTCACGTTCGCCGATGCCATGAACAGCAAGTTCAACTCGCGCTCAATTCAATTGGCGGTCGGCGTTTCGACGCTCGTTGTTTCGATCTTCTATCTGATCCCGCAAATGGTCGGCGCGGGATCGTTGATCACGCCGCTGCTCGGGCTGCCGCACTATGCCGGAGTGCTGATTGTCGGCGTGACGGTCACGTTGATCGTCGTGACGGCGGGAATGGTGAGCACCACTTGGGTGCAGTTCATCAAAGGATCGATGCTCGTCGCGTTCTGCGCGGTCGTTGTGTTGATGATCTTGAATCGGGGCTTCACGGCGACGCCGTTTAGCAAGCTCGTCGGTCCGGCCGATGTTCAAGGTGAGCGTCCATGGGCGAATAAGCCGTATGTCCGCGACGCTGAAGGACGTGTTTGGCGCGAGTCGCCGGATGGATTTCTTGTGACACAGACCGTTGAGAAACGCAGCGGTCAGAAGCTTGTGAACGGGAAGCCTCAGAGCAAAGAGAATGATCTCGCGCCGGTCGGCACGATTTCGAAACTGCCGGGAGATCAAGAGGCGACGGGGCCACTGGGGGCGTTCAGCTTCTTTTCGACGTTGAACGATTCGAAGGTCGTGACATGGTCGAAGGACGTTGTGAAGGATGCTGCGGGGCAAGAGACGGCGATCTTCTATCCGGTTGAGAAGAAGGGTTCGGATCTGCTGACTCCCGGAGCGAGTCCGACATTCAAAGGCATCCGCTCGGAGAAGATGGCGGACAAGCTCGACTTCATTTCGCTGATGCTGGCGCTGTTCTGCGGGACGGCGTCTTTGCCGCACATTTTGATTCGGTACTACACCGTGAAGGATCAAGCGGCCGCTCGAAAGAGCACGGTGATTGGCATCGCGGCGATCGGCTTCTTCTATGTGCTGACGTTGTTTCTCGGACTGGGAGCGATGACGAGCGGTGCAATGGATGTGACCGACAGCAACATGGCCGCGCCGTTGTTGGCGCGGAGCATGAGCGAGTTTCTTTTCGCAGTGATCTCAGCGATTGCGTTCACGACGGTGCTCGGCACGGTGAGCGGTTTGATCATGGCGGGAGCAGGCGCGGTCGCGCATGACCTGATGGAACAATTCTTCCAGGTTAAAATGGACGACGATCGCAAAGTTCTGTTCGGCAAAGGTGCGGCGGTCGGATTGGGCGTTTTGGCGATGGTGCTCGGCATCGTGTTCCGCGAGTTCAACGTCAGCTTTCTCGTCGGATGGGCGTTCAACATTGCGGCGTCCGCGAACTTGCCGGCGCTGGTCATGCTGCTGTTTTGGAAGGGCACAACGAAGCAGGGCGTAACGACGGCGGTCTTCGTCGGAATGGTCAGCTCGCTCGGATGGATTTTGATGTCGGGCGAGACTTACTCGAAGGTTTATGGACTCGACCCCGCGACATCGCCGGTGCCGTTTAGTCAGCCGGGACTTGTCACGATTCCGCTCGGGTTTTTGACGCTGATTGCGGTCTCGATGGTGACTCGTCGGAAGTAGCGGCGGGTCGCAGGCGCGGTCGCCATCTTGCGTGCGGTTGAGGGTCTTGCTCGGGAGAAGCGCGGCCCGATGGGCACGCGGTTAAACGAGGCGGCGGGTCTCGCAGCAGGACGATCGCAGGCGCGTTAGGTGCCGTCGTTGTCGTGCGCTTTCGCTGCTTGCGCGCGGTTGAGGGTCTTGCTCGGGGAGAGCGCGGCCCGATGGGCACTCGGTTAAACGAGGCGGTTGCCTGCTTTGCTGCTCCGTGAATGCGGCATTAAGACCGGCGAGATCGTCACTTGCCGAGGGGCGAATTGAGCCCGACGATCCCGGCCCGTTTTGAGACGGCGATGCGGTTGCGGGCTGAGGCGAGCGCTCGAAACGCGCGTGCCTGCGGCATGCGGTTAAACAACCTCATTCCTGCCCGCGCGCGGTCTGAGCTTTGAAATGCCGTAGCCATGAGGCAGATAACCATCGGGACGAGCCCGATGGGGATTGAGTTCTGAACTGCTGGCGCGGCTGAATTTCGTTTGTTGGGCCGATCCCATCTTTGTCTTGCATAGGCTGACTCATGAGTTTGCGCTCTTCGACTCGACATGTTCCGCGACTCTCGTTGACGGTGACTGTCGGAATTTGCTGCCTCGTTGTGACGGGGCTGACTGGTTGCCCGAGTTCGTCGGATCAGAAAACGGGCTCGACCAATAACGCGACTCAGAAGGCTGAGGAGAAGAATGTCGCCTCGGTTTCGAGTGCGCTGGCGGCTCTGCATCCGACCGAGTTTGAGATCGGGGTTCCTCGCGACTTGCCGTCGACGGAACTCAATTCATGGGCCGAAGTCATGCTGTCGGATCTCATTGATCCCGAGGTCGAAGACGGAAAGCTCAAAGAGGCGCTGAAGCCGTACCTTGATGACGCTGCGATCGAACGCGTCGTGCGGCGGACGTTCGTGCCGCGCGATTCGGTTGCGATCCGCGATGCCATTTGGGCGCGGTTGATGGCGGAGTCGGTTGCGAAGACCACTGACTCAGACGTTGAACGCGTCGTGCGATTGTTCCGCGTCGTGACACAAAACTTACATGTCCTGCCGAGTGATGGCGTGCCGCTCGGACTGTTTGATCGTTTGCAATTGGGTTTCGGTCAGCCGGAAGCGCGCGCATGGGCCTTCGGGCTGCTCGCTCAGCAATTGAAGCTGCCGTCGGTCATTGTCGAACCGCAGTTGCCGGCGGAGTTGAAGGGTTCTGAGTCCGTCATTGTCGGAGTGCTGATCGATTCGCAGATTTATCTCTTCGACATGAGTGTCGGACTGCCGATTCCGGCGAAGGACGATGGGCCGAAGCAGCTTCAAGTGGAGAAGGTCGCGACGCTGAGTCAGGTGTTGGCGGATGACTCGCTGTTGCGGGCACTTGATACCGACGGCAGTCCTTATGCCTATCAGACCGAGCATTTCAAGAACTCAAAGCTGTTCGTGATGGGCGACTCCGGGTTTTGGTCGCGGCGGTTTGAAGGGCTGCAAAACGGAATGGCGAAAGAGTCGACGGCGGTCATCTTTCAACCGCTCGTTTCGATTGGGCCGTTCGAGGGCTTGCTGAATCAGATCGTTGCTGCGGTGAAGGATCAGATTCCGCAAGAGAACGTCGCCGTTTGGAAATACGCCGAAGAGCATCGGGAGAAGCGCGAGGCGCTGAATGATGAGCAACTCAAGGGGCTCAAAGAGTTGTTTGAACCGTTTCAAGCGCCGCGTCCGCTCATCATCAAGCCGGTCGCTGCGCCGGAGAACGGGAAGGCGGGCGTTGAATTGGATTTCGGCAAAGGATGGAACCACTTGCTCGTCGCGCGGACGAAGCAGCTTGTCGGACAAACGAGCGAGTCGATCCCGATGTATTTGAAATTGCAGGGATGGGCGCGACTCCCGCCGGTGCCCGCGAAGTCGTATGCGGTGCCTCCTGAGGCAGAAGCAGAGGTTGCTCAGCGCATTCCGGAAGAGATTCAACGCTTGCACGGAGAAGCGGCGGAATTGGCGTTGTTCTGGCGGGCGACGTGCCAATTGGAGAACGGCGAATACGGCACTGCCGCGAGCGACTTCGAGACGTACGTGACGCGCGTGGCGCGGGGGACGTTCCCGACTCAAGCACGCTATCTGGCGGGATTGGCGACGGCTCTGAATGGCAACCCGTCTCGCGGTTCGGCGTTCTTGTCACGCATCGACAAGTCCGATTCTCAGTACCGCGCAGCTCGATTCTTGATGAAGCGCTGGAAAGCACTGGCTGACGAAGGCGCGAGCGAGAACTAGATCGCTAAACTCCGCCGCCTATTCGTTCTCTGGGTTCTGTGTGTCTTACCCGTCCGAGACTTTCGAGACGCTCGCACAAGGGGCCGCATTCATTTTGACCGTCAACATACGAGGCTAGGGAGTGGCCAAAGCAAAGAAGAAAGCTGAGCCCGTCCAGCAAGACGACTACGAGGCTCAGACGCAGCAAGTCGGCGAGTGGCTCTTCAGCCATTTGCATCGCCGGCAACCGTCGATCTTCGATCGGCGCTGGTGGGACGATCGCATTCTCAATTGGGCGATGGCCGACGAAGCGGTCAAAGTTCAGATGTTTCGGTTTATCGACGTCCTGCCGATGCTCAAGACGCACGATCAAGTCGCGCGGCATTTGCACGAGTACTTCGAACTCGTGAATGAGCGGCTCCCCGGTGCGGCCCGAATGGTGATGGGGCACGCTGAGCCGGGTTCCATTTTGGGTCGAGCGATTGCTTTCAATGCTCGTCGCAATGCGCTGCGAATGGCGGATCGGTTCATTGCCGGGCAGACCCATAGTGAGGTGCTGAAAGCCGTCAGCGATCTGCGGAAGCAGGGCTTCGCATTCACGCTGGATTGGTTAGGCGAAGCGGTCGTCTCGGAGCCCGAAGCAAATGCGTACAAGAACGCGTATCTCGAGTTGCTCAGCAATGTGAGTGAGCCCGTCAACGGATGGTCTGAAGACCGGCGAATCGACTGCGACGACAACGGGCCGATCCCGCGCATGAACGTGTCGCTCAAGCTGTCGGCACTGAATAGCCAGTTTCGTCCGGTTGCTCATCGCGCGGCCGGTGATGTCGTCAAGACGCGCCTGCGACCGATTCTGAGACGAGCACAGAAGCAGGGTGCTCACATCCAAATTGATATGGAGCAGTACTTCTTCAAGGACTTGACGCTGTCGATCGTCAAAGAGGTCTTGATGGAGGACGAGTTTCGCCGCTGGGCCGATGTTGGCGTCGTCATTCAGGCGTACTTGCGCGACTCTGAGCGCGACTTGCTGCAAATGCGCGAGTGGGTTGAGCAGCGCGGGACTTCGATCTCGGTGCGACTCGTGAAGGGTGCCTACTGGGACTACGAGAACGTGATCTCGGAGCAGCGCGGATGGCCGCTGCCCGTCTTCGATCAGAAGTGGCAGTCGGACGACAGCTATGAGAGGCTGTCAGAATTCTTACTCCAGAACTACCAGTGGCTGCGTCCGGCATTCGGCAGTCACAACCTCAGAAGTCTCGCGCATGCGATTGGCTGTGCGCGGCAGCTCAATGTGCCGCCCGCTGCGTATGAAATTCAGATGCTCTACGGAATGGCGACCGAGCAAGCACAACTCTTCCGCGAGTTGGGGCATCGAGTCCGCATCTATACGCCGATTGGCGAGACCCTCACCGGAATGGCGTATCTCGTCCGCCGGTTGCTCGAAAATACATCCAATGAATCCTTCCTTCGGCACAGCGTTGCTGGAGATATCTCGCGGGAGAAACTCATGGCGAAACCGTCCATTCTGGGAGCCACTTGGCCGGCACCGACTCCGAAGGCTCAGCCATCATTCGTGAATGAGCCGCCTTCAGACTTCAGCCGCGAAGAGGTGCGGAATGCGATGCAAGAAGCACTTGAGACCGCGCAGAACAATCTCGGTGATCGCTATCCGCTGTTGATCGGCGGCAAGTATGTGATGAGCCCGCGCGTCGCGGTTGTGAAGAATCCGTCGATGGTGTCGCAGTCGCTCGGCACTTATGTGCAAGCCGGTCCGAACGATGTTGAGGCGGCTGTTGCTGCGGCGAGTAAAGCTCTGCGCGGATGGGGCGCGACCGATGTTGAGCAACGCGCCAGTCTGCTCGAGCACGTTGCTGAATCACTGCGCGATGCTCGCTACGAGATTGCAGCATGGGAAGTGCTCGAATGCGGCAAGACATGGAGCGAGGCCGATGCAGACGTTGCTGAAGCGATCGACTTCTGCCGCTACTACGCGCAGCAAGCTCGGCTCTATCTGGCACCGCGCGCGGAGAATTTGGCCGGCGAGGACAACCTCTACTGCTATCGCCCGCGCGGAGTGTGCGCGGTGATTGCACCATGGAACTTTCCGATCGCGATTCTCTGCGGCATGACGGCAGCAGCAGTCGTCGCCGGGAATACGGTCGTCATCAAGCCGGCTGAGGAAGCGACGATCTCTGCAGCGCAATTCATTTCGATTCTGCATCGCGCCGGCTTTCCCGACGGAGTGATCAACTTCATCGCGGGCAATGGAGAGGAACTCGGGCAAGCGCTCGTGAAGCATCCTGATGTCGCGGTGATTGCATTCACGGGTTCGCGAGAAGTGGGCATGCAGGTCAATCAAGTGGCGGCTGAGTCGCCGTTGAATGGGGCCGGGGTCAAGAAGGTCATCGCCGAAATGGGCGGTAAGAATGCGATCATCGTCGACAGTGATGCGGACATTGATGATGCGGTGCAGGGTGTCGTGCAGAGCGCGTTCGGGTTTAGCGGTCAGAAGTGTTCGGCGTGCTCGCGAGTCATCGTGCTTAAGGACATCTATCCGACGTTTGCGAAGCGGCTCGTTGCGGCGTCGCGGAGTTTGAAGGTCGGACCGGCAATGGATCCGGCGAGCTTCATGGGGCCCGTCATCAGTGCGGCGGCTCGTCAGCGATTGCGTGCTTTCGTTGATGACGCGAACGAGCGCCAGAACCGCGTGCTCGATTATCCGATCGATGCTGAGCTCGCGAAGTCCGGGCACTTCATCGGGCCGCAGATCTTCGTCGACGTCGATCCGAATACCGACATCGCTCGGCATGAACTCTTCGGGCCGATCCTCGCAGTGATTCCGGTCGAGAGCATTGACGAAGCGATCGACGTTGCGAACGACTCAGAGTACGCGCTGACTGCGGGCGTCTTCAGCCGCAGTCCGGCGACGTTGAAGCGCTGCGCGGCCGAGTTGCAGGCGGGCAACATTTATTTGAATCGCGGGATTACCGGAGCCCTCGTGAATCGTCAGCCATTCGGCGGCTTTAAGTACTCGGGCATCGGGACGAAGGCCGGCGGACCGGATTACCTGTCGCAGTTCGTGATCCCGATCAACATCACCGAGAACTCGATGCGGCACGGCTTCGCGCCTGAGACTGCAGCGGCTCCTTCAACAGAGTCGGCGGATAGTTAGGAACTTAGGGCGAACGCACCGACAACTTGTTGTCGATGCGCCGGGGCGCTGTAGCTCGGACGCCTACGTCCGAGAGCGACCCGAATTGGGTTGCAACAAACGGGACGCACGGACGTAGGCGTCCATGCTACGAGCAATCGTCTTGCAGATGGGCAATGACGGTCATTGCACTGGCTGTAGCTTGCCGGCCTTTGTCAGCAGTTCGTTCGCCCATGCTGTGTCGTCGGCTGAGAGAGGCGGGTTGAGCGGCGCTCGATAGTTGAGCTTCCAATAACGGCCGCGCTCGTAGACCTCATCGATGACCGTCTGCAGCGGCAGCACGACATCTCGGTCGCTCCAGCGCAAAGGAATTGGCAGCACCGGCAGCGGCTCCCGAAGCGAGGCGCCGTAGATCTCGACTCTTGCGGGACGCGATACGGCCATCATGTAGGTGCGGTGTTTCTCGAACGGAAACGACTCAGCCTCGATGTTGATGACTTGCTGGCCGCAGCGCAGGAGGTCGATCTCGACCAAATTGATTCCGGCATGCAGGTAGTCCCATTGCTTGTCCTCGTACTCCTGCCGTCCCTTTTTGGTCGTCTTGTTTGTTGGACTGAGGACTTCAATAGCCGTCACGACGCGATCTCCGCTGCGCGAGTCCAGAATTTGAACGTGCCGAGAAATTTGTCTGGGGTCTTCAACGACCCAAAGAGGCTTTGCGATCGCGACCGAACTCAGAGTGGCAACACCGACTTCGGACTCAAAGTTTTCGATGACCGCGACGTCGGGCGATGCCGTGCGCAGCGAATCGTTTTCACCGTCATCAACGAGAATCGACTCCTCAACTCGCGCGACGAGATCTGCCGGAAGCTGATCCTGAATCTGATCGCAGATCAAAGTCATGATGCGCGTATGCACGTCGCGCCAGCGGGTCTCGAGAAATGGATCCATTCCGGGAAACGGGCTCTTCATGTTGTTCTCCGAATGAGTCGTTTGCGGTGTCTCGGTGTTTCGTGAGGATCAATCTCGGAGAAGAAATTTAGCAGGGCAGCGTGCCATTGCTCGTAGTCGCGGCTTCAGTTGGTTCTCGAAGCACCGAGGTACGAACGGCGTGCGCCGATGACGTTCATTCGCGATTCGCGAAATGTTGAACCGCTCGTCGACGCTGATGGAACGAATATTACATCGTTTTCGAGAATCGAGCTCAGTGTGAGACTCGCCGGTTGTGGCCGTTCTTCGTTGGCATCTCTCTGCGTCCTCAGCGCGCTCGTGTTCGACTTCGAAAAAGACAGTTGGAACAGGAGACCGCTGAGGACGCAGAGAGGAAGACAAAGAGGTCATTGAGTTCTTATCGCTCAATTGAGCGCGGGCACGAAGCTTCAGCGATGAGGATTGGCTCTTAGCCGAAGAGGTCATACAGCGGCGTGCCGGTTGAAAGCGGACGCGTGAAACCGTCTTTCCCCAATCGCAGATCGAGCGGCACTTCGAGCGCATGAAAGATCGTTGCGCCGAGATCTTGAGGTCGGACCGGCTTGTCTTTGACGTACGCGCCGTCCTTGTCGGACTCACCATAAACGCGACCGCCCTTGATGCCGCCTCCGGCCAAAATGGTCGAGAAGCACGACGGCCAGTGCTGACGTCCGGGACTCGCCAATCCGTTCTGATTGATGCGGGGAGTGCGTCCGAATTCTCCCGTCACAACAACCATTGTGTCATCGAGCATGCGCCGGTCGCTGAGGTCCTGCAGCAGCGCGGTCAGTCCTTGATCGAGGCACGGTAGGCACCATCCCATTCCGTAAGAGCCCGATCCGAAGGCATTCCCCATTCCCATTTCGCCGCCGTGCATGTCCCAGCTCGACGCCGGAGGTCCGCCGCCGCCATTTGGCGAAGGACCGGTCCATCCATTGACAGTCACAAAGCCCACTCCGGCTTCGACCAATCGTCGCGCCAGTAGCAAGTTCTGTCCGAGCGGATGCATGCCGTAGCGATCGCGCACGTCTTGGGATTCTCGATGCAGCTCAAAGGGCGCTCGTCCGGCTGAGCCGCTCGTTAGCTCGAACGCGCGGCCATGCAGATCTTGCCAATCGCGCGCCGCTTGATGCTCGTTGATGTCGTTCGCCGTCGGGGCCGACGTCAGTCCGTCGAGTAGCCGACGCCGATCCTGCATTCGCTCCGACGAGACGATGCCGACGAGTTCGTCAGGAGCTTTGAAGGTCGGCATCGCCGGATGATTCGTCGCTGACCCAACAAAGAGCGGACTGTGCATCATCCCGAGATGACCGCCATTACCGATGTTGACCGCACAGAAGACGGGATCGCCGACGCACTTAATCAGCCAAACATACGGAGCGATGCTGCGATCATCCGGTCGCGCCTTCGACATGATCGAGCCGAGATACGGAGCATCAAGCGGTGCTTGAGACTGACCGCTCAGCATGTGATGCATCGCGTCGAAGTGGTTGCTGATGTTGCCGACATGCGACATCGACCGGATCAGAGTGATCTTGTCGGTCATCTGCGCCAGTCGCGTATGCATCTCATTGATCTGCATGCCGGGCACTTGAGTGGCGATCGGCGAGTACGGACCGCGAATCGTGTCGGGTGCATCCGGCTTCAAATCCCATGTGTCTATATGACTAGGTCCGCCGCAGAGCAGGATGAAGATGCAGGACTTCTTTGCCGGTCCCTTGCCGAGTCCTTTTCTCGGGTCGACTCCGGCGGCAACGGTGCCGGGCAGACCGAGCGGCAAGGCGCCGAGTCCGGCGGCTTGCAGCAACGTGCGACGTGAAATTTGGTCAAAACGACGCACGGAATCGCGGCGGGTTTCGGTCATGAATCGTCCTTTCGGTGAGTGCGAAGTGGGAACGAGCGATCGTCGATCTTGAAGCGGTTCGGCAGTCGAACTGCGAGGCAATGGAAAAGCAATCGTCAATTCGAGTGGGGCTCTGTAGCTCGCTTCATGGTTGAGAGTGACCAACAAACTCCGATCCCTTGAGCACGTCCTCGCAAATTGCAAACGGATCGCTTATTTGCACCGTTCGTCGCTTGAGGCTGTTTCGATCGGCAATTCAGGGCTGCGCCGGCATCTCAAGCAATCGTCGACGGCGAGTGTGAGTGCCGTCTGATGATCCACTTCCTTCTCATTGACCGAGGATTTGCAACGTGTCTGCTGAAGCTGAACTCCTTGCGTTGAGCCGCCAACTTCTGACTGTCATTGATGCCGGCAACTGGGCCGAGTACGCGAAACTTTGCGACGAAAGTCTGAGCTGCTTCGAGCCCGAAGCACTCGGGCAATTGGTCGAGGGTCTGCCGTTCCATAAGTTCTATTTCGACATGCCCGGTTCGCCGACGAAGCCGCCGAAGCAGTCGACAATGGCTTCGCCGAAGGTCCGAGTGATGGGCGATGCCGCCGTCGTGACCTATGTCCGAGTCGTTCAAAAGATCTTGGGTGACGGCTCACCGACATGCGTTGCCATCGAGGAAACTCGCGTTTGGCAGAAGAAAGACGGCCGTTGGCTGCATGTGCATTTTCACCGTTCCGCTCCGGGGAAATAAGGCATGCGTGAGTTTGTGGGAGCGAAGCTCCATGGTTTGAGAATCACCGGAAAGAGCCTCGAATACGAAGGCTCGGCGACGATTCCGACCAGTCTGATGAAACGCTCGGGGATTCATCCCTACGAGCGAGTTTATCTCGTCAACAAGATGACGGGCACGCGTTGGGACACTTACGCGCTGCCCGGTCCGGAAGGCGAGTTCGTGCTCAATGGAGCGGCCGCAAGATTGGGAGAAGTCGGCGACGAAGTGCTCTTATGGACGTTCCGCGAAGAGGAACGCTTCACAGGAGCCGTCGTGCTGTATCTGAACCCGGACAACTCGGTCGCAAAGGAAGGCCGCTATCCGGCGGCTGAGAGCTAATTCGAGCCGTTGTTGAGGAGCAGCGTCATGGCCCCAGTAAAGAAGTTGACGGCACTGTTCGTCGCGGGTTTATCGGGGCTTTATCTGATGAATCTCGGCGCGGGGATCGTTGAACTCGGTCCCGATAACGCGCCGGTCGTCGGCAATATTGATGAGATCATCGCAACGGTCTTGCTGCTGCGTGCTCTGACCTATCTCGGCATCGACACTCAACGCTGGCTCGGACCGAGAGGCCCGCTGGGAGTTTTGCGGGGCGAGGCGTCTCGATCGCACGCGAGAAACAATGACTCGACATCTTCAGGCAAGTGAGGTCTCCGCATGTGGCTACAGCGATTGCGGCTTAAGATTCGAGCGGAGTTAGAAGCCGGTCCCGAGCAACGGCGTTTTGGCAGCGGCTGGATCAGCGGCACGGCGGCACTCATAGCGAGCGTCGCGGGACTGTTTCTCGTCTTCTGCTGGCGCCATCCGGGTTTGCTGTCGACTCCTGAATTGCAGGGAGTCACTCGCGCGCTTTGGTTTCCGTGGCTCGTCTATGCGACGTTGATGATTGCCTTCGGGTTTTCGCTCATCAGCTTTGCACTGCGTCGCAACAAAATACTCGGTCTGTCAGCGATGACATTGACGCTGCTCGCATCGTTACGAGGCAGCGTCACAACGGGGCTTGAGGTTGAGTCATCGCAATTCTTCTTCGGTCTCGACTTCTTCGTGTTGAATGTGATCTTCACGGGCTTCTTGTTTGTGCCATTGGAGCGGTTCTTCCCGAAAATTGTTGAGCAGCCACTATTTCGCAACGAGTGGCGGGAAGACTTGTTTTACTACCTCGTGAGTTCGCTCTTCGTGCAAGTGCTGAGTTTTCTCACATTCGGCCCGTGGCAGTTCATCCTGGCGCACACTCAATGGACCGATTTTCGGAACTGGGTCGGTGCGCAACCCGGATGGATGCAGTTCTTTGAGATCATGTTCTTGACCGATCTCGCTCAATACTGGGTGCATCGTGCATTTCATCGCGTGAAATTCTTATGGCACTTTCATGCGGTTCATCACTCCGCGCAGGCAATGGACTGGATGGCCGGCGCCCGTATGCACTTTTTCGAAATCGTGATTCTGCGAGCAACGACGGCGATTCCGATGTTTACACTCGGTTTTCAGCAAGGCCCATTGCAGAGCTATTTGCTATTTCTTTATGTGCATTCCACTTTCATTCACGCGAACCTCGGATGGCGGTTTGGATGGTTCGACCGCTGTTTTGTCACGCCGCGATTTCATCATTGGCATCACGGTATCGAACGCGAAGCAATCGACGTCAATTTTGCGATTCATTTTCCGTTGTTCGATAAGGTCTTTGGCACGCTTCACATGCCCGAGGATCGTTGGCCGAGTGGCTATGGCATCGGCGGTCATCCCGTGCCGCAGGGGTATCTGGCGCAGTTTCTCTACCCTTTTCGCCGTCATCAATAATTGAGAACGACTGGCTGACTTTATTTTCGCAGCACGATGGGTGATTCATGGGCTCGACTGCCCTGCAGATATTCGCAGTTTTGAGTTTGCTCACTTGCTGGTTCGTGCTGTTTAAGGCGGCCCGAGATGTATGGCGCACAACACTGCGAACTTCTGCTTGTTGGTCATTTGCCGCACTTTTTCTTTGGACGATCGCCTTCACGGCAGAATCTGCTGCAAGCTCAATTTCCGCAGGCGGACGCGAACTCATTTGGTATCTGACTGCGGTGCTCTGCGCCTGCCCGCCGGTAGCAGTATTAGGTGCTCGCAAACCCGGAGCGGCTGCATGGGGCTTCTTCGTCTTGCTACCGCTCGTGCTTGTACTACTTTGGCCGGCTGCTGCTGCTACTCGCGTTTGGCGTTTCGGGGTGCCATTGGAATTGGAAGAACCCGCACTCGTCGCGTTTTCGGTCGTGCTCGTTATGGGCTGCGGAAATTACTTCGGCACAAAATTCACACTGCCGGCGATGCTCTATGCTGGAGCGATTGTCTTAATACTTGCATCGCTTTCTGCCGCTGCACCGAACATGTTGCGTCACCAGTTGGCTGCTCGAGCGACTGGAACTCTGCTGCTCGGAGTGGCAACGGGAATTGCAAGATTGCGTTGCCTCGCGGTAGCGCCTCAGGCCGATACTTGGACGGCACTCTGGCTCGACTTCGTTGACCACTACGGGCAAGTTTGGGCCAAACGGGTGATGGACCGTCTCAATGAAGCCGCTCGCTACGAGGAATGGTCCGCGCACCTCGAATGGCACGGCATTATTTGGAACGCAAACGTTTCCGAAGTCGAACGTCTAAAAACTCTTGCTCGCCTTGATCACAATTTGCGCTGGCTCCTTAAGCGGTTCGTTGAACCCGAATGGATCAACGAGCGACTCGGCGTTGAGTCGAGTTGCAATTAAATCGAGCAGCGAAGTGACGCAGCGGCTGATTACATGACATTTAAGACCCGTGCCTTCAAACGAGTAACGGCATCGCTTTATGCAGACTCACTACTCACTTCATTATGGCGCTGTGTCGCAAACAGACGGCGTGCATTTCACCATTTACAGTCGCTCGGCCACTGCGATGCGAGTGCTGCTGTACGACGACGTCGACGATTTCGAAGCGTCGCGCATTATCGAAATGGATCCGTCGATCAATCGCATTGGTGATATCTGGACCGTTTTCGTGCCCGGAGTGAAGCACGGTGATTTGTATCACTTTCAAGCCGAAGGACCTTTCAAGCCGGAGATCGGGCAGCGTTTCAATGCGCGTGCACGGCTGATTGATCCTTATGCGCGAGCATTGGCCGGCGAATTCTTGCCGATGAAGGACGGAGTGGCGTTTCCCCCGAAGTGCGTCGTGATCAACGACCATTTTGACTGGGACGGTGATCGGCATATCAACCGGCCTTTGTCTGAGACCATTATTTATGAAATGCACGTGCGAGGGTTTACTCAGTCCGAGTCGAGTGGCTGCGAGCATCCCGGCTCGTATCTCGGAGTGATTGAGAAGATTCCGTATTTGAAGAAGCTCGGAGTGACTGCGGTTGAACTGATGCCCGTTCAAGATTTTATGGAGCGGCATTGGGACGGAATGTCCGAGTCGCGGCGAAACTATTGGGGCTATGACCCGCTCGCGTTCTTCGCTCCTCATCGGGGCTATGCAACATCTTCAGAACCGGGAGCACAGGTCAAAGAGTTCAAGCAAATGGTGCAGGCTCTGCACGCTGAAGGTATCGAAGTTATTCTGGATGTTGTCTTCAATCACACTGCTGAGACCGATGAGCGCGGCCCGACGCTCGGATTTAGAGGATTAGAGAATCAAGTCTACTACTTTCTCGAAGACGGCGGTCGAAAATATGCGAATTATTCAGGCTGCGGTAATTCGGTAAATGGGAATCATCCCGTCGTCCGCGAAATGATCTTTCACTGCTTGCGGCATTGGGCTCTTGAATATCACGTTGACGGGTTTCGGTTCGACTTAGCGTCAATTCTCAGTCGCGACCGGCGCGGCAATGTTGTTCCGAATCCGCCAATGGTCGAAGTCATCGCCGAAGATCCATTTCTGGCGAATATCAAACTCATCGCCGAAGCATGGGACGCGGGCGGTGCATATCAAGTCGGCTCGTTTTCGAACGTGCGCTGGGCCGAATGGAATGGCCGCTACCGAGACGATATTCGCCGTTATTGGAATGGCTTTGATTTATCGCTAGGGCCAGTCGCAACACGATTGGCGGGGTCGAGCGATCTTTATCAAGTCAGTTGTCGCGAGCCGTTTCATAGTGTGAATTTTGTGACGTCGCACGATGGCTACACACTGAATGATCTCGTCACATTTGCTCGTAAGCATAATGAGGCAAACGGTGAGGAAAATCGGGATGGCGAAGCTCACAACTTCAGCATCAATTTCGGAGTCGAAGGCGAGACGGAAAATTCAGCAATTACGCAGCGGCGACTCGTTCAAATCAAGAATATTCTCGCGACGCTGCTACTCAGTCAAGGAGTGCCGATGCTGACGGCGGGTGACGAATTTCGTCGCACTCAGCGGGGCAACAATAATGCTTACTGCCAAGATAATGATCTTTCATGGGTCGATTGGTCGCTGCTGGAGCAGAACGAGGAACTTGTCCGCTTCACGAGGGAGCTGATTGCGTTTCGACGATCAAACGCGGCACTGCGCCGGGAGAAGTTCTTGAGTGGCTTCCCCGAGATTGTCGGCGAGCTGCCGGATGTCAGTTGGTTCAATGCCGCTGGACTGCCGGTCGACTGGCAGCGAGATCGCGCAAGTCTGACGTGCTTACTCGGACGCACGACATCGACGGCGCGAGAATGTGCCGGTCGCGCCGTGTTGCTTTTGTTACATGCTGGGGAGACTCGGCAGACGTTCGAACTGCCGCCTGTCGCGGCATCCATGAAATGGCGGGTTGTTATCGACACTTCGAAGTCGTCGCCCGATGACATCTACGCCGGGCTTGAAGGGCCGCCACTTAAGGAGTCGCGACTACTGATGCCCGGTCCGTGCGTTTGCTGTTTTGTTGAGAACGGACACTGAGGGGCGAACGATGCGCGGGCTCATTCGAGTTGGCCGGCACTGGAACGCTGCGAAGAATGAGCGCCAGAAAGGAAGTGTGATCGGTAGCTTCTCGCATCGTGCCGAAACGAGTTTGATGCTGCAGCGACTGCGGCAAAGTTGCTTTTTTACTGAGGGCCATGACGTGCAAACAGATCACGATCAGATCTTCAAGACGCTCATCGAGCACTTCTTCCGCGAGTTTATGGAGCTGTTCTATGCGGAGATCGCGGAGGAGATTGACTTCTCGTCAGTCGAATTCATTCGCGATGAACTCTTCACGGACTTGCTGCACGGGGACAAGAAGCTGCTCGACCTTGTGGCTAAGGTGCGACTCAAGAGCGGCGAACAACGTCTGCTGCTGATCCACTTCGAGTTCGAATCACAGCGTCGAGCGATCGACTATCCTCGCCGCATCTTCGAGTACTACTGCGTGCTCTTTCTGAGGTACGGCGAGAGCGTGATTTCGATCGCCATCTTCACGGACGACGATGAATGGCAGCAGCCGGTGCCGAACGTCTTTGACGGCCGATTTGGCGGAGACGTCGGAGTGGTCTTCAAGTACCACATTCTGAAACTCAGCAGCATCGACTATCGCCAGTTCTTGAGGTCCGACAATCCGCTTGCGTTCGCCTTGATGGCGAAGATGAATTGGACGAAGCGGGACATCGTGAGCATGAAAGCGGACTTCATGCGTCTAATTCTCGGCAAGGGCATCGACCCTGCTCGGGAGAGTTTGCTACTGGAGTTCGTCGAAACCTACATGCCGCTGGCTGAGAGTCAGCAAGCCGAATTTCTGAACTTGATTCGCGACAATGAACCCTTTGTGGAGGTCAAGAAAATGGTCACAAGCTGGGAACTGGCAGGCATCAAGAAGGGCCGCGAAGAAGGCCGCGAGGAGGGGCGAGAGGAAGGACGCGAAGAGGGACTTGAGGAAGGTGCGTTACGCACTCAGCGCGAGACTCTGCTGCGAATTCTCCGTCACCGCTTTCGAGATGTTCCGAGCGAACTTGCCGATCAGATCATGCAGATCAGCGACGTTGCTCGACTGACGGAGTTAATCGATCAATCGCTCGACGCAACGAGTCCGGCGGATCTCAAGCTGTGAGCACTTCGCGCTCAGCGCACGGCACGATCTCACGTTTGTCTTTTTTATTCGGCATCACGCTCATGGACGCGCGGCATCAAATTCACGGACGAAGCTTGATTGCGCTGCTCGCGGGCGGCGTCGGGTTGCTGATCGCTGCGTCGGTCGGGGTCTACTACTCGAAGTCATCGCAGGGGCAAGTGCGGCCGCAGCCGATCGTCACTCCGGCTCCTTTGCAGGTCGAAACTCATAACCCGCTTGTGCGCGTGAATCTGACTGCGAGTCCGGCGGCGCAAATTGAAGTCGCGATTGATGGCCCTTACCGCGTGCTTGCTCCGGGGACGACGACCATTCTGGCTCACGGCGAGCGGCTTGCTGTCACAAAAGTTACTGCGACGAACGACTCGATTCGCATTGGCAGCAGCGAGTTCCGCATCAATCAGATTGAGATCGTGCCGATCAATGCTCCGGCTATTTGGGTTGCGGATCATCTCTATCGCGGAACCGTTCGAATCACGCGCGTTGCTTCTGGCAAGCTGCTCGCGATCAATGTCGTGCGACTTGAGGACTATCTGGCGAGCGTTGTTAATAGCGAGATGCCGGCCAGTTTCGGACGTTCGGCACGCGAGGCTCAGGCAATCATCGCGCGGACCTACGTGCTATCGCACATGACGGGACATCCGCAGTTCGATGTTTTCTCGACAACGCGCAGCCAGAAATACAACGGCTACCAATACAAGGATGACTCGGGCAAGAAGCTCGCCGGAGAGTCACCCAACAGTCGCGAAATCGTGCGCGATACAGCGGGCATCGTTTGCACGTCCGGCGGCAAGCTCTTCACGACTTACTACACCGCTGCATGCGGAGGGCGGACGATCAACGGCAGCACGGTCTTTGAAGATGCGGCCTCGGTTCACAAGAGCGTTGCCTGCGACTGGTGCAGTGAAGCGTCGCTCTATCGCTGGCAGACGACGATCGACCGAGCGAAGGCCGAGCAACTCTTACGCGATCACTTCAAGTCGCAGGGAAAGACGTTCGGCCGTCTCGTCAGCATCGCGCCTGTCATAAAACCGACCGGCGATCTGCCCTACTACAAGATCAGCGATGAGAAGAACTCCATTGAGATCGCCGGTACGACGCTGCGACGAGTCATGCCTTACGGAGTGCTATCGAGCCCGACCTTCACCGCGACAATGACCGCGACCGAGATTCAATTTGCTGGTCAGGGGCACGGTCACGGAGTCGGCCTTTGCCAATGGGGAGCAGCCGGACTCGCGAAAGCCGGCCGCACGTCGCCCGAGATCGTCAGCTTTTATTACCCCGGCTCGCAGTTAGTGCGGCTGCGCGGAACTCGCTGAAGGCAAGTCGGACTTGGGAAATAGACTTGAGGATGCAGATGCTCCGAGCCAACGAGATGCGATGATCGCTGTCGAAGTCGCGAACCGACTGCTGTCTCTGTTGAAACAGTTGCCGACGTTCCCGCTCTCCGGTGAGGGTGAAATAGAGAACCTCAATCGAAGTGTTTGATGCTCTCTGGTGTCAACCTCTCGCTCGGCCTTTGCTTTCGCCGGACTCCATGTGCCTCGTGAGTTAGTGCCTTTTGGCTTTCACTGACGCACGTGTCACACGTCCCTGAATGCCGATCTGCCGCATCCATTAGACCGTGAAGGTCAGGCGCGATTAGGGTGCGACGTCATTCACTTCTTTAGGGAGCAAACAATGCCGCAGACATTGACTGACGAAACCGACATCGACGTTGCGACTGCTGAAATCCAATTCTCGGATGTATTGCAAATTACTCGCGACATTTTTGGAGGCGCAGTTCGCATTGAGGTCGATCCCGATCCTGAGATCATGGGACTCACCAACATCGTGTTTTGTGCCGAGTTCAACGGGACGCCGCGTGAAACTGTTGATCGGAGCAAAGAGTGGCACGTTCGTCTCGACGCGCTCTATCCCATACGTGATCGGCGACTCGGACTTTTTGTGGAGCCTCTTTCATGAACGCTGCCGACTTTGTCGAGTTCGCGGGTCGGTTAGCGGCGATGCAGCAAGTGGGACCTCACGAAGCTCGTTGTCGCAGCGCAGTAAGCCGTGCCTATTACGGGGCGTTTCACGCAGTGAGCGAGCTTCTCCGAAGTTGGGATGTCGTCGTTCGGCGCAACTCTTTTGGCCATCAAGATGCGATCGATGCATTGCGACGAAGTCAGCATCCGGTTGCACGGGAGATTGGGGGAGCCCTCGACAATCTGCGTCAGGCGAGAATTCGCGCTGATTACCGGCTTGAGGGGCAACTCATTGCAGAGAAGTTCGCGATGAACTCAGTGGAAGAAGCAAACGAAGTGCTCTCTTTAATTGAACGATGCAAGAGGGATACGGAGTTCAGACTCGCGGTGACGGCAATTCGTGAGTTCTAGTTAAGGGTATTTCTTATGACACGAAGCGGTGTCTTGTGTTTGTTTTGGTTGTTAGGGGCCGTCAGTGCGATCGCTGCTGAGCCTGCGAAGCTTTATCCGCTCGTGCTGGTTGGCAGCGCGAAGGTCGACATTACTCCGAGCTATCCCACTCGCATGACGGGTTACGGCGCGCGGACGAAGGAGCATGAAGCCGTTGCGATGCCGATCTTTGCGAAGGCGCTCGTCATCGACTCGAAGGCCGTCATTGTCTCGATTGAAACGTGCGGCTTCGGCGAGCCGTTCTCCAGTACGCTCGCTGAGAAGATCTGTAAGAGTCATGACATCCCGCGCGAGCGACTCGTGCTGTCGGCGACTCACTCGCATACCGCGCCATGGCTGCGCGACTTTGCTCCCAACATCTTTCCGCCGCCGCTGCCCGAAGGGCACGATCAGCATCTCACTCAATACGAAGCCGAGCTGACGGAGAAAGTCGTCAAGCTTGTCGGTGATGCCATCAAGGACTCGAAGCCCAGTCGGCTTTCATGGGCTCAGACGGCGGCAAAACTGAATGTGAATCGGCGCGTACTGAAGGAAGGCAAGTGGGCCGGGTTCGGCAATCAGAAGGATGGACCGGTTGATCAACGCTTGCCGGTGCTCGCGGTACATGGCGAAGACGGCAAACTCCGCGCTTTGTGGTGCAACTATGCGATGCACTGCACGGTGCATGGCGGCGGCTTCAATCAGATCAGCGGCGATTGGGCCGGCGCGGCAATGGACTTTGTCGAGAACGATCATCCCGGCACGACGTGCCTCATCACGATCGGCTGCGGTGCGGATCAAGGTCCGCGACTGAATGGCGGACTCGGCGAAGCAAGGGTGCTCGGACGAGAGTTTGCGGATGCGGTGAAAGCAGCCGTCATCAGAAGCAAAGACGAGAGCGTTCCGAAGATTGAGTGGCGTTCGGTCAATCCGCAGATCGACTGCAAGCTGATGCGCGTCGAACTGCCATTTGCGACGACTCCGGCGCGCGAGCAACTCGAAGCTCAAGCAAAGCAGTCCGGCGTTGCGGGCTCGAATGCGAAGTACTTTTTATCACAGCTCGACGCAGGCAACGCCGTACCGAAGACGATGCCGTATCCCGTCGGCGTTTGGGTCTTCGGCAGCGATCTCGCAATGGTGTTTCTGAGCGGAGAAGTCGTCGTCGATTACTCGCTGAGGATGCAGCAAGAGTTCGATCCGTCGCGCGTTTGGATCACGGCCTATGCGAACGACATCCCGAGTTACATCTCTTCGAAGCGCGTGCTGCAAGAGGGCGGGTATGAGGCCGACTTCTCGATGCTCTACTACCGGCGTCCGTCGCGGCTGAGTCCCGATGCGGAAGATGTCGTCATCGACTCGGTGCAAAAGTTGTTACCTCATGAGTTCTACTCGGCTGAGAAGCAAGCGGCGTTTCCGAAGCCGAAGTCGCCGGAAGAATCGCTCGCGAGCATCACGGTGCGACCGGGTTTGAAAGTGGAACTGGTCGCTGCCGAGCCGCTCGTGCAAGACCCCGTTGCGTTCGAATGGGACGAGCACGGTCGCTTGTGGGTCGTCGAGATGCGCGACTATCCGAACGGCGTCATGAACCCCGAGGGGCAAGCCTTTCAGAACGATGAGTTACGCGGTCAGCCGGGCGGGCGAATCAAGATTCTCTCCGACACAAACGGAGACGGTCGCTACGACTCGGCGACGACGTTTCTTGACGGCATCGCGTTTCCGAGTGGCCTTCATCGTTGGCGCGACGGCGTGCTCGTGACGGCTGCTCCCGAGATCTTCTTCGCGGCTGATCGGGACGGAGACGGCAAAGCCGAAGTGAAGCAAGTGCTCTTCAGAGGTTTTGGTGAGGGCAATCAGCAGCATCGCGTGAATGGGTTGCGCTACGGACTCGATAACTGGGTCTATGTCGGCAACGGGGACAGCGGCGGAGAGATCGCTGCGGTCGGCTCTATCAGTGAGCGGCAAGGCGCTAGCCGCCGGTCCGATGCTGATGCCGGCACCGATACGAACCTGCCGCTAGCGCCTCGCGGCTCAACTTCCATTCGCGGTCGCGATGCACGCATCCTGCCGGATCTCGGGCTTCTCGAAGCGATCAGCGGGCAGACTCAGTTCGGACGCGAACGCAACGATGCCGGAGATTGGTTCGGTAACAATAATTCCCGACCCATTTGGCACTACGCGCTCGAAGACCGCTACTTGCGTCGCAACCCGCATCTCGCCGTGCGCGACACAAAGGTCGAGATCGCGGCAGTGCCGGGAGCGGCTCCGGTCTTTCCGTTGAGTAAGACGCTCGCTCGCTTCAACGACTTCGATCGTGCGAACCGATTCACATCCGCCTGCTCGACGACGATCTATCGAGACACTGCTCTCGGCGCGCAATTCACCGGCAACGCCTTTGTCTGCGAGCCCGTGCATAACCTCGTTTCGCGATTGGTGCTGACTCCTGATGGAGCAAGCTTCAAAGCACGGCGAGCGGATGATGAGCAAGACTCGGAGTTCATAGCGTCGTCCGACAATTGGTTTCGTCCGGTTATGGTTCGCACCGGCCCCGACGGAGCGTTGTGGATCGCAGACATGTACCGAGCGGTGATCGAGCATCCGCGCTGGATTCCGCCGGAGTGGCAACGCAAGCTCGATCTGCGAGCGGGCTCTGATCGCGGTCGGATCTATCGCATCTTGGAGTGCGGTGATTCATCACCGCTTTCCAATTCGGCGCAGCCGTCTTTGTCTTCTGCCGCTGATTGCAAGAAGACGGAGACGAAGGGCAGCGCTGCTTCGAAAGAAAAAGAAGACGGCTCCGCCGAGAAAGAAAGCGGCGATGAATCGCCGCACTCCAAGATTCTTGCGAATCCGTCTTTGTCTTCTGCAGTTGATGGGACGACAACGAAGGCTGGAAGTGCTCGGAAAGAAAAAGAAGACGGCTCCGCCGAGAAGGAAAGCGGTGATGAATCACCGCACTCCAAAATGGTTGCGAAGCTCGCTTCTTCGAACGGATGGTGGCGCGACACTGCGCAGCGCAAGCTTGTCGAAAGCGGCGATCAGTCGCTCATCGAACCGTTGAGCAAGATGGCGACGACTCATCCAGAACCGCTCGCACGACTGCATGCGCTCTGTACGCTCGATGGAGTGGTCGGCTTTCGCTCTGCGAAAGACCGTCTTCAAACGGCGTCCATTGCAGCAGCGGCGGCTAATGAAGTTGAGGCCGAAGTAAGACGCTCTTTCGCGGAGCGAAAGGCGACGATTAAGCCCGTCTTACTTGCAGCTCTCAATGACAAAGACGCTGTCGTGCGACGTCATGCGATTCGTATTTGCGAGCCGTATCTCGACGACAACGACGTTGTTGCGTCGCTCAAGCAACGAGCATCCGATGAGCCGCAAGTTGTCGTGCAACTGGCGTACTCGCTCGGTGAAGCAAAGGCTGCTTCGGGCTCGGGTACGTTGCTGGCACAAGTCGCCGTGCAGCACGCGAACGATCCGTTGGTCTCGACGGCAGTCCTTAGTTCGTTGAATGCGAACAACGTCGCAGTGGTTGAAGGGCACATTGCGAGCCTCGTCGTGCAGCAGGGGAAAGCAGCGAACGCGGAACTCTTCGCATTGCTCGGACGCATCTCGGCGCAAGCGGTTGCATTGCGGGACGGCAAGCTGTCAGCGCAGGCCCTGCAACAACTCTTACCTCATGACGCGCAGGCTGCCGCAAGCATCAGTCCGAGTGCTCTCTTTCCCGTGCTCAGGCAAGTGCTCGGCAATGCGAAAGCTGAAGAGCTTGAGAAAACGGCGTTCGTGCAGCCCGGATGGAAGCTCGTTGCTGATCGAGCTCGGCAGATCGCCGCATCGTCAGCGGCAGAGATTCAGGATCGCATCGCATCGCTCGAACTGCTGACCGTTTCGAAGCAGTGGAATGATTCTGACATCGCTCTCTTTCGTGACCGAGTCGTCCCTCGCGAGCCGATCGAGCTTCAGCAGGCGGCCATCAACGGCCTTTCCAATTCGGGACGACCGGATGCAGTGACATCGCTGCTCGGTAATTGGAAGACGTTCGGACCTCAGACACGAAACGCCGTGCTTGATGCGTTGCTCGGTCGAGAAGCGACGACGCACGCGCTGCTCGCCGAGTTCGAACGCGGCACTTTGACTTCTGCTGACTTCGATGCCGCGCGCCGCGATCGACTGCTCAGTCACAAGAACACCGCGATCAAAGACCGAGCGACAAAGTTGCTCTCGGCAACGAGTGCTTCGTCATCGCGACAAGAAGTCATCGACAAGTTCAAAGACGTGCTGACGCTCAAAGGCGACATAACGCGCGGACGAGCGATCTTCGAAAAGCGTTGCTCTGCTTGCCACAAGTTTGACGGGATCGGCAAGCAGATCGGAGCGGACCTCGGTGCGGTGAAGGATCGTTCGACGCCCGCGCTGCTGACGGCAATCCTCGATCCGAATCGAGCGGTCGAAGTGCGGTACATCAGCTATGTCATTCAAATGACAGACGGCCGCTCATTCTCCGGCATGTTGATGAGTGAAGCCGGTAACTCAGTGACGCTCGTCGGAGTCGACGGCAAGGAAACGGTGCTCTTGCGAAACGACATTGAAGAACTCGTTGCGTCGCAAAAGTCATTCATGCCGGACGGTCTTGAGAAAGACATGACGGCTCTCGATCTCGCGGACGTCATCGCGTTCGTGCAAGGCCCGTCGGGAGCAACGAGTCAGCCAATGGCAGCAACTCCGAATCCGGCAGCAGCAAGGCCGAGCAGCACGACTCCGCGACTGATCGCTCCTGAAACCGACGGATCATTGAAGCTCGTCGCATCGGCGGCAGAACTGCGCGGCCCGAAGATCGTCTACGAGAAGCAGTTCGAGAATCTCGGCTTCTGGCAAAGCTCGGACGACGTCGCGTCATGGGCAATCGAAATTACAAAGCCCGGCAAGTACGCGCTGAGCATGACCTACGCCGTGCAAGAGTCCGCCGCAGGCGACCGCTTCGAGATCACGATTGGAGAGCAAAAGGTCGAAGGCACCGCAGCAAGCACGAGTGTTTGGGAGAACTTTCAGACGACAAAGCTCGGGACCGTCGACCTCACCGCCGGCAAACACAAAGTCGTGATGCGCCCGCTCGGCAAACCAAAGTTCGCGCTGCTCGATCTGAAAGAGTTGCGGCTGAATCCGTAACACGACCGCAACTACCCGCGCGGATGACAGCGCGAATGAATTGCCTTTAAGCGGCTGTGTTCGACGTGAGTGTAGATCTGCGTTGTCTGAATGCTGGCGTGACCGAGCATTTCTTGCAGAGCACGGATCTCTGCGCCTCCGGCCAACATGTGAGTCGCGAAGCTGTGTCGCAGAGTGTGAGGACTCACTTCCTTCGCGCATCCAGTTCGAGCGGCGTACTTCTTCACGATCTTCCAAACGGCAACTCGATCAAGTGGCTTGCCGCGCGCGTTGAGTAGCAGCCATGACGAGTCACCGTCGCCGACGAGCTTCTGCCGCTCATGATTGACGTAGGCTTCGATCGCTGCGACCGCGACTGGGTTCAAGCCGACGATCCGCTCTTTGCTGCCTTTGCCCATACAGCGCGCGTAGCGCTCTTCGAGATAGACGCCGCTCAGCTTGAGATTGCAGATTTCGGATGCGCGGCAGCCCGTCGCATACAGCAAGCAAAGCACCGCTCGATCTCTGAGTGGTCGTCGGTCGCCGACCGTCGGAGCCATCAGCAAGCGATCAACGGCATCGGGGCTGAGCACTTTCGGCAAGTACTCCCACAACTTCGGCGAGTTCATCAAGTCGGCAACGGACTGTTCGAGAATGCTCTCCAGTACGAGGTATCGAAACAGCATTTTGATGGCGACCATATGCCGCGCAATTGTCGTTGCTGCGAGATTTCGACCGTGCAGATGCTGTAAGTAATCTGACAGCGTGCCGAGCGTCACATCGTTTGGATTCGGCGGCCCTTTGTCCTGATACCAGACGGCGAATTGTTCGAGGTCCGAGCCGTAAGCCTTGATGGTGTTCTTCGCGAGCCCGCATTCCGCTTCGAGGTACTGCAAGAACGGGACAGTCTGCGCGATGACCCAATTGCGCCGAGGAGCGCTCGCTGTCGGAGTCGGCGGACGTTTTCGCTGCGGCATACGGGGAGACCTTAACGGGTAGTAATTAGCAATAGGTAATTAGTAATTAGTGGAGATTCGCTGCTAATTACTAAGGACCAATGATTCTTCAAAAACAAAAGGGACCAATCGCTCGGTCTGATGAGCTTGCTCATCACCCCGAACGATGGTCCCTTCGACCGATAGACACTCTCGCTTAACGCCGCGAATGGCTGAAGACCGACATTCCGCTACTTCAGCTTCTGAATGCGGATATTGCGGAACTCGACGGCGTCACCGTGACCGGCGAAACCGAAGAAGCCTTCCGTTCGCTCCTTACCGGGATGCGGGCTCTTCGCCATGTATTCGGTGATCTTGCTCAGATCGGTATCGAGAATCGTCGAGCCATTGAGTTCAACCTTGATCGTCGAACCCTTCACGGTCACTTCTTGATAGTTCCACTCACCGGTCGGTCGGTGATAGCCGCGAGCCGCCGGCGCCATGCCGTAAGCCGAGCCGTGATACTGCCGCGCATCGAGCTTGCCGTACTTCGGCGAGTCGTTGTCGAGCACCTGCAACTCGCACATGCCGACATAAGCCGTATCGCCCGTGCCCGGATAACGAATCGCGAGACCGTTGTTGCCGCCTTCGGGAATCTTGATCTCAAGCTTCACCTTGAAGTCGCTCAGAGTCTCATTGAAGTAGATCGTCCCGCCTTTGCCCTTCTTGCAACGGACGATGCCATTCTCCCAGTCATATTGATCAACGGGTCCGGCCCATCCGGTCGAGTCCTTGCCGTTGAAGACCGTGACGAAGCCGTCATCGCTGCCGCCGAGTGTCTTCGCGGCTTCTTCAGCATCGATCTCGCGAATGAAGATGTTGCGCCAGCGAATCTCACCGCCGTGCGTTTGCAGTTGGATCGGACCGGTCGCGAACAGCGGAGCCTTTCGGTCCCAGAAGTTCTCAAGCACAGCGTCATCGACAACGAGCTTGTCGTTCAGCCAAACCCAAGTGCGCGCTCCAATCTGCTTGATGCGGAACTTGTTCCACTCGCCAAACGCCTTGTCGGCCAGCACGAGCGGATCTTTGCCCTTTGCTCCGGCAGTATTGTTCCACAATCCGCCCGAGCCCTTATCCGCGCCGATGTTCCATTTGCCGCCTTCTTTGGTGTAGTCCCAAATTTGAACCTGCGGAGTGGCCTTCAAATAGATGCCGCTATCGGCTTTCGCGACGGTCTTGTAGTCGATCATGAACTCGTAACTGCCGTAGTCCTTTCCGGTCGTCAGATAGGTTCCGTGACCGTCGTTGACGAGATCCCCCTCTTGCACGGTCCAATGCTTGACGGCGTCTTCCCAGTTCTTGCTCCACATGGCCTCGGCCTCTTCCGGCTTCATCTCTTTGATCTTGCGAGGATCGAAGTGAGGCAGCGCGCGCCAGCCATTGATGTCTTTGCCATTGAACAAGGCGGTAAAGCCAGTGGGCGGAACGTTGTCTCGATCGCCCGCGTACTTCTCTGCAGCCGACGCCGAGCCCAACAACGCGGCACCAACAAATGCCGCCGACAAATTCGCCAACCAACGTTTCATGAGAGCACTCCATCAGAGGGTGATTAGGGGGAGAGAGGCTTCGCGCTGGCTGTAGGAAATACGACACACCGGCAGAAACGAAGCACCACTCGCAGTCCATCAAAAAGGGGGGACGGAACTTAAGAGGCTCATTCCTCATCCGAAAGCGAGGGCTGATGCGTCCGCAGTTGACGCTGAAACAAGCGGTCTTTTCGGTACGACGGACTTCGAGTCCGTCGCCGCGACAATCCCTTTCACTCTGCGAAAGGGACTGTCGGCTTTTGCTCCGCAAAAGCTTCCTTTCGCGGAGCGAAAGGCGACTATCGG
>CAZNMS010000012.1:0-45139 GCA_964573505.1 uncultured Planctomycetaceae bacterium | reverse complement strand
TTCACAGGCATCACGGTCATCGTGTGCTTCTTGCGTGGCTTCCTCAAAATTCGCGAACGATGTCGGAAGAACATCACGTTGGCGAAGGAAACTAGGGAGGTGTATCGAGCCCAGACGGCGACCGAATTTTGTGAGCGGATGCAATCGCTGCAGCGTTGGGCTGTGTCACAAGAATTACCTGAGATCGTACAAACGCTGGTGAGCAAAATGGTCGCCCGGACCGAAGACTACGCAACGGCCTGCGAACATCCAGGCTGTCATCGCACGAGTAAGCTGGTGCACCCACCTGATAAATCGGCTTCTGTCTAGCGGCCGAGGTC
This sequence comes from uncultured Planctomycetaceae bacterium, assembly GCA_964573505.1. GTDB lineage: Bacteria > Planctomycetota > Planctomycetia > Planctomycetales > Planctomycetaceae > AM-0621. The sequence continues at coordinate 44,819 of CAZNMS010000012.1, read as the reverse complement.
TGCACGGCGATCAGGCCAGTTCGGAGCGTCGACTCCGCGGGCTGGGGGTTATTGTTGAACTGTCGCCCGTTCGCCCCTCGCAGCGGCCTGAAGCGCGAGTTTCGATGTCCTGCGGATCGACTCAATGGTCGCTCTTATCACTCGAATTGGCTCCATAACCTCAACACTGCCGCCTCTTTCATGAGCTACCGTAAGCTCGCCCCGGCAATTCGATAGGGGCAGAGTTTTGAAGACGGACGCCTGACAATTCACACCATCAAGGCCGAGCATCATGAAGACGGCGGCATTCGGTTCTGCCTGCTGTTCCCGGAACTGCGACCGTTCCTCGAAGCCCTGCGCGACCTCAGGAATCCCGGCATCGACTGTCTGAATTCGGCGGCAGTCTTCAATCGCTGGCGGTCCTCAAAGCAAAACCTAAGAACGGCGTTTCAAAATCTGCTGATTCGAGTGGAAGTGAAGCCGTGGCCAAAGCTGGTTCATAATCTGCGAGCGACAAGGCGTCTGCGAGCGACAAGGCGAACGGAGCTACTGGCAGCATTTCCGGGGGCGGATGTGTGCGACTGGATTGGCAACACTGAAGCGGTTGCGATGGAGCACTACGCGATGGCAACCAGTGATTCATTTCAGCGGGCGGCTTGTGGTTCTACCCGTGGTTCTATCAGGAGCGATTTGCAGCGATCAGGGCTTGCCCCAGAAACGAAGAAACCCTCAAAACCAGTGGTTTTGAGGGCTCTCGATGTTCACTGAAATGTGAAAAAAACTCCCCCGGTAGGGCTCGAACCTACAACCTAGTGATTAACAGTCACCCGCTCTACCATTGAGCTACAGAGGAATGTGGTGCGGAAACTAGTTTCGCACCCCTTATGTTGCAAGATTGCTATCGGCGATCTCTGCGGACTTCTGAAGGCTCATTTGCTTCGTCCGCTCGACGGAACTCTTTATCGCCAACTACTCGTCGTCGTCATCTCCGCCTTTTCGCTTTTCGAGCGTCAGGCGATTTCCAGTCTCGTTGTACTCGACCACCGTCATGAAGGCCCGCATCAGCATAATGCCCCGACCGCCGGGCTTATCGAGGTTCTCTTCATCGGTCGGATCAGGCACCTCCGAGACGTCGAAGCCGGGGCCTTGATCTTCGATATAGACTCGAACGTGCTCGTCATCGACCTGCCACCACACATGGACCGTCTTGTTTGGGTCCATCTTGTTGCCGTGCTTGATCGCGTTGACCAGCGCCTCTTCAAGGGCCAGTCGCACGCCAAACACGTCGCGCGGCGAGAATCCCCGAACTTCCATCGAAGCAACGATTTGCTCTTGGACCTCACGGCCATGAGTCGTTTCGCTGGGGATTATGACGTCGAATTTTTCGAAATTAGACATGTCTCGGTGCTGGCAGTTAGCCCTGCTGGAGATCATTCGCCACGACGAATGGACTCGACCATGTCGCCGACTCCCCGGTCAGGTCCGATCCTGACCGTCACCGGGATGCCTCGGCCCGAAACCACGATTACAGACCCTCGAGGGCCTTCTCTTTGTTCTCGCACATCGTGAAGAGCTTATTCAGCTTTGTGATGGCGAAGACTTCATAGATATCCGGTCGCACGCTGCAAAGTCGCAGTTTGCCTTTGGCCGCCTTCACCTTCTTGTCCATCGTGATGAGCTTGCCGAGCGCCGCACTCGAAAGGTACTCAACGTTCGAAAAGTCCAACACGATTTTCTGACGACCCTCTTCTTCAACCAAACTGAAGAGTTGGTTGCCAATCACTTGGATGTTGCCTTCGTCGAGAATCTTCTTATCGACGAATTTAGCGACGGTAACGTCACCGACTTCTTCGATGTCTAACCGGCGATGACCTGCTGACATGTTTGCATTCCACTGGCTGTTTGAAGTTCATCACGGAAGGAAGGCGCTCATCCGATTTTCGATTCGAGCAATGCGAACCAACTTAAATTCGTTCCGCAGAAAGCCGCTCTACAGCCCGCCAACCTCTCCCATTGGGCGTCTTACGACCACGAAACGCCGCTCGATGGGAACCGTAAGTTGATCATGAGGCGGGAAATTTTGACTGTCAAGCACACGATCTTAACCGTGTCTGCTCTGTGATCTTCTGGCATCGTTGAGTGCCCGAACGCTCCTCAGTTGCGACGAGGCTTGCCGGACGACTTTCCGCAAGCCGCCCTCACTTCGTGCTCTTCAAGAACGTCACGAGGTCCGCGAGTTCTTGCACGCTCAATTGCTTGTCGAGCCCGGCGGGCATGATCGAGATCTTGCCGGGCAGTTGTTCGTCGATCTCAGAGCGAGCGATTCGAGTCTCTTGATTGAGCCCCGTCATCAGCGTGATCTCGGTTGCCGTTTCAGCGCGGATCAACCCATTAAAGACTTTGCCGCTGTGAGTCGTGATCGTCACGGGTTCGTAACTGCGGACGAAGCTGAGGCTCGGGTAGAGGATTGATTCGAGCAAGTCGCGTTCAGTGCGGATGCCGCCGATCTTGCTGAGATCCGGGCCGACGTTGCCTCCGAGATACGCCCACTTGTGACACGCAATGCAACTCGCCTTCTGACTGTTGAAGACCTGCAAGCCTCGGCGAATGTCGCCGGTTTTCATCTGCGGCAGTAACTCTTCGATGCGCGCCTTCTGAGTCGCCGCGTCGACATTGACGAGCGCGTTCAATTCATCAACACCGTGACGCACGGGCTCGCTGTATTTGGCCAGTCGCGTGCGGAGCAAATCCATTCGCAACGAACTCTGAACCTTTGCTTGCTTCAGCGATGCGATGAGCTTCAGTCCGACGGCTTCATCGGTGCTGCGTTCATACGGCATGAGCAAGCGATCGAGTTCAATTGGGCTCGCGTCTTGAATGACCTTCGTCAGCGCTGCGAGTTGTTCGTTCGATAGTTTCGCAGTGGCGATGACGTCTGCTGCTGCGGCTCGTTCGGTGATGCCATCGGTCGGTTTGAGATAGCCGGTCACGAACGCAAATTGCTCGTCGTTGAGCGCGGACAGAGCGGTGCCCGTTGTTGCCATTGCGGCAAGTCGCCAGCGCGGGTCCAGTGTCTTGTCGTTCGCCGCTGCGAGTAGCGATTGCTGATACGCCGCGTGCGGTTGCTTAGTCGGCGGCAGCTTGCGAGCCGTCTCGATCGCGACGTTCTTCAAGTTCGCATCGGTGTCGATGAGCTTTGCAATGGCGTCAGCCCAATTCGGCGACAGTTCTTTCGGCTTCGAGTTTCCGATCGCCCTCAACGCCATGTGTCGAGCGGCAATGTGTAACTTTTGATGCACAAGACTCTTCGCGAGCAATTCTTGAATGGCCGGATGCTGCGCGAACTGAGTGAGCTGTTCTTCCAGAATCTCATCCAGATTGCGACCGCCCGGAACCGGATGCGTTTCAAGCGGCACCTTTGAGAGTTGCTGCTCGAAGAACCCCGCGAGTGCTCCGCCCCATTCGGGATGACGACTCACAATCCAACGCGCCGTTTCGTTGAGTCCGTCATCGGTCGAGGTCAGAAGCGGAGTGACATCGCTCGGCTTAAGTCCGCCATTGGGCATCTGGGCGAGAGCGATCAGAGCAACGCGGCGCACGTTCGAGTTGTCGCTCTTCAAGCCTTCGGCAGTCGCAACGGGATCAGCGATCTCGATGAGTGCGTACGAGAAGGCATGCTGCTCGGCGCGGTCGGCACTCTTTTCTGACGACTTCAAGAGCAGAGCACCTGTCTGTTTGCAGGTCTTCTCATCAAGCGAGTGATTCGACGAAACAATGCGTCCGAGTGATTCAGCAGCCTTACGACGGACGATTGCTGCGTCAGATGTCAGACATGATTGCGCGATCGCGAGCCCGCGATTTGGCGGAGTCAGAGACACAACATGTAATGGGGCGGCTGCTGTCGCTCCGGACGCGCCGGCAAAAGTTGCGAGTCGAACTTCGTCAAACGGTTGCAGCGTTCGAGCGAGGGCAAGGCTGAATTCTTGAACCTTGCGAGATGGTTCAAGCGGCTTCGGTATCAGCTTCACCTTTGGGCCGGGCTCTTTGCTCTCATGATTGAGAGGCGCCTGAGGGCGTCCGGCCGTGCGACTCGATGCAAGACGCCTGCGGTACCATTCGTCGTAGGCGCGACGTCGAACAATCGGACGAGCGTCCTCCATCAATTCGCCAAGATTCTCGACCTCGGCATACGAGACTTGACCACTTGATCGAGCGCGGGCCGTAGTCGTCCCCGGTGCCGGCAGGCGTCTCGATCGACCTTCAATCTTCAACCCGCGCGGGTCGTCGATCTTCGGAGCATCCTTCTTTCTCACGCGATAGATCGCACCAAGAATGTCGGGCTTATGCAGTTGCGAGGTCGGGCAACACAGCTTGTACCAGCCGCCTGTATCAACAATTACAAGGCTGCCGTCGGCGTCTTCAAAGACGTCGGTCGGATGAAAGTCGATGTTGCTGGAGACAACAAAGTCGGAGTCGGTCGACTCATACGTCGCGCCCTTCGGCTTGAGCACATGCCGCGAGACTTTGTGTTTGTTGAACTGACAGCAAAAGAGGTTGTCGCGGTAGTCGGCTCCGAAGACGTCGTTCTCATAACGAGTCAGCCCGCACGGCGCGGCGGCTCCCATGTGAGCGAGGATCGGCATCAGCTCGCCGGTGCGCGGATGACCGTCGAGCACCGCGTGCTCTTTGCCAAACATCGCTCCGTAAATGCCATGAATCAGCCCGTCGCGTTCGCCTGCTTTGCCGCTGCCGGGATGCACGAGAAACGTGTTTGAAACGACGTAATCGCTGTTCGGCAAGAAGGCGATGTCGACCGGGTTATCCATACCGCCGGTCAGGATGGGTTCGAGCCCCGTGCCATCCGGTCGAGCTCGAAAGACATGCGAGGCTTTCGTCTTCCAGTAGTAGCCGCCGTTTGTAGGCGAGTCGCTCCGAGGTTGTGAATTCTTCGTAGCCGAACTCGTCAGAGTTCGGATTTTTGGCTCGATTTCCGAAGTCTCACGACTTCGGCTACGACCTTCATCAACCTTCTTCCAATGCGCCGCTTGCCCGAGTGTCGTTGAAATTACATTCGGGCGCTGATCGCTCGGGATGGAATCCCAAGCTACGGCTCCGGGACGCGGACGTTCGAGCCGATAATGCTGCTCGGCAAACGCGCCTTTGCACCAATAGATCCAGCCATCAAGCCCTAAGAACGGGCCATGCAAATCGTTCGCGCAGCCGGTCAGCGTCTCGCCCTTAAACCACTCGACGCGCTGATCGGCAACGCCATCGTCGTCGGTATCAGTGAGCTTCCAAATGCTCGGCGGTGCGGTCACATAGAGCGATCCCGCATGCCACATCGCTCCTTCGGGGAACATCAGCTTGTCGGCCCATACGGTCGACTTATCGAAGACTCCGTCGCCGTCTGTGTCTTCGAGTCGCACGATGCGATGCGGCTTCTCTTCAAGCTGCTTCTTGCTGGGATCATTCGTGCCCGACGAATCCGTGACATACAGCCGACCGAGATCATCAAAGTCCGCCGAGATCGGATGCGGCACGAGCTTCGAATCGGCTACGAGTTCAATTGTGAAGCCATCGGGCAGAGTGAAGACGTGCCCGTTGAGAGAGATCTCTGCTGCGATCGCGTTTGCTGAGCACGCCAGTAAAGCCATCAACGTCGCGCAGCTAAACGTCGCGCCGCCGGAAGTGCGACGGTTGATCGCTCTCGTCTGAGGAGCTTCTTCCCGCTGAGGGCGCGCTCGCCAGAGGTTCGCGGTTAAACGGGCGATGGCACCACTCACGACCGCACGAGAAATAAAGCGATGAAACATCCGGTGCTCCTTGCGGCGAATGAACTCGTTCGAGAATCGAGTCAGCAACGATAGCGCTATGCCACTGAGTCGACGAACCCAATCTCAGCGCCTCGGCAACGCCGTTTGCTATGACGCAAGCATTGCCAATGAACGATGCAAGTTGCGTCGAGCATCTGCTTCACAGCGAGATCGGAAGTAGTCCGTCGCGAACAGGCTTTGTCGGTCGAGAAACATCCGCAAGATCCGACTGCGTCCGATGCGGAAGTCAGCGTCAGTCACCCATTCGTATTCTTGTCGGACTTGCGATTCGTACTCGTCAAAGCGAACGGACGTCGCTGCCAGAATGGCGAGATCAATGTCGACGAGCCACTGCGCGAGTCGCGATGACGGCTCGATGTTGTGCTTCGTCGCCAACACGAGATTCGCGACTTCCTCCGTCAACTCGCTGCTTGCCCCTGCATGCTGCAAGGCGCTGCGACAGAGTTGCGCACTCTGTTCTTCATTGTCACTGCGATGCGGGTCGTAGATCGCGTCATGAAACCACAACGCCAGCACCAAGACTGCGAACTCACGCGGTTCGAGCAGCGGCTCAATTTCACGCAGCTATGAGAAACACTCGGCAAGATGCTGCAGCGTGTGATAGGCGCGATGCGACTCCGAGTACCGAGCGACGAGATCCGCTCGCACGCTTTCAGTCAGCTCGATGCCGAGTACTCGTTGAACTCTGTCCCAGTCGGTCGATTCCATTGAGGCATCCTCAAAATTCGCGCTGCGTCGAGGCTCAGTTCTGAGCTGTCACCGTCAGCCACAAGAGCAGAATGTTCGTTGCATTAAAAAGTACATGCACGGTCACGACGCTCCAATAGCTGCGAGTTGTGTCGTAGACCGCTCCGAGTACAAGCGCCAGTGGGAAGAGCGGGACGGCATCCGGCCAACGATGCACTGCGGAGAAGATGATTGCTGTCAGAAAAATTGCAGCCCAATGCGGCAGCAGCAGTCGCACGACCGATTGCAGGACGACTCGATAGAGCAGCTCTTCGACCATCGGCGCGCAAATGACAGCCGCGAGCGAGACCCAAAAGAGCGTCTCGAATGTCGGTTGTGCGGCGATCAGCTTGAGGAGTTGATGCTGGCTCTCGGGTGAGCGAAACGGAGCCATCAGCAAATAAACGAGAGCGACCGGCCCAACCGCAAGCGCGTATCCCCAGCAACCGACAAGCACCTGCGCAGAGAAGTGTCGCTTGTGAAAGCCGAGTCGACTCGGCCTCGTCTGCTGATCGAGCAACAGTGGCAACACGACAAGAAGTCCGAGCACTCCGGTCGTGATGCAAACGGACTGAACGTTGCCAATTCCGTAGTCCTCAGTCGCCCCTTTCTTCGGCATGCCCAGAGCGGACAATGAGAGCGACACCGACAGCAGCACCATCAGCGATGCCGCCCAATGAGGGCTCGGAATCGGTTCGTCTTCGCGGATCGCGGAACTCGATTGCCCGCGCTTCCATCGCACGAAGAGTCGCACCCATGCAGCAAGACTCGCGACCAACAGTCCGATTCCAATCGCATTCACAAGCGGGGGAGAATCGGACATGAAGCGGTCTCTCAGCAACAACTGGAATGACTAACGAAGCTCAACCTCATATCTATGGTCGCCTTTCGCTCCGCGAAAGGCGACCACAGGTCAGAGGCGGAGCCTCGCTAGTCGGAGAGTCATGCGACGAGATGTGCGGACGCGCTATGACCGTTTCGACCGTTATCCCGCGTGCGTTCGACTGAGCAGTCTGCCTGACCGGAAGAGTCGCCCTTATTTTGCTCGACCGGTTTTGGGAGAGAGGACGATCTGTCTGACGTTCTTCTTACACACTCATTGCTGACGGATTTCACCATGACGCGACTTCGCCTTTCCGAGTGGAACGACAACGCTGATAGCTGTTCTCCGCTCAGTAATTGCCTGCTGAACTTGAAGGCCAACACCGTTAAGCCCCGCGAGCGAACCGCCGCGAAGTCGATTGTCAGCATGGTCGAGTGGCAGAGTCAGTGGTCTCAGAATCAGGACCAAATCACGCGGCGCTTGCAGCTCATCGAAGACGAATTGGACAAACTGGTCGCAGCGGAAATGCCATCGTTGTCGATTGTGGCGGCTGATTGCTGATCGAGTTTGCCGCTATGCACCGATGCGATTTCATTCCGACGGGAACGGCACGGGGATGTCTTTCATCTCGAAGGGGACTGTCTTCGGGTCGCCGGTGCGGTCGGTCATTTTGATGCGGATTGTTTTGATCGTTCGACCGGCGGGCAGTGCTGCGAAGCCGAAGCTCTGAGTGGAACTGCTTGATTGATTGCGGTTCGTGTTGCCTTGAGCCCCGTTCGCTCCGCCGTTGTTGAAGCCGCCGCCGTTCGCGAAGCCATTGCCGAAACCATTCCCGCCGCTGAAGCCGCTTCCGCTTGAGCTACCGCCGCTTGAGCCGCCTCCGACAGAGGGATGCACAACTCCGGCGTCGTCTTCGATCGTCACGTCGAACGCACCCATTGAGTCGGTGAGTACTTTAAATTGCTCTTCAAACGTGCGGGCTCGTTTCTGACGAGTCGTCTGCGGCAGGCTCACGGCGACTTGAATGCCGTTCGCAATCTGATTCACCGACTCGATGCCGAATGTCTCGCCGTCGACTTTTTGAGCCTGCTTCTGAGTGCCGTTGAACTCGGCCAACAACGTGCGGCCCGGCGTCACGATCAGCTCGCCTTTGAGCGACGCCAACTTCGAGACCTGCTGTAACTCTTCGAGATAAACCGTCGAGGCTCCGGGCGTTGAGGCTTCGAATTCGAGGCAGCGCAGCGTGATGGGATTGTCGGCTTGATGCTCGATCTGCTGACCGTTCTCGCCGGTCGCGATGAGCTTCGGACTGATCTCGACGATGCCGCTGACTGCTCCGCCATTTGTGCGAGCGTTCGATGATCGGCCTTTGCCAACAGAGGCTTCTCGACCGCCCGTTGATTCAATGTCGAAGGCCAATGCCAATGTAGGAAGAAATGCACGTCCGCTCGTTGAAGTGCCGCTGCTTGAGAACGTCGTGCCACCGCTCTTGCTGAAACCTCCGGCATTGCCGAAGCCGTTCGGGAAACCGCCGATGCCGTTTCCAAACGGATTGATTTGAGTCGTCGTTTGGCGCTGCCCGTTGCTCGTTGATCGCGACGACTGCGTCACCATCTGACCGTTGCCTTTGGCCAACAACTTGCCGGGATCCATTTTGATTGACTTCTCCATCTTCGCGACCCCGTCAGCTTTCCTCAGCGAGATCGTGTAGCCGCCCGCCGTTGCCGTATGAGGCGACTTCGCGAGCGCTGCTTTGCCTGCTTGAGCACCCGCCGCTTGATCGTTCTTCGCAACAGCACCGGGATTCGCGACTACGGCCGGCTTTGTTGGATCGTTCGGCTTCGTTGCGTCATTCGGCTTCGTTGCTTGCTCTGTCTTCGTACCGGCAGCGGTGCCATTCGGACGTTTGCCCGGACGGCGATTGTCCGCGACTTGAACTTCAGCAACGGACTTCGCGACCGGCTGATCGGCAGCAGGCTCTGCTTTCTGAGCCGGTCCCAGTTGAGCCAACAACATCCAACTACCGGCTAACGCGGCAACGGCCAATGACGCAGACATGACGGACCTCCGAGAGAAGTGAAAACGCGAACGCACGGACGAACGAACGACGGACTCGGGCAGCTCGGCCAATCGCGGCTGCTCGACATGAGCCAAACATTGCTGCAACACAACGGCCACTTCAGCCGCCGACTGAAACCGCTCGGTCGGCTGCTTCGCGAGCAACCGTGCGAGCACGACCTCTAACCATGAGGGCATCTCCGGATTGAGATCTCGCAACGGTGGCGGCGAGTAATCAATGACTTTGCGAATGGCTCCGTAACCGGTCGCGGCGCGGAACGGAGAACGGCCCGTGCAAGCTTCGTAAAGCACGCTGCCTAAGCTGAAGAGGTCGGTGCGGTAGTCGAGCGGCTCGTCCCGCGCTTGCTCGGGCGACATGTATTCGGGAGTGCCCAGTAACGTGTCCGAGCCCGTCAAACGGATGTCATCAACGGCTCGCGCTAAACCGAAGTCAGTGATCTTCACGCGTTCGACTTCAGACTCGAGCAAGATGTTGGCCGGCTTGATGTCGCGGTGCATGAGTCCTTGAGCATGCGCGGCCGCCAATCCTTGAGCGACTTGCAGACCGATCCGCAGCACTTCGCGCAGAGACAACGCACCGCGCTGCGCAATCCTCTTTTGAAGAGACTCGCCGCGCACAAAGGTCATCACCAAATACGGCATGCCTTGCCATTCTGAGATCGCATGAATGCCGACAACGTTCTCGTGCAGGACCGCCGCAGACGATCGAGCTTCGCGAACGAACCGCTGCTTCGCGGCTCCCGAAGCGAGATACAGCGGCGCGAGCAACTTGATCGCGACATACCGATTGAGCGGTGCGTCAAAGCCTTTGAAGACGATGCCCATTCCGCCGCGCCCCAATAGACCGACGATCTCGTAAGTCCCGATCCGGCCCGACATGCGCGGGTCGTCACTGGGCCCGAGCATCTTCTGATAGCACTCTAAATCGTGCTGCAACGAAGTCCGCGCCGAGCCCGCTTCGAACTCATCGCCATTGCTCAGCGACGACTGCAACTCGCTCCACTCGTCGGGACTCGCGGCTTGACGATCGAGTTCCGCGCGGCAGCGCGAGCACTCATCCAAATGCGATTCGAACGCATGACATTCGAAGTCGCCCAATGTCCCGGCGATGAAGTCCGCGACTCGCTGAGGATCACACACAGAAGTTCGCGCGGTCATGACTCTTCCTCCAACAGTTCTTCAACCTTCGCTCGAATGCGCTGCATGACTCGCGTGCGAGCGATGTAGACCGCACCGATGCTCTTGCCCGTCCGAGCTGCCGCCGCTTCGGGCGACTCACCTTCGACCGCCGTGAGCCAAAAGGCGTCCCAAGTAGCGGGCTGAAACTCATCGCGGACTTGCTGAGCGGCCCAATGCAACGTCTCGCGCCGCCATTCGCGATCGAACGCTTCCGAGTCGCTCTGAGGTAACTCGGCCAACACTTCGAGCGCTCCCGAACCGCCGACCGCCGCATCCTTCGGAGCCCGAGTCAGCGCATTGAGCGTCGCATTGCGAACGACGCGTTGCAGCCAAGTTCGAAACCGAGCCCGCTTTTCATCCTGCTTCCAACGCTTGATGTTCTTCGCGACGGACATCAGCACTTTCTGAGCAAGATCGTCCGCATCGGCCGGCTGTAATCCTTTTGATACCGCAAGCCGCACGATGACGGGCCGATAGATGGCCGAGAACTCGTCCCATGCATCAGCATCGGTCCCGGCCTGCACTCGCCGAATCAAGCTCGGTCGTGTTTCCGGGTTCAAGGACATCGCAGACAGCTCCGATCGGACAAAGGCGTTTCGAGTGTTGGCCATCCCACAACGCAGCGCGAAAGGGATTGTCGCGCTTTTGCCCCGAGGCTGTGATGAAATTCGTACGACGGACTTGCAGCCCGTCGCTTCCGAACGAAAAACGCTCCTACGCGACGGACTGCAAGTCCGTCGTACATTCGAGGAGTTGCCGCCTTTCAAAAGATCACAGCCTCGCCGCAAGAGCAGCCTTTCGCGGAGCGAAAGGCGACTATCGACAACGCCAACTCACGGTTCGCGCGACAACAGCCAGCAGGCTCGCCGAGTAGATACACACTCCGCGCGCCAAGTCCTTTCACGAATTGTTCTTGAGAATCCAATTCGCGTCCTCGAACGAGTGCTCTCGGCCATTCGAGTTGAGTCACGGCAGGAGCGTCGCTCGCTCGCCGATCTTTGTCGCGCGGGTCTACGAGCTTGTCTGAGAAGGTCGCAGAGAATGCTCGGGGAACTCCGTCGCGAGAGGACGTTCGTCCGTCCTCAATCGCGATGTAGGCTTTGCTATATAGAGTCTTCGCAGCCGGCGCGAGGGCTGCGGTATGTAAGAAATGATGCAGCCTTATCGTTAAACGATGAGTTAAGGCAGCGAACGACGAAGGAGTTGCAGGCAATACGAGCTTCGGTTCGGTGTCGTTGCTGACGGTGTCGCGGCACGGATTGGTCGAACTGTTTGCCGCTAAGAATGGAGAGCTCCGTCATACCGGAGCACTCCAAGAATTTGCCGATGTTGTCACTGCGAGTGTCGAGATTGGCTTAGTACATCGAACTCATTTTCTCGACGCCCTTTCGCAAGGCTCGCAGCCACTCGGCACGAGTCTCGGGAGTGAATTGGTCGTCGCACTCGGCGATCGTCTCCATCAACGCGTCGAGCCATAACGGATACATCGACGGAGCGACGTTCAGCCGATCTCGCTTATGGCTTTCACCGAGTTGCGTGACCTTCGTTTCGGCAAAGGCAGAGCCGTTCGCGAACTGCAACAAGAACGCGATACCCGATCGCAGTGCGAGCTTCTGCTTCGCCATATCCGTGTTGGCGAACATCTCGCGAATGACCGGCGACTTCGCCGTGAAGCGGGCATAGAAGCGATCGAAGAACTTCGGGTTGATGCTGCAGCGACCGTAGCTTCGCATGACGGTTTCGCTGACAGCTTTAGGGGTCGACGCGGAAGCAGGAGCAGTGGCGAGCGCGGTCATTGATCGTTCCTTTAATCGAGCGTTGAGTAAGGGCAGAGAGAAGTTCGTCACCGGGCGGGCCGGCACAATGGGTGAGGAACACTGGTACGACGGACTTGAAGTCCGTCGAACGTCGTGAGAAGCGACAGACTGCAGGTCCGTCGTACCCAAAACGGATGTGTTCCTCAGAAGCTGCTTGTGAATGGGCCGCGATGCATCGCTCAGGAATGAATGCGGCGTCGAACGCTCAACCATAGGCCCGTGAATCTGAGCCCTTCGTCTCATTTCCGGTGTGACCGAATGCGCCTTGTGCAGCAGAGGCGGAACTCTGCTGTGCTCTGTGCGATCAAGAACTCGGCCCGGCACAGCTCTGACGCGCGCGTTGTCACGGATTGCTGCGGCTCAATGAACGACGCCGCGATAGCGCGCGGATTCGCATCGGTTTCTCATCGAGTTGCTGCGTCTCAGCACGACTCGGAAATGCAATCTCTCACGAGCAAGAAACCTTAAGCCGCTGCGCTTCAAGGTATGGCGGTTGCGTCAGCAGAGAAGTCCGCGCGATGGGAAAGGACCGCATACGCACGCGTCACAAACTCAGCGACAGCAGTTGCGGCAGCCTCTCCCACTCTGACTCACTTCCCAGTCCGTCTTTGTGAGGTCCGACATCATGCTGCCCGCCTTCAATCAGCCGCAGTCCCGCCGACACTTCCTGCAACATGTCGCCGCGAGCGCCGCGATCGTTCCGACGCTCGACTTTATTCAGCACGTCGAGGCCAATGCGGCGACGGTGAAGAAGAACCAAAAGTCCGTTGTGCTCATGTGGATGGGCGGAGGACCTCCGACGATCGACATCTGGGATTTAAAGCCCGGTTCGAAGAATGGCGGCGAGTTCAAGCCGATCAGCACGAAGGGCGACTTGCAGATCTCTGAGCACATGCCGAAGACCGCGCAGGTCATGAATGATCTCTCGGTCGTCCGCTCGATGAGCACGCGCGAAGCCGATCACGCTCGCGGCCGCTACTACATGCAGACGACCTTCGTCCCGAATCCGACGGTGACTCATGCGCCATTCGGCTCGGTCGTGAGCTACGAGATCGGCGCGAAGCGGAAGGATCTCGAAATCCCCGCCTACATCTGCATCGACGGAGGCGGAATGAGCCCCGGCTATATGGGGATGAGGCATGCGTCGTTCTCGGTGACGAGCGGCGGACAGATTCGAAATGCCGACGCTCAAGATGTCTCCGACGAGCGACTGCAACAGCGACTGAAGTATTGGGGCGCTGTCGAAGACAACTTCGAGAAGTCGGGACGAGGCGATCTGCCGACGGCTCATCATGAGGTCTATCGCAGCGCGGTGAACTTGATGACTTCGAAGCAAATGAAGGCCTTCAAGATCACCGATGAGAAGCCCGAAGTCGCGCAGGCCTATGGCGCGAATAACTTCGGTCGCGGACTGCTGATGGCTCGACGCCTGATTGAAACCGGAGTGCCGTTCATCGAAGTGAATCTCGGCGGATGGGATCTTCACAACGGCGTCTTCAACGCGCTGAAGAACAATCAGTTGCCGGTACTCGATCAAGGCATCTCGGCACTGACGACGGATCTCAAGCAGCGCGGCTTACTCGATCACACCGTTCTCGTTTGGATGGGCGAATTCGGTCGGACGCCGCGCATCAATCAGGACGTCGGACGCGACCACTGGGCTAAGAGTTGGTCGGTGATGATTGGCGGCGGCGGACTGAAGAACGGTCAGGCAGTCGGCGATACGGGGCCGGACGGAGACGATCTTGTCGGCAAGAGCTATCTGCCGGGCGACATTTGGGCGACGGTCGCGCACGCACTCGGCATCCCGATTCAGACGGTGCATACATCGAATCGCGGTCGCCCAATGCACCTCGCGAACGGCGGAACTCCGATCGCGGAGTTGATTGGCTAAGCCAGTTCGCACGGTCGATGAATTGTTTAACGGCAAGCCAAAGGCGGCGGCGTTTGCATTGGTCGCAAGCCGAATTGACACCGTCGCCTTCGGCTCGCCGTTTAGCGATGCAACCTTTGTTACAAACATCAGCGCATAAAAAAAACGACCGCCGATATCGGCGGTCGTTCTTTTTTAGGCTCGGAATCACAGCGGTTTAGACTGGGGGACCGAGTGGATCCTTCTTCTCCTTGATGCCGGGGCATTGAGGAGCGAGTTCAGCGTTGAGTTCCTTATAGCCCTTCCATTCCTCGGGCAGATTGTCTTCATGGAAGATCGCCTCGACGGGGCATTCTGGAACGCAAGCTTCGCAGTCAATGCACTCCTCAGGATGGATGTAAAGCATCGACTCTGCTTCGTAGAAGCACTCGACTGGGCACACTGTGACGCAGTCGGTGTATTTGCAGTTGAAGCAGGGTTCAGCAACGACGTGAGCCATGTCAGTCCCTTTCTGCGGGGGTTCGCCGAGTTCGTGAGAGCTACCCGCTCACGTATGCCGGCAACAAAGATGAAAACCAATTAAGGGGTAATCGCGACGCGCGGAAATGTGCCAGTTGATCGGCATCTCTACTAGCGACCGTGAAGCGTTTTTTCGTCAAAGAAGGACGTTGAAACTGACTCTCAACAGCCGCAAAGCGGGGCGGATGCTAGTACTGCCCCTAAAGAGGGTCAAGCTGCATCCGAGAACCGCCAATATCAAGAAAACCCTATTTTTCTAGGTAAAATTGAGTGAAGAAGGCTGCTAGGCCGGCTTCTTCTCACTGCTCGCTAGTGACGCCTTCAAGTGCTCAAGAGCCTTATTCAACTGGCGATCTTGAAAGGCGCTCGCTGCCGGAGCTTCGTTGCGGATGACATCGCGATCACGGCGGTATTGGTCGAGTTCACGCATCTCTTTGAAGTCGAGCTTCACTTCAAATCCCGAGTCCGGCATGACTCCCCATTCGTCGTCCTGCTTTGAGTCCGGGAAGCGATGAATGTTCTTGCCGCTCGGTCGCTTGTAGCTCGCGGTCGTCAGCTTGAGGGCCGACGCGCCGGCTTCGAGTGGGATCACATTCTGCACGCTGCCTTTGCCCCAGCTTCGCTCGCCGACGATGACAGCTCGCTTATGGTCTTGCAGACAAGCACTGACGATCTCGCTGGCAGACGCGCTAAAGCGGTTGACGAGTATCGCCATCGGAAAGCCCGAGAACGTGCCTTCCTTCTGAGCCGACCATGATTTCGGCTGCGAGTTCTGTCCTTCAGTGCTGACGATGACGCCCGACTCGATGAAGAGATCCGAAATCTCAACCGCTTGAGTCAGCAGTCCGCCGGGATTGTTTCGCAGGTCGAGCACGAACGCCTTCATGCCCGCTTCTTTCAACTCTTCTAAAGCTTCGACGAGTTCTTCAGAGCTGCGACGACCGAACTGAGTCAGCCGCACGTAGCCGATCTTGTTGTCCTTATCGATCATGAACTCGGACTTCGCACCGGCTTTATAGTAGTCGCCTTTGACCGAGCTAACGCGGATGACTTCGCGCGTGAGTTCAACGTCTTGATCCGCTGACTCACCCATATGTCGCACGGCGATCTTCACTTTGCCGCCGGGCGGGCCTTGCATGAGTTGCACCGCCTTCGAGAGAGGCATGCGTTCGGTCGACTGCCCGTCGATCGTCATGATGAGATCGCCGGCTCGGACGCCCGCTTTGTAAGCCGGAGTATCCGGCAGCGGCGAAATGACCTGAATGCGGTCGCTGTGTTGATCGATCTGCACCTGAATGCCGACGCCGCCGAATTCTTGATCAACGCTCTGATTGAACTGAGCCAGTTCTTCGGGAGAGATGTAGCTCGAATAGGGATCAAGCTCGACGAGCATGCCTCGCAGAGCTGCCTCAAGCATCTTCTTGCGATCGACCTTCTTCACGTAGTTGCGTTCGACTTGCTCGAAGGTGTCGGCAAAGGTCCGCATCAACTCATAGTACTCGTCGTTCGACTTCTTCTCGGACTTCTCGGGTTTGTCTTGCCCGTAAGCGAAACTTACTGCGAGCAATAGCGCGATGCTCCAAACGGTGTGCAGCTTCCAGCGAACTTCCAACTTCATAGATCGACTCCTTCGCGATCAGCGATGACGTGACGAACACAACGCGAGGTCGAGTCTAGGCCAATGTTTCAAAGAGCAACAAGTTGCGTTTGCTGAGGCGAGCGGCAAGTGCATGAGGGAGTTTTCTTTGTACGACGGACTTGTAGTCCGTCGAACGTCGTGAGAAGCGACGGACTGCAAGTCCGTCGTACTCGCAGGAACTCATCTGCCCCGCCATTAGTAGTTCTCTGGGCGCCAAACGACTCGGGTCTTTGTCGAGCGATCGTGCCATGTTCGCTTCTCGGGATCGAACGCGCATGCTGCGAGTCCTAATCCCAATGCGGCGCCTCCGACGATTCGAATGATCGCTCGCGACAGCGCTTCGCCGGTCGTGATGGGACGCTTGCCGTCCTTATTCACGACCTCAAGCCCCAGTGCCAACTTGCCGAGCGTGCCGCCGCCGGGACCACTCTCCGAGAAGACGTAGTAGGCAAACGGGATCAAGCCCGCGACGAGATAGGTCAGCGTCTGCGTCGTCTGCACGAACGAGTCGACTCCGATGCCGTCGACCATGAACTTGTTGAAGAGGAACGAGCAGACAAACACGATCACGATGAAGATGGCGAGCAACGTCTGATCGATGATGTTGGCCAAATAGCGAATCCAAAACGGAGCGGACTGACCGGCAACTCGCTTATCTCCCAAACTCAATTTGTATTGATTGTAGAAGCAGAACAGTCCCGCCGCGCGCATCAGATACACCGTCGAGAACGAGATCGTGAATGAGTACAGCGTGAAGAAGATCCACAAGAACAACATCCCGACGAACGGGAACACGACGAAGAACAAGAAGCCTTGATTCTCTTCTTTGGTGTCGATGCCAGCGAGTTCGAGCGTCTTGAAGATCAGCGATCCGAGTTGTCCCCAAATCTCTGCGGAGAAGATGCCGATCGGCACTGCAGCGGCGAGAGCCACAAACATCAGCGCGAACACGATCATCCACCAAAACGATGCCGCTCCAATGTTCTTAAAGAGGATGCGGAACATCTCGTTCGGCAAGTAAGCCTTATAGGTGTACTTCGCGGTGAGATGACACAGCGCGATGGGCAGCGTCGGCAACGCAAAGAGCACCGCGACTCCGTAGATCCCGCCTGCAGCGAGCGACACATTTTCCTGCGGCATGAACCCGCCCTGCACCAGTGCGACGACGGCACCCGCAGCCGGGAAGAGCACGATGCCGAACAATGCAATCGGCCAGCAAACAGCTTTCAGTCCCAGTGCGATATCAGCGAAGAAGTCGAAACCGAACCGGTCGTACTTATCGGTCTCTTCGCGCGACTGACGAACGACTTCGATCGCCAATTGGTAAAAGCAGCCGACCGCAGCCAGTCCGCAGACTCCGCCGAGCACGCTGAAGAAGACTTCGAGCGGAGCCTTCTCGCTCCAAACAACCATGAAGAAGCAACTGGTACACATCGTCATGGCGAAGGACCAAAACATGCCGAGCCGAAGAGCGATGCCCTTCTTCGCGATCATGAACTCCTTCGAGCTGCGCCAGACGACTTTGAAGAACTCATCCGGGTCCGGTCCGCGGCGCTTGAGCTTCTGCTTCTCTTTCTGCTTCGTGCTGATCTGACCGGTCTCAAGATTCACGCCGCAATGCGGGCACTCGATGTCTTCGTCGGTCACGTCCTGAGTGCATTTCGGGCAGATGCGTTTCTCGGAGTGATCGACGTTGTCGAGATCAAGCTGCGAGAAGAAGTCTTCGTCCTCGATCGTCTTCTCAGCCTTCTTGGCCTTTTTCGGCTCGGCGTCTCCGTCCGGAACTTTGACGGGCTTGCCGCATTCCTTGCACTTCACGGACTTGCCGCGCGCCGCGTCGGGCGCACTGAATTGATGATCGCAATCACGGCAACGCACCTTGACCGGCATGAGTCACTCCGGCAGATCTAGCGGCGTTCGTTCAAGACGGTCTTAGCTCATCACTGAGGCGGCTTGCTGATGACGAGAAACGCACGAGTAAGCGTTCTCACGACAACAGCCAGCAAGCGGCACGACGAGTTCTGACAGTTTCTCTCGAACACCGAATCAGGACAGGAAGGAAGAAGAATTGCAGGCCGGCTCGATGTCGCAGCCGCCCGCGAAAGGGGCGGAAATTTAGCAACATCACCGCGCGATGCATGCCTGCATTTCCTCTTGTTGGACGAGAGCAACAACCTTCTGCCGCTCGACCCGATGACGAGGCGGCTGCGCCGCAGTCGTAGCATGGACGCCGCACGGACGTAGGCGTCCATGCTACAGATCCGGGAAGTTTTTCCCTTTGCCGGGGACTGCGAACATCAACGACGATCGCTCGCCTAACTGGCCAGTCTGAGGCAAAGCCCATATCAATCGGAGACTTCCGATTTAATGGAGTTTTTCGCACATAGGAGTCCGTTTCATGTCTGCTTCCGAGCCCGTTTTCATCTTCGACGTCCATCTTGATCTCAGCATGAATGCTCTCGAATGGAACCGCGATTTGCGCTGGTCCCTCGAGCGCATCCGGCGCTGGGAGCAGCACATGAAGGACAAAGTCGATCGCGGCAACGGCACGGTTTCCTTGCCCGAGATGCGAAAGGGCCGCATCGGTTTATGCGTCGCAACTCAGATCGGACGCTATTCGCCGTACTTCCATCGTTTGCCCGGATGGAACTCGCCCGAGCAAGCATGGGCTCAGACTCAGGGGCAGCTTTCTTGGTATCGAGTGATGGAGGAGCAGAATGAGCTCGTCCAAATTCGGAACCGCGCACAGCTCGATCAGCATTTGGACTTATGGCTCAAGTCGCCTCCGTGCGACGACGGAACGCCGTATGTCGTCGAGTCGCGTCAGAAGCCGAAGCATCTTCCAATCGGCTACATCCTCAGCCTTGAAGGCGCGGACTCGATCGTCACGCTCAAGCATTTGGAACGCAGCTATGCCGACGGCTTACGAGCACTCGGCCCGGCTCATTACGGACCCGGTCGTTACGCGCACGGCACCGATGCTGAAGGCCCACTGCCGCCGCTCGGAAAGGATCTGCTGAAGGAGATGCAGCGGCTCGGCATCATCCTTGATGTCACGCATCTGTGTGACGAGTGCTTCTGGGATGCGCTCGATGTCTATGACGGTCCGTTGTGGGCCAGTCACCAAAACTGTCGCACGCTTGCTCCATGGAACCGCCAATTCGCCGACGATCAGATCAAAGCGGTGATCGAGCGCGGCGGCATTTTGGGAATGGCGTTCGACGCCATCATGATGGTGCCCGGATGGGTCCACTTACGCAGCAAGCCGGCTGACTTCCAATTGAAGATCGAGCGGATTTGCGACCATATCGATCACATCTGCCAAATGGCGGGCAACGCAAAGCATGTCGGCATCGGCACTGATCTCGACGGCGGCTACGGCACCGAGCAGACCCCGATGGACATGAACTCGATCGCCGACCTGCAGACGCTACCGGGCCTCTTGAAGAAGCGCGGCTACAGTCAAGACGACATCGAAGGAATCATGTGGCGGAACTACGTCGAGTTCTTGCGCCGCACATGGAAGAATTAATGCACTGAGGCGCGCGGCAAATGGTCGTCTTTCGCTCTGCGAAAGTGCGTCTTCAAACGCGTCGCGGCAGATGCGGCGTCAACTCGTGATGACGCCGCAATGCGGACGCTCTTTCGCGGAGCGAAAGGCGACTATCGAAAACTCTTCCGGCGGATGTCAGAACGATTCCATCCGGGTTATTGCAGCGCTTTCAGTCGGGCTGCGGCTTGCTGGCGATGTCGCTCGTCTGAGGCGGCGTCGGTCGACAGTTTCTGCAGAGTCGTCTTCGCTTCAGCGGTTTGTCCGGCAGCTTGCTGTGTTTCGGCGATCGCGAGCAGCATTGCTCCGCGCCAGTAGCCGCCGAGTTTGTCGATGTCGGCTCGATGCAGTGTCTTCAACGCCGCTTCGAACTCGCGCTCGCTCGACAGCAATCGAGCGAGGTTGATCAGCATCTGAAACTGGTCTGCTGAGCCGAGACTCTTCGCTTCTTGAAGACCCGCTTCATAAGCCGCGCGGGCTGCTTGCGGATCGTTGAGGTTGCGCTCGAAGTTCACTCCGAGACTGAGCCTGATTGATTCACGCAAACGAACGTCGCTCGTCCATTCGAGCGCGTGCTGCAAATCGTCTTTCGCTCGTTCGCCTGACTTCGTCTGCAAGAAGGCTCGACCGCGCGCGAAGTACCCGGCTCCTCGTTGCCAGAACGGCCACTTGTCGAGCGGCTCGGCTGCGAAGTCGCGCACAACGTCGGCGGCACCATTGCTTTCCAACAAGTTCTGCATCGTTGCCGTCTTGCGCAAGAACTCATTGGGGATTTGCGACGCCAGTTTCACAGCGACATCGCGCTGCCCGATGCCTCGCGCGGTGCTCGCGGCAAGATCGAGTGTGTAAGACTTCTGCCATACTGAGTACTTGCCCTCAGCCGCCTTGATGTAAGCGGCGAGCGTTTCTTGTCGCTTACCCGTGCGAGCGAACTCGGACGCGGTCTTCATCGCCAACAAGAAATCGTCGTCCGGCGGGCCATGCTCAAACTGAAAACTGTTGCCATCGAAGAACGTGCCGAACTTCATGACCTCATGAAAGTGATCAACGCCCGTCGGCGAGAAGGCCGAGTACTCCGCTCCGTCATCTCGAATGCGCTGACGGCAGAAGTTGATGTGCCATGGAAGGCTGCGCGTCGGCTTGCGACCAATCACTTGATGTAGGGGATCGTTCTCGTCGCTCGTGATCGGGAAGCGCAGCTCTGCCGTCCAATGGTCGTCAGCAATGTGCGTCGCCACTTCGACCTGCGAATCCCAGCTGAACCATGAGGCGCGATTGGCCGTGCGATCGAGGTCCGCGATTGCTCCCGACGGGGTCACGGCAATTTGGTAGTAGGACCGCGATTCCGTCTCGAGCAGTACCTCAACGACATCGCCGTACCACATTGCGGAGTCGTCCTTCTTTGTTGCTCCAATGTTGAGCTTCTCGCCCGGTCGTTCGTCGCAACGAAACGCGATGTAGAGATTGTTACCCCGCCATGCGGACTTCACGGTCGTCCCGAAGATCGGTTGCCGTCCGGTTTCGAGTTCGCGCAGCGTGACGGTCGCTGACGGAAAGGCGTTGACCCAATCTTCTTCATCGAGCTTGCCGTCAATCACGATCGGCTTCCGAGCTTCGCCGACCAATCGCACGACTGGCACCGGTCCGCGCAGGCGACCGAGCTGAGCACTCTTGCTGCGCAGTCCTTTGAGGTAGTCGTCGATCAGCGCGAGTCGCTTCGCATAGACCGAACCGGGTTCAGCTTTCGCTTGAGCTTTCGCAAAGAGCGCGAGTGCTTCGTCGGCCTTTGACTTCTCTTTCTCCGTCGCCTGCCAATTGGCTTCGCAGTAGTCGAAGAAGGCCCGCATCTCGTGCTCGGCAGGGCCGTAGAACAAGTGGCAGTAATCGCGATACAGCGCATCAACGTCGGCGTTCTTGCCGCCCCAATACATCATCTGAGTGAAGTAGATGAGGAAGTGATTGAGACCCATTCCGGTCTGCTCGAAGTCCTGCCGCACCGTCAGCCAAATGTCTTCGCCCTGCGAATAACCCTTCGTCGCATTGATGCTTTCGCCGAGTGAATGCGGTGTGAACGACGGCAAGTACCATCCGCGATCCGTGAAGGGATAGTTCTCGAAGATGATCAGCGGGTTGCTCGTTTTTGCGAGCCATGCTTCGCGCAGCTTGCGGCAGTCTTCTTGTTCGGCAGCGCGGTTATTGACCGGACGCCGACCGCCAACGATCGAGACCGCGACATTGGGTTCGAGTCGCTCAATCTTCAGTGGCGGCAAGGTGTAGATCCCATAGGCGCAGTTCAGCACCTTCTTATGAGGATGCGTCTTGCCGACTTCTTTCGCGACGCGATTGACGAAGCCCCAAACGTAATCCGATGCCAGTCCGCGCTGCTCGCGTTCCGGCGAGTCTTGACCGGCGCACTTCTCACATTGGCAAATCGCGGTGTAGCCATCGGGCGGCATCACCGAGACATAGTCGACTTTGAAGTGATCGAACTGGGCTCGGACATACCGGACGGTCTCGCGAAAGAACTCCTCATTCGAGTAGCAGAGTTGATTGTTCTGCCGCGCCTGAAAGCGGCGCTTGCCGCCATAGAGAGCGAACCAGTCGGGATGCTCGGCAAAGACTTCATCGCGATTGGTCATCGTGTCGAGTCCGTGCGCCGCCTCGATGCCATACGGGTCGCGCAGACCTAATCGCATCGCCCACTTCACGACGTTCGGCGTATTCACCGCGAAGCGCACATTGAAGCGACGCACGGAGAAGTCGGGCTTCACCGTCTCGTCGACATTCGGCAGAGCAATGCTCTTCAGAGATGGCACGACTTCGCCGATCTCACCGGGTGCAAACCATCTGACGCCGAGTCGCTGTAATAATCCGCACACAGCGTTGAACGAGCCGCGTTCATCCTGAGCCCAGAAGTAGCCGTCGTTCGTATTCGCGGGCATCAACTGCCTCTGAGCGATGCGATCTTTGTAGATCAGCAGATTCGGCAAGCCATATTTCGCGCCGAGGATTTGCTCCCACTGCGCCTGAGCTTTGCCATTCACGATCTCTGCATTGTTCTTGGCCCACGGTTCGAGCGGCATGAACTCGGTGTCCTCACCGACGAGCGCCAACCAATCCGCGCCGGACTTAATTCGATAAGCGCCGTCCTTCAGCGCCTCGACCCCGACACCGAGCTGCTCGGTGAACTCGCTCTTGCCGACGAAGATCTTCGTCGCAGTTCCCGAAGGCAGAGTGACGATCGGCAGCCGAGCCCCGCTGATCTTGCTGATGTAGTCCTGCAATTCATGAGCAGCGAGCCGCGTCGTTCGCAGGGCCTGCGCGCTGATCACGATCTCCGCGCGAGGCTGCCCGTCTTCGACGATGAAACGCTCGGCGGCATTTGCTTGTAATGAAAGTGACATCAACGCCAACAAGATCCAGCGCATCATTTATTCCTGTTTGAGATCGTTCCGCGCAACTGGGAGCCTATTTGGACTGCGCCAAGTTCAACATTTCGTTTACCCGCGTGCCCAGCGGGCCGCGCTTTGCGGATTCAAACTCACGCTCCGCCAACAAACAGCTGAATTTGAATTTGGCGATCGTCTGCTGTCGGAACGTGTGCTTGACACCGAGCAGCGCGGGCCGTTGGCCATGCGGCTAAACGAGCGAAGGACATGGCGCTGTCCTGCTATCCGGCGAATCATTGCAGCCTCGAAGCGAAAACAGAGACTCGCACGCATCGCGATCAGCACGCTCGATGCGCTGTTGAATTCGGACTCGCGCAGTCAGGATTGCGACGGGTACATCCTTAGGAATGGACAGCGATCTGCGCTCGCAAACCTGCTGAGTCGCTCGCCGGCACGCGATGAAATGATGTTGGCTCTACACCTTTCTTTATTCGGTGAGCCGTAGTGAGCCGAGGCGCGCGACTCCAAGATTTGTGCATGCCGTAGTTCGTTGACGATGTCGTTTTTTGGGGAATTGCAGGAGGCAGAAAGTGGCTGTTGAAAGACCGCAGGACCAATTGTTGAGAGCGCTGGCCAATGTCGGGGAAGCGACGAACTTCTGCGTCAGCGGTGAGATGCCAATCATCTCGCCGGGTCTCGAGATCACCGGCCTCGGAGAGATCGGCTTGCCTATCTCAGCAGCCGCAGCCAAACGATTGATCAAGCAGGCAGAGCAAGCTCCGTATGGACTCGGCGAGGAGACGGTTCTCGACACTTCGGTCCGCCGCGTTTGGCAGATCGGGGATCAAGCTGTGACCTTCACGAACTCCGACTGGCCGAACTTTGTGAGAGATGTCGCTGACGAAATCGCGGCTGAGTTCGGCATCAAGCAAGACATCAAAGCCGACTTCTACAAGCTGCTCGTCTACGAGAAGGGCAGCTTTTTCACCGCGCATCGCGATACCGAAAAAGCACCGGGCATGTTTGCGACGCTCGTGATCGCACTGCCCTCAAAGCACAAAGGCGGAGAGCTTGTTGTCTCGCACGCGGGGCAGACCGAACGGATCAGCTTCGACAGCAAGCGATCGACCTCCAGCATTCAATATGCAGCCTTCTTTGCGGACTGTTTGCATGAGGTCACGCCAGTTGAATCCGGCTACCGAGTGTGCCTCGTCTACAACCTCTCGGTCCCTCGTCTGAAGAAGCAACCGGCCGGCCCTAAGCAGTTCAGCAGCATTAAGTATCTCAGCGAACTGCTGATTCAGATCTTTGCAGAGGGCACGCAGGAGAAGATCGCGATTCCACTGGCTCATGAGTATTCGCACGAGGGACTGACGCTCGGGATGCTCAAAGGACATGACAGCGAGATGGTCGACGCGATCGGGCTCGCCTGCGAACAGGGCGGCTTTGAAGCTCAACTGGCCGCGCTCGAGATCATGCAATCGGGCAGTCCTGATTACAGCACGGTGACGTTCCCGTCTCGTCGATCGCGACGGTATTGGGATGATGACGACGAGTTCAGCGACGCCGACGTTGAGTCCGCCGATTTTGAAGAGGTCTATGACGAGCGCTGGGACATCAACTGCTTCTGCAGCCTCAACGGAAAGCCGGCGATCTATGACTTTCTGACAGTCGAAGTGGCGGAGCTCGTCGCCAAAGATCCGCTTGAAGATTGGCCGCGAAAGCAAACTGTGACTGAGGCGACGGGCAACGAAGGCGCGACAATGGAGCGCTGGTATCGCCGCACGTGCGTCGTCATTTGGCCGAAAGCCGGAACCCTTGCTGTGCTCGCTAAAGAGGGCCCGGATCTCGCGCTGCCGCGATTGCAGACGCTGATCGATGAGACGCCTCATCCCGAGAGTTCAAAGGAGTGTCGCGACTTTGCGGCAGCCATCCTCAAGCATTGGGGCAAGACGAAACGCACCGAAGTTTGGTACCGACGCACTGCTAAGAATGAGTCGAAACGATCATTGAAAATGGCGGACGCGATTGCCGCACTTCAGGACGCGGCTTTAGCGAAGACCTTTCTCAGACACGTCTTGCCCACTGAGTGTTGTGGCGAGGAAGGCGCAGCGCTTGTGACGCTGATGAATCAGATCGGATGGGAGCCGTTTCGATCGTCATTGCTCAAGTGCTTCGAGGGAAAACGCAATCAGCCCGAACGAAGGTCGGAATCCATCAGCGACTTTGCAGACTTGCTGAGACAGTTGTGTTGCTCCGGTCCAATGCCCACTCCTGAACGGGTCGCGGTTTGTCGTGCTTTGACCGATGAGATGACCGCAGCCATCCACAGTTTCGACAACGTGCCCATCGACGATTGGCGAACCTCCCATCTCAAGCAGGACGACTTGATCGTGCCATTGATCCTGAGTCTGGCAGCAGTCGGTGATGCGGAGCGTCTTGACCAATTCATCAAGAGCGTGATCGTGCAGCCGAAACGCTACGACTTACACACAAAGGTGATCCCGGCCGTTCAAGAGTTGTTTGCGTCTCCGGCGATCAACGGGCTGCTCGGCGACGCTCGCAAGCGTCTGCATGCGCATGCCACCGGCGAACTCAAGAAGCTTATTGAAGTGCCGCCGCAACCGCCCATCGACTGGACTCGGGATGCCAATGTGAAGTGCTTTGGCAGAATGGTGTGCCGCGACTGCCAAGAACTGAATGCGTTCCTGCAAAACGCCACTGAGCAGTCACATGCCTTTGCGCGACCAGAAGCTGCTCGTCGTCATCTTGAGTCGCAGATCAGTTCCTCACGCTGCGACCTTAAGCATCAGACGATCAAGGCAAAGTCGCCTCACACCTTGCTCTGCACAAAGACCGACGCGAGCTATCAGCGGCGTCTCATGGCCTTTCAGGAAAACAGTGAGCATCTCGCGAAGCTCGAAGCTCTCATGCCGAAAGCCGCGAAGGGTGCCAGAAATCGAAACGCCAGTTCGAGCAAGGATTCGCTCGACCATGCGTCAGAGGCAGCGCCGGTTGAATTCCTCTCGGTGACGTTTTGAGGCGAACGGCAGAGATCTTCTTCCTTCGTATCTGCTGCACTCCGTGTGTTTCTTTTGAAGACGGATTGCAATCCCGCATCTCTGCGTTGTTCGTTCCTCTGCGGTTCATCGTCCGATTTGATCAACCGCAGAGGAACGAACGTCGCAGAGAATGCCTTGCCGGATTCCCTTCTTCCTCTGGGGTGCGGGCACAGCCAGCTTTAGGAAGTCCGGCTCTCCGCCATTCGTGTTGAGTCTTGTGTTGAGTGAGCCGCAAGGCGCTAGCCGCGGGTTCTGAATGCGGCCAGAACCGGCGGCTAGCGCCTTGCCGCTCACTGTCATCAACACGAATGGCCGAGATCCGGAAGTCCCTATCGCAAGACTCGTCAGAGTTCTGACTCCTGCAACGTTGCCCGCACTCCGACTATTGGCAATGTGACTTCAGTCTGACGCTCACGAGTTCCGTGTCGGGTTCTTGTGCAAGTCGTTTTAGGGAACTCTTTTTACATGTCATTCGACTTACATGGGCACATCCGCAGTTTGGCATTGCTAACCGCAGGTAAGCGGGACTGTTGAAAAGCGGCTCCCTACGGATGAATGAAGAGTCGACTCGACTGCAACTCGATGCGGCATTCCTGAAGCTCGTCGGTCTCAGGCAGAGCCGCGTTAGACCTTTTCGGCGGAGCAACAAACTCGGTCGTTGCTCTCCGTCAGTGATGTGAGCATGAAAACGAAGAAGCCCTGCGGAGCGAACTCTGCAGGGCTTCTCGATTTGAACTTCAAACGGCAACGCTTTGACTAACAGTCTTACTCGTTGCTCGGCGCCGGATTGGTCGGAGCCGGGACGAACGGTGCTTGCGCCGGTCGCGGTTCGTTGCCGAGCAAGAAGATCAATCCGCCGGCTCCTGCGCCGCCGATGGAGTTCGCGTTGTAGATGAACTGCGAGTCCTTCAGCTTCTTGATCTTCTCGCTGAGCTTCTCAAGGTGCGCCAGCGTGTAAGGATCAACTTTGTCCTTTGCCTCATTGAGGATTCGCGTCACTCGCTCGTTGATGCGATTGAGTTCGACCGACGCCAAATTCGAGATCGGCTTATAGGCCTCAGTCATCGCATCACCCGGCACCGCGAGATCGATCAAGCGATCGATGTGCTCGCGCTGCAAGTTCTGACGCAGCGTTGAAACCATTGGGACGCGCGCTGTGAACTGCTTTTGCGGGTTCTCTTTCAGCTCGCCCCAAACGGCTTCGGTGATCGTCGTCAGGACTTCCGGCAGCGTCAGTGCGTCTTGATCAGCCGGGACTCGCAGTTCGTTGTCGAACACGCGACGCAGCGTCGTCGGGTTCATGATCATCGACATTGCGGACGCTTGAATGCCGCTCACCCGATCGTGAATCGGATACGTCTCTTCTTCACGAAACGCCCTCGCTCCTTCGTCGATCCACTTGTCGATATTGAGGTGCGTCACCAGTTCGGGATTGAGTCCGTAAGCCTCATCCGCAAACGAGTTGTCGATGACGAACTTCAACGCCGCGCGTTGACGCTCGGCCGGCACAACTTCGATCGGCTTCGGAGCGTTCTTGTCGCCCTTCATCGAACGGTTCGTGAACGCGCCGCCAATCCAGTTCGCCATCATGCTCAACGACCGCGTCTGAAGACTGAGCGTTAGGTCGTAGCCATAACGTGCTCGCGCCCAACTCTCGCCATCCTTCACGAATGCTTTCAGCAAACGCTCGCGCTCCTTCTTCACCAGTCGCATTTGATCTTGCGCGTAGTCGAGCGGGTTCTTCGAGAAGTCGTAGCGGCGTGATCGAGGATCGGGACCGCCAGTGTCTTCGTCAGTACCGAAGACGAGTTCTGGCTCGTTGACTCGTGCAAGCACCGCCTTCGTATCGCCGAAGGTGTAGCCGTACTCGATCACCCACTCGTCGTAAGGACCGATGCCCGTCATCGACCAATCGCCCTGCACTTCGCCGCTGCCTGCGTTGAAGTTGATCGGCAGATAATCCATCACCGAACCGGCAAGCGGCTTCTTGCCCTTCAGCTCGTTGCTGTTGATCGTCTTGAGGTCATAGACGCTCGACGCTTTGAAGTTGTGACGCAGGCCGAGCGTATGTCCGACTTCGTGAGCAACAAGCTCTGCCAACAGCGGACCGATGAACGACTCAGGCATGCCGTCGAGCATTGCTTCGTCCTTCTTCGGTTCCTCTTTTTTGTCTTCTTTCTTCTCGTCCTTCTTCTCGCCTTGAGCCTGCTCCTGTAGCAGAAACTCCATATGCGCGAGTGCGAGATCTAACGAGAGCCCTTCAGCAGCGAGGCACAGTCCATTGGTCTGCGACTGACGACCGATCAAGCCGTCGTAGACGTCGTCACCGAGTTGCTTCGAGTTCACTCGACCCGCGGCATGACCGGCCAATGGCAATCGGGCATCGCGCTGAATCTCGCGCATGATCTCCACTCGACGAGACGGTGAAGCCAGTCGCACGCGCGGGTCCCATTGCGGGCGCGTCGCAAGCCATGCGAGCGATTCGGGAGTCATGCCTTCCATCGCGACCGACGGCAGGATGTCTTCGAACTGCATGCGGAAGTGCCGAATCCATCCGTCGGTCAGAATGATGTCTGCATCGAGGATCTCACCGGTCAGCGGATTCACGCGGCTCGGGCCGATCGCGGTTCCCTGATTGTTGTTGAGCCATCGCACGAAGTTGTACCGCACGTCTTCCGGATCAACGTCCATGAACTTGCCGGACTTCGCGTCCTGAAACTCAACCTTGATCGCGTCAAGGATGCCGACTTTCTCAAAGGCTTTGTTCCATGAAAGCACGCCCTGAGCGACCCATCGTCGATAGCGCACCGGAACAGTGTGCTCGAGAATGAAGACGATTTGATTCTCAGCCGGACTCAGCTTCAGCGACGGATCGCGCTTCTGCAGATTCCATCGATTGATGTAACGAACTCGCGTCTCGCCGCTCTTAAACTTACCGAGATCGGTGTAGTGAGTGACGAAGTACCCGACGCGCGGATCAGCAGCTCGCGGCTGATACGAGGGGCTCGGGTTAATGACGCTGATCGAGTAGTGCAGCGTCTTGAGTTTCTGTCCGTCGCTGCGACCTTCGAGGATCGGCGCTTCAATCGCGATCTCAACGTTGTCGGTAAAGGCTTTGATCTTCTTATGAGTGATCAAACCGGGATTCGCGATGCGATAGCTGCCGCCCATCATCGAGCCAGCAAAAAACATCGGCGAGTTGTTCACGAGGATCGAAGTAAGATCGATTACAGGACCGCCATTCGGCCCCATCGTGATGATCTGCGTTTCGAGGATCACGCTGTCGGTGAAGAGCCGATTGACCGACGACTTCGACTCGCTGTCGCCCGTCGAACGGATATCGACGTTCGGAGCGATGAGCGCCAATCGCGTCCCGTACTTCCGGAAGTAAGCGTAGATCGGGTCTGCTTGCAGACCGGCATAGGTCTCGCCGCCGGCTGCGGTCGGGGCGATGTAATAACGCTGACTCGCGAAATGCGGCGGCAACTCGGCCAGCACTCGCTCGTCTTTGATGTGCTTGTAGAGAGTCCATAACGGGCGCACGTCGGGAGCGACGCTGACCTGCTTGTATTGCTCCAACACTTGCGAGAACGGCGGATAGTCCGGCTTCGGCGCGGACGGCTGAGTTGTCTGCGCTAAGACGGCTTCTGACGTCAGGCCGCCAAATGCCAGCAAGCCTGCTCCATAGACTGCTCGAGCCACAAAACGTCGCATGAGTCGATCCTTAGTTAGTGAAGTGGAGAGTGGATGTGCTCAGTTGAAGTCGCCGCAGACGCGGTGCGTCAGTTCGATGAGTGAGTTGCTTCATGGCGCCTTCAAGTAAGTTTTCGAAAGCAGCGCTCTCCTCAACCGGTATCGCAGACGCAGATCGGCCTCTGCGCAAACCGCGAATGGTGAGTCAGAGTGGGCCTGCAAGAACTCGCAATGAGATTGCCTTCGACTGATCAGCACGCCCTCGTCGCCGCCACGAAATTGCCCAGTTATTCCAATCCAGAGAAATTACCGAGCTGGCCGACTCTATAAGGTCTGCCGAGACAGCACGCTACGCACTGCATCGAGTCGCCGAACGAGCACGGGTTTTTGGCGCGCCGCTCAACTTTCGCCGGGTTGTTGCGAGATTCCGCTGCGTTGCCGATTAGCAGCACGCAAGCAGAACCGTCAGCTCCTGATAGAGCTTGCGCCGGGCAGTCACGTGACCCCGAATCGGTCACTCATCGCATCTCATGCTCGCCGACAACCGAGAGATTGCCGTTCCGCAACTCACTGCGGTGCATTTCTCAGAGCACGAAGACGGGAGTGTCCGGCAACGACGTAAAGTTGGTATCGGCGATGAAGAGGCAACCGGCGTTTGTGTGACGCGCTTGTTGCTCGGGGCTCATGCCTTCGTCAGCGGTTGTGAGAATCAGCTTCACTCCATCAGCCATCCGCACGAGTTGCGGGCAAGTGACGCGCGGAGATCGCTCGGTCTTCCAAACAGCTTCGAGCGTTCCATTCAGCGAGTACTGGCGCGCTTCGCCGAAGTCGACATCCGCCGGGTTATAGAAGGCGATGATGACGCCGCTTCCGTCCGGTGTAGCAATCATTCCATCCGGGAAGACAGAGCCGGCTCGCAAGTCAACGACCGGTTCGGGATGCAGCGTCGCAGTTCCGGCAGCAACGTCGATGTCGTAGCGCACGACGGTCTTCTTCGGCGAGTCGATGTCGAACATCGTGACTCGATCACCATTGCCGACGATGACTTTGCCGTTCGAGCAAATCTGATCGTTGCGAAGTTGAATGAGCTTTCGATCGCGGCGGCGCCACAGATAGAGCCCCGCTTTCTGCTCGGCGAACTTGAGATCCTTGCAGCCGAAAATCAGACCGCCGTCGAACGCAACTCCGTCATTGATAATCGTGCCGCTGACCGCAGAGTCGATGTCGCGCTCGATGACGTTCCAACCTCCGTCGCGCGTATTGAACAACCCGAGTTCACGCTCAAGCCCGATGACAAATTCGCCGTCGCGATTGGTCGGAAAGGCGAATCCGGGACGTCCCGGCAGATCAAACCGCGTGTTGTTGCCACTCGTCAAATCGAGCACGTTGAGCGAGCCAGCTTGTGCCGTCTTGCCATGCTGAATGGCGACCCAACTCAACAAACCAGTGCCAATCGGATACGGCCCTTCGGGCAAGAATCTCTGAGCTTCGGTCTCCGGGCGGAACAACAGGCGGGTCGAGTATTCGGGCATCTCAAATCTCAAAGTGTTTTAGGAACGACGCAGAGGTAGGCGACGACTAACTGGCAGCCGCGATCGGTCGTGAAGCGACGTTGCCTGTTTCTTTCGATTCGACTTCGAAGCTATCGTTCGAAACTGTCGTACTCAGACGCCGCTCACCGCCTGAAATCTTGCGACCGGGATCGCACCATTAGCCTGCACAACCAACCGGAACTTAGCCCAAGATGCCTGCAGTCGAAACCAATGTCTCAAGTGATTCCTCACAGGACGACCTCATCTATTTGATCCTGCGTGATGAGATAAAGTGGCTGAACGTTTTCCGGCTTTCGCCCAGTGCTGTCACAACGATTGGGCGTGCTCCGACCAATCGCATCGTCATTCCCGATGACCTTTGCAGCCGTCATCACTGCGAAGTCTTCTTCAACTCCGGGCGCTGGATCGTGCGCGATCTCGAGAGTCGCAATGGCACGATGATCGGCGAAGTTCGAGTAACAAAAGACACTCCGTTAATTGAGGGCGACGAGATCCGAATCGGTGAGTTCTTTCTCGTCTTCACCAGTGACATTTCGCGGTCGAAAGAGCACTTCCTCGATCTCGATGAAAACACTGACACCTTCGACGGCAGCCGCAAGAAGTCGAGTGCAGCCACTGAGCCCGAGATCGTCTATCGCCGCCGCAAGACGCGCTATCACTCGGGCGGTAGTGCCGAAGAGATCGGGCGCGATCGCAACACTCAAGAGTTAGCGCGGCTCTATCGACTCGCACTCGATATGGGAGCAGCAAAGGACGCGAAGCTGCTCTCTGAAGTTGTGCTCGACGGACTGCTTGATGCGCTGCATGTCGACATCGGCGCGGTGCTGCTCTTGCCGCGCAATGTCGAGAAACCGGCAACGAGCCAACTGCGACTCGTCGCGTATCGATCGAAGGGCAATGAGGTCTATCAGAAGGTCTCAAGCTCTCTGACCGACAGCGTGCTGCAAGAGTGGCAAGCAATTCTCGCGCGGGACATTCCGAATGACAGTCAACTCGGGGGGCACGAGAGCTTGCAGAAACTGCAAGCGTCGAGCGTGATCTGTGCCCCAATTCGCACGACGAGCACCATTCACGGAGTCATTCATCTCTACACTACTCACGGCTCGAAGACGCTCGATGCCGACGATCTTGAGTACGCACTCGCCGTTGCGGATCAATGCGCACTGGCACTCGATCATCTTCAAGAACGCGAGTCACTCGAAGACGGACTCGCTCGTGCTTGGAATGAAGCAGACTCACTGCGCAATCAATTGGCGATCGAGTCAGATCTCGTCGGCGATAGTCCCGCGATGCAGGCATTGCGCGAGTCGATTGCGCGAGTTGCGCCGACGAACGCCACTGTCTTGATCCGAGGTGAGAGCGGCGTCGGAAAAGAGTTAATTGCTCGCGGCATTCATTTTGGCAGCGATCGACGCAGCGGTCCCTACGTCTGCATGAATTGCGCAGCGTTGTCCGAGTCGCTCCTCGAAAGCGAACTCTTCGGGCACGAGAAGGGTTCATTCACCGGAGCGACGAGCCGAAAGATTGGGAAGTTCGAGCAGGCTCATCGTGGCACTTTGTTCTTAGACGAAGTGGGAGAGATGAGCCTTTCGATTCAGGCGAAGTTCTTGCGAGTGCTCGAAGGTCATCCCTTCGAACGAGTCGGCGGTAACACGCCGATCGAAGTTGACGTGAGAGTCGTCGCAGCAACGAACCGAGACCTCGAACAAATGGTCGAAGAGAAGTTGTTTCGACGCGATCTCTTCTTCCGTCTGTTTGTGGTTGAGATCGCGGCTCCGTCACTGCGGCAACATCCGTCAGACATTCCGATGCTCGCGACTTACTTCTTGCAGAAGTTCACGACAAAGGTCGGAAGACGGACTCGCGGCTTTACCGAAGATGGGATGCGAAAGCTGTGTGTCTACGAATGGCCGGGCAATGTCCGCGAGCTACAGAACACGATCGAACGATCGGTGATTTTGGCGCGGGGAGATTTGATCGAGGCCGAGGACATCCATCTTTCCACTCTGACCCTATCGTCAACACCGGAAGCGATTCAGCCAGTTGTTGCGGTCACTGCGGATCAAAGTCTCGACAGGCTGGAGCGCGAACATATTCTGTCGACGCTCGAACGGACCAACTGGAACAAGTCGCTTGCGGCTCAGATTTTGGGCATCGAGCGTTCAACGCTCGACCGCAAGCTGAAGCGTTATCAGGTCACTCGTCCGTCGCGGGAATAAGTTCAGTTAGGCCGAAAAAGGCAGGGAAAAGGAGTGTCATGCTTCTTGTTGAGTTACCGAAAAAGTTGTTGACATTCAATTTGGCGCTTCTAAGAATCCGCCCCCGTCCCGCCTGTACTTTCCCGCCTTTTCGCTCATCGCGGCACCGCAGAACCCAATGTGATACCGAGCTCGGCTAATCAAGCTCTCTCAGCTCATCAAAGTGGTTCGCTCCCTCCTTCGCCGCAACGACCGCGTAACTAACTGGTTACTCCGAGCGTTTTGCGTCAGTCATTGAGATGTCATCGATGACTGCTTCTCACAATATTCCCGGTTCATTTTGTTTCCATTGAATGGAGCTAAATTCATGGGCTACTCAAGCACGGAACTTGACGACGTCGACGCTGGATTCGCATCTGATGAGGAATGCGAATTTCCTGAGATCGACTTCGAGGCGTTAGGCATTGACCCTGCATGTCCGACCGAGGCGAAGCCCGGCTCAGAGCAAAAGGTTGTGATGCTCGCTGCTCGTTATGCCGCAGGTTTGCCTTTGTGGCACGACGAAGACTGCATCGATCACGGCCCTGCCGGTGCAGAAGAGGACTAACTTCCTCTGCTTCTGATCATCGATGAATCTGCAAACCCTCGACGGTCTTCCGTCGAGGGTTTTCTGTTTGATGGTCGTCACCGAAATCGACAACGAAGGGATAGTCGGAGAATAACTTCCCGGATTCGTAGCATGGACGCCTACGTCCGTGCTGCGTCGCTGTCGGACGTAGGCGTCCAACCTACGCGACGCGAAATCGGAAGTTCTTCGCCGACTATTCCTAAGGACTCTCTGCAATGTCCCGTCGCTTCCCATTCGTTGCGTCCTGCTTGCTGATTTTTGCCGCAGCAGAAACGCTCGCGGCAGATCTCGAAAGCGGCACCGTTGAAGGCAAAGTCGTCATTCAAGCCGCCGACTTGCCGCGCTGGCGCCTATCGAGGTTCTATGTCCGCAAGAAGGGCGATATGGCCGTTGCTGAAGCGGTCGTTGCCCTGCGCGGAATGCAGCTCAAAGGACTGAAACCGCCGACGAAACCGATTGAGGCCGTCATCGATCAGCGCGACTTTCAATTCAGTCCCGAGACGACGGCCGTTCGCATTGGCACTTCGGTCAAGTTCCTCAACAACGACGGAGGAACTCACAACGTGCGAGCCGCTCATCCCGTTGCTGACTTCAACGAGAACCTGCTGTCGGGCGGAGAGTTCATCTACCTCTTCAAGAAGCCGACCGGCATTCAGACTCCAGTGACATTGGGCTGCGTCTATCACGGCAACATGCGGGCCTTCATCTACGTTTTCGATCATCCGTTCTTCAGCGTGACAGAGACCGCCGGAACGTTTCGTTTTGAAGGCGTTCCGGTCGGTGAACTGCAACTGGATGTCGCTCACGCAGCGGGGCAGATGAAGAAGTCGCAGAGCATCTCGGTCCGCAAAGGCGAGACCGTCAAAGTCGAAGTGCAACTTTTGTTACCTGCGACCGAGAAGTAGCGGCATCGCACCGAAGAATTTGCGATGTCGCGATCGGTCTACTTCACATCCAGCGTCACATGTTTCACGCGCTGCCGCTTCCATGTGTAAGTGACGTGCACCGCTCCGTCCTTCGTTTGAATGACCGCCGGGTAGCTGTACTCGCCCGCATCCGTTTCAAGAGCGACCGCAATCTCCCAATTGGCTCCGTCTTTCGAGATCGCGACGTTCAAGGGAGAACGTCCCTTCTCGGTGTTGTTGAAGACGATCAATTGCCGGCCGTCTGCAAGCGTCACCGCGTCCGTGCCGGAGTTCGGATTCGGCAGCGCGGTCAATGAGAGTTCGCCCCATGACTTGCCGCCGTCGTTCGATGCCATCTGAAAGACTCGCTTCTGCTGAGTCCGGCCGACGGCCAGCAACTTGTCTCCGCCGAGAAACAGAATGCTCGGCTGAATTGCCCCGATCGTCTTTCCGTCATTGAGCGACTCGGTCTTCGTCCATGTTTTGCCAAGATCACTGCTGCGTTCGAAATGCACGCGCCAGCCGGCGTGCTCGGTGCTTGTGCCACTGAGGATGTCCCCATTCGGCAGTTGCACCGGTTTGTTTTTGATGGGGCCGAGAATGCCTTCGGGCAAGCGCCGCGCTTCGCTCCATGTTTTGCCGTCGTCGGTGCTTGTCTTCAGTTCGCCCCACCATGTGCTCGGCGACGGCCCGACTTTGAAGAAGAGCATCAGCGGCGCAGCGGTTCCGTTTGTCGCTCGCGGTTGAAACAAGACGGGGTTCCAGCAGGGATGCCGCTTGCCGTCTGCCTGCACGCCATTGGCCACTTCGACTGGCGCCGTCCACTTTCCGTCATCGAGTCGGCAAACCCATATCCCAACATCGGAATGCTTTTCGTGAGTGCCGCCGAAGAAAGCTGCGACGAGCTTGCCGTTCGCAGACTCGGCAATCGTCGAAGCATGACAACTCGGAAACGAAGCTGACTCGTAGAGAAACTCCGTCTTCCGCACGGTGATCTCAGCAGCATCAACGTTGCTCAGCATCACTCCCATGAACGCGACTGCGGCCAGCAACTTCATAAGCATCTCTCCCCTGAAATAAAAAATGCACCCGCACGCTGATTGAATCGCTCGCCTCAGCAGGCACTGATCCTGACGGACTCCCGTTCGGACAAGTAGCTTGGGATTCCATCCCGAGCCTCAGCGGGATGAGGTTCTCAAACAAGGTCGAGAACGCCGTCACAATTCGGCACGCAGAAAACGCCAAAGGCA
The DNA here is from genome assembly GCA_964573505.1 of uncultured Planctomycetaceae bacterium. GTDB lineage: Bacteria > Planctomycetota > Planctomycetia > Planctomycetales > Planctomycetaceae > AM-0621. The sequence goes on along the minus strand of CAZNMS010000012.1, from coordinate 8,123 downwards.
GATCGACTCAGACCGAGTTCATAACTCACACAGGATCGAAGGCGAGCCGAGCAACTGACGGGCTCTCTTACCATACGGGGAGCGACAGAGGAAAACGGACCGACGAGCCGCTGTCTGACCGACTTCCGGTCCGTCAAGCCGGTAAGAATTCAACCACTCCGGCTTCGACGGACATTCGCTCAAGGCTGTTTGCGGAAGATGTGCCGATTGCTCGCGAATGTTTCTGCCTTGAGTGCAACTTGCGGCAGTTCGTCTCTTTGTTGGACTTGCTGTCCTCGCGCCGTTTCCGGGACACTCGCCCCGAGTAAGCGGCATCATCCGCAGAGTCTGACCACTCTCGCGACGATGCCCCTGACGGTCAGAATCCTCGCATCAATCGGTAACGGTCGAAGCATGCCTTTCACCGTTCGCCTCCGTGCTGACGATTCAGTGAGTAGAGCCGGCTCTCACGTAAACAACGAATGAGGGCGGTTCACTCCGATTGAATTGAGCGGGACTGCGAACTCCTTCGTCCGTCTTGCTAAGTGCATGAGATGCGGTGAATCAAACATGCCGTCTGTCTCATGCACTCCGAAAGCCCGAAGAGGACTTCCGCTGCCCGCACCCTTCGTTGGAAGACGCGGAATCAGCATCCATCACGACGCATCATCGTTCGGCGACATCGCAGGCAGAGCCTGCCTCATCGAGTTGGCGACAGCCGCTCGCTGTTGACGACGGAGCAAGCACAGGCTTGCTTGAGGAGCCATCGCCGGCCGTTCTTGCTCCTAACGCAGTTTGAGTTATCCGCATGACGCACTTCTTAGATCGGAAGGATCCGTGGGGGCACGGAATGGGCCTCTGGGTTCTCGTGGCGCTTGTCGCCCTGCTGCCGCCCGCGATCTGGGCGCTGCGCGGAACTCATCTCAATAACGACATCAAGAATTGGGTTCCGGCTGACGACCCGAATGTCAAAACGCTCGATTGGTTTCACTCCAATTTCTCCGCGAGCGAGAGCGTCATCGTCACTTGGCAGGGCAGCTCGCTGAATGACCCGCGCGTGAACTGGCTCGTCGATCGCCTCGAAGGCGTGCCCGATGCTGATGGCATTAAACGCGGCGGTCTGTTGCAGGTTGAAAGAGTCGTTACTCCTCAAGAACTGCTGCGAAAGATCGAGTCCGAGAACATTCCGCATGAGGAAGCACTCAATCGCTTGCAGGGCATTTTGGTCGGAACTGGCTCGCTCAAGCTGGCGCTGACTGAGCACGGACAAGCAGCAGAAGCCGAGACGCTGAAGCTGCTGCAAGAGCGATTGAAATCTGAACTCAAAGTCGAACCGCGAGTCTTCGGCCCCTTCATTGAGTGGCAACCGGACGAAGACGCGTCGAAATACAAACTCGCGCAGTCGATCGTTGAGGGCGCGAAGGCTGAGCCGTTTGTGGCGCTGCCAGTGCATCACGCTCAGTTGGAATGGCCGCGCATGATGCCGCGTGCCGAGCAGACTCAGCAGGCCATCAAACTGGCTGAGAGCTTGAAGTCATCGAGCGGCGAGCGCTTGATCGAACGCGCGTTCTTTGCACAAGGATCGCCAATCGCGGTTGCGGTCGTGCTCAGCAAACGAGGTATGGCTGACGCGACAGAAACGCTGCAGCTTCTGCGCGGCGTCACAGCAGAAATTGGAATCGCGCCGGAGTCATTGCATCTCGCAGGTCGTCCCGTCGCGAACTCTGAACTCAATCAGGCGGTGAAGCGCGCTGCATGGAATAAAGCTTACCCCATTTGGTGGCTGCCGGGCCGTTCGCTGATCGCATTCTCGGGATTGGTTGGCGCGGTGCTCGCGCTGCTGATGCTCAAGAGCAAGCGACTGACCGCGATCGTGCTCTTTGGTGCTTACTACACCGTGCTGCTGACCTCATCGCTCGTTCCTGCAATGGGCGGGTCAATGAATATGGTGTTGGTCGTGATGCCGACATTGCTGCTTGTCACGACGATGGAAGCCGGAGTGCATGTCGTTAGCTACTGGCGTTACGCAGCGAAGAAGAACCCGGAGACCGCAGTCTCTGAAGCAATCCGCATGGCGACGATGCCTTGCTTCCTCGCAGCGCTCACCGGTGCGTTCGGATTAGCGTCGCTCATGTCGAGCTCGCTGACTCCGGTCTATGACTTCGGCAAGTACTCCGCGCTGGGCTCGCTAATTGGCTACGTCGTCACGCTGTATGGCTTGCCCCCGCTGCTTTCGTATCTGCCGAAGAAGATCGCGCTCGGCGGTGAAGATGAGAAATCGAGCCGCACTTGGGAGCGCATCGCGAGCAAGCTCGTCATGCGGCACGGATTGGTTTCGTTCGCGTGTGTGACGATCGCTGCGGTGTGCTCAGCCGGACTGTTTTGGTTCAAGACCGAAACTAAGGCGATTCGCTACTTCCCGGAGTCCTCGCAAGTCGTGAAGGACTACCGCTTCGTTGAAGAGCAAATCGGCGGCATCGTGCCGGTCGACATCGTCATTCGATTCCCGAACAAGCTCCGCTCGCCGGCAGAAGACGGACTCATCTTCTCTGAGCGACAAGAAGTCGTGCGTCGCATTCAGAACAAACTGATCGAGCAACATCGCGACATCAGCGGCTGCATCTCGCTGGCGACCTTCCGGCCGGTCATGAATGAGGACGCTCTCACTGCCCGCAAGACGTCGAACATTCAACGCCGCATCGAGCAGAAGGCTGAAGAGAAGCTGCAAGATCCGAACTCAGCAGCGCGCAGCTTCATGGTCTTCGCGGACAAGACGTTCGTGCTCGACAAGACGAACCGCACGCTGTGTGAGAAGGGCGACGAACTGTGGCGCATCACCGCTCAAGTCAACATCATGACCGACGCTGACTACTCGGTGCTGACGAGTGAGATTGCTGGCATCATCGCTCAAGAAGCGGCAGCTCATCCGGGCATCGAGTCCGTCGTTACGGGCATGATTCCGCTGTTCTTGGAAACGCAGCAAGCAGTGCTGACGAGCATGATTCAGAGCTTTTGGTGGGCGTTCCTCAGCATCTGGCTGACGCTCGCATTGGTGCTGCGAAGCTTCACGGGCGGCTTCATCGCGATGATCCCGAATGCATTGCCGGTGAGCGTTGTCTTCGGTCTCGTCTCATGGCTCGGAGTTGCGATTGATGTCGGCACGATGATCACTGCATCGGTCGCGCTGGGCATCTCGGTCGATGCGACTCTGCATATGCTGACATGGTTCCGCGACGGACTGGCGAAAGGCCGCACGCGACGACTGGCTGTCGCCGAGGCACTCGGTCACTGCGGCCCCGCGTTGTGTCAAACCGGAGTGGTTGTCGGCATCGGCTTGCTCGTGCTCTGGCCCGCCGAGCTCACGCTCATCAGCCGCTTCGGTTGGCTGATGGCAGCAATGGTGGCGATGGCCTTGCTCGGCACATTGATCTGGCTGCCGGCCTTGCTCGGAGGCTGGTTCGGCACGGTGATCATCAATCAGGAGCGCAAGCGGCAAGCCCGACTGGAATCCGAAGCCGCTCTCGCCGCCGCCTCAAAAGAAGCGGAAGCCGTCGCCGCACTCGCCGCAATGGACACTGCTCCTGTTGAAGAAAAAGAAGTCGCCCGCAAACCCGTCCCCGAACCGCACTTCAACAAGCAAGCTGCCTCGTCATCCGACCCCGAACTTCGGCAGTCATAGGCATCATCAGCCGCGCAGAGATTGTCGGTGAATCACTTCGCGAGTTCGTAGCATGGACGCCTACGTCTGTGCTGCGTCGGTGCGAGTTGCGCAATGCATCGGATGCAGCAACTCTTACATGTAGCGGCATGCGCGATTCTGCCTCAGACGGACTTCACGTCGGGCGGATATCTTGTCCGTCCGGTCGGGTAAGAGCGGCTCGAACTCAATGCCCGATCGTGAGAATGTTCGCCCTGCAATACTTGATACACCGTGTGCGAGTTCCGGTCATCAAGCGACTTAGACCGTAACCGCCGTAACGCCGACGTCAGGCGACTCCAGCATGAATTGCGCTGCACCCTACAAACGCGGCCAATGCGGTAGCTTTCGTCGTTCGTGATGCGGGCATAGCGAGCAAGTTGCGGATGATCTGCCGCGAGCTGCTCGGTGGAGTGCGATGTGGGAGCAACTCTTAGCCGATCGCAAGTCAACGGCACGTCGCGAACCTGTGGTCGCATCTCACCGGGAATTGGTAAGCCGAGACAAAAATGATCCGATCGAACAACTTACCGGCATCGAGTTAATGCGGTTCGAATTTGGCAAGCACTGTCGACTCACCGTGAAGATCGTTGACGATCGAGAACATGAAGGTTGTGACGATTCAGTGAAGAGGGATGACTGCAGATGTTTGTTTCACGAGTTGTTCTGAAGAACTGGCGCAACTTCCCAAAGGCAGACGTCGCGATGCGACCGCGCATGTTCGTGGTCGGCGCCAATGCATCGGGGAAGTCGAACTTCTTGGACGTGTTTCGATTTATGAGAGACATCAGCAAGCCCGGCGGAGGGCTTCAATTCGCTGTGTCTGAACGCGGTGGGTTGTCGTCCATTCGCTGTCTCGCAGCACGCCGATATCCCGACATTGCGATCGGCTTCGAACTCTCTGAGAGCCTCGATTCCGAATCCAAGTGGCGCTACGAGATCGGGATCAAGCAACAGCCTCGCGGAGATCGCAAACCATTCTTGGCCTATGAGCGAGTTTGGAAGGACGGCAAGCAGATCCTTGATCGTCCGAATGACCTCGATAAGGCAGACGAGCTACGGCTGACTCAGACTCATCTTGAGCAAATCAACGCAAACGCAAAGTTCCGTGAGATCTCAATGTTTTTCGAGAGCGTGACCTATTTTCATCTCGTACCGCAGTTGGTTCGGTACTCGCGAGAATTCACCGGCCCGGGACCTATCGGCGATCCATTTGGCCGGAGCTTGCTCGAACGGATTGGGCGTGTTTCTGAGAGGATTCGGAATTCACGGCTCAAGTCGATCGAGAAGGCGTTGACCTTGGCTGTTCCGCAACTGAAGGAACTGACCTTCGTCACTGACAGTGCGGAGGGAGGCGTCTCGCATCTCGAAGCGTTTTTCGACCATTGGGGTTCGAACCGCACGCGGCAAAGAGAACGCGAATTCTCGGATGGAACCTTGCGACTGCTGGGTTTCTTATGGTCGTTGTTAGACGGCGATTCGCTGCTATTGCTTGAGGAACCCGAACTGTCGTTGAACGCGGCGATCGTGCGCGAGCTAGCTCCGCTGATTCATCGACTGCAACGCAAGCGAGGACGGCAAGTGCTTTCAACAACGCATAGCGCCGACCTCTTGCAAGATCGGGGGATCGCGCCGGAAGAGGTCATTCTGCTGAAAGCTGGTAAGGAAGGAACGCAGGCTGTTTCGGCGGCTTCCATCGAACAAGTAAGAGCGCTGCTCGAGGGCGGACAATCCATTGCGGATGCCGTCCTGCCGCAAACCAGTCCCGAATGTGCGCACCAACTGAGTCTGTTCGAATGAGCGAAATGATCCCCATCAACTTGGCTGTCGAAGATGTGCTCAGTGAGTTTGCCCTCCGCAAAATACTGAGAACTTCAGGTCGAACTTATGAGGTGCAGCATTGCTACGGACTGCAAGGAAACGGATATCTCAAAAAGAGCATCGTCGGCTTTAATCGCGCGTCTCAGGTCTGCCCGTTCCTGCTGCTGACCGACCTCGATCGTGGTGAATGTGCTCCGATATTGCAGGCTCAATGGTTGACGGTATCGAGGGATCCAAACTTCCTCTTTCGAGTCGCCGTGCGCGAGGTCGAAGCGTGGCTCTTAGCCGATCGCGAGAGCATCGCCGGGTTCTTCGGTGTCTCGCTAGCGCTTGTCCCGAGAGATCCTGAATCGCTGGATGATCCCAAACGCGAACTGATTGGACTCGCCAGCCGTTCGCGCCGGCGTGATGTGAGAGAAGCCATTGTCCCGGCGCCCAAAACAACAGCGCGACAGGGCCCGGACTACAACGCTTGTCTGATCCGTTACATCGAAACCGCTTGGAACCCGCTCGTCGCTCAACACTCTGCCGATAGCCTCAAGCGAACGTTGAACCGGCTTTCCGAATTTCAACCGCTTGCTCGGACTTCGCGATGACGCAACGCCATCTCTCGATTCCGCATCTCATCATCAACTTGCCGTTCAAGGATGCGGCGGCTTATTGGCAGTATGAGTCGACCGGATGGACCTTCACGAAAGAGAGCGGGCGGCGGCCGGCCGGGTATATCGTCGCGACTCTGAGCGATGCTGTTATTCCGAGCTGACTCGGTTGCAGAGTTTGAATGACGTCCTTGCTTTCCCTTCAACGGATTTCCCCTTCAAAGGAGTCTTCTCATGCCCGTTGCGGTGCTTCCTCGAAACTTGTGCGAGCTACATCGTTCCGCGGCGGCGATGTATGGCGACCGAGTGGCTCTGAAGTTTCCGTTACATGGGCTTTATCATGACCTCAGTTGGCGCGAGTATCGCCGCGCGGCGGATGATGCGGCTGCGGGGTTGATTCAGCTCGGAGTGCAGCTCGGGGATCGCGTTGCGATTTTGTCGGAGAACCGATTCGAGTGGCTCATCGCCGATCATGCGATTCTCAGTAGCGGCGCGGCGGATGTGCCGTTGCATGCGCCGCTCGCTCCGGTGCAGGTCGAGTATCAAGTCGCTCATAGCGAGGCGCGCGGCATCATCGTTAGTGGGCAAGCTCAGGCGGATAAGGTTGCCGAGGTGCTCGATCGACTGCCGCAATTGGAGTTCGTTGTCTCGTTCGATCCGATCAACTTCCCGAGCGGGCGCGTGCGAGTCGTTAGCTGGGGTGCTCTGCGACGACTCGGAACGGCTGCTGATCGAGCTGAGATCGCTCGTTGTGAAGCGGTGCTTTCTGGCACCAGTCTCGCGACGATCATCTACACGAGCGGAACGACCGGGCATCCGAAAGGCGTGATGCTCTCGCACGGCAACTTGCTGACGAATGCGAAGTCGACGTTCGACATTTCGTTCATGACGGAAGACGTCGTGCTGCTCAGTTGGCTGCCCTATAGCCATATCTATGCGCGGACCGTCGACCATTACCTCACGACGATTGGTGGCATCACCGTCGCGCTGGCCGAGTCGGTCGACACGCTCTTTGCGAATCTGCGGCAGGTCCGACCGCATTGGCTGACCGCCGTGCCGCGCGTCTACGAAAAGGTATGGAGTCAGATAAAGACGCTATCGAGCGACGACCGCGCGAAGGCCATTCGCAAGACGTTTGGAGCCGAGATGCGGCAGCTCACTTCAGGCGGAGCGCCGCTGCCGCGCTACATCGCAGAAGGCTTCTTTGCTGCCGGTCTGCCGTTGCTTGAAGGCTATGGGCTCACGGAAAGCTCGCCGGTGATCTCGTTCAATAGCATCGAGCACTACCGCGTCGGCTCGGTCGGCAAAGCCATTGGCGATGTCGACGTTCGCATTGCTGAAGACGGCGAGATTCAGACGCGCGGCCCGCATGTCATGCAGGGCTATTGGAAGAACCCGACCGCGACTGAGCAGACCATTGTCGACGGATGGCTGCTCACCGGAGATGTCGGGCGGCTCGATGACGACGGCTTCCTCTTCATCACTGATCGCAAGAAGGATCTGTTCGTGACGAGCGCCGGCAAGAACATCGCTCCGGCGGAACTCGAACGCTTGTTGGCGCGTGATGAGTTCATCGACCAAGCCGTCGTCTACGGAGACGGTCGGCAGTTCGTCAGCGGCTTGCTCGTGCCGAACTTTGAACGCCTGCAAGCGGCCGTTTCCGAACGCGGAGGCTCCGTTGAAGTGACGGGCGAATTCATCACCGACTCAATCTCGCGCGGCATCCTTGAAGAGCGAGTGGCCGCCGTCATGCAGCAAGTGAGTCAGCCTGAGCGCGTGAAGAAGTTCATCGTTCTCGCTCGGCCGTTCGCAGTCGCGGATGAAGAGCTAACCGCCACTCTCAAAGTCCGCCGGCGGCACATCATTCAGAAGTACGAACCGCAACTCGCCGCGCTGTATGAGGACTCATAAGTCGAGCCTCGCGACGACGGGAACTGAGCATCAAGCGATGCGGCGCTAGGTCACTTGGGAATCGACTTCTTGAATTCTGTGTCAAGTTCTGGCGGTGCGTCGCAATGGTGTAGGGC
>CAZNMS010000011.1:0-45239 GCA_964573505.1 uncultured Planctomycetaceae bacterium | reverse complement strand
GCTATTTCGTAAAGGATTCCGCTTCCTGACGGGCGCGGCTCTGCAACCTCAACGTGAAAATGCCGACGGCCGAGAGCGGCCATCCTACGACGCATTGCGCGGCAGAACCCCGATCGCGCCGCCCATTGTTGAGACCGCACTCTGCATCGCGTTCTCATTCAGCTCGCGCGATGCTGCCCGTGAGGAGAGGCCGATCGAATGCCTCACATCCGCCGCTCGCCTGCGCATTTCCGTAGCCGAAATCGTCAGATTTCGGACGGTTGAAATGTCTGAAATCTCACGATTTCAGCTACGTCGTGCGCTGCGGAGCCAATCACTTCTCGACGGGGTTCTTTTCGATGTTCGATCCGCCTGCATTGCGATGCCGACTTGCTGCGCTGCAGCGTTGTTGGCGCGCGTTGAAGTGGCCGATCGGAATGTCCCTCTTGGCGCATGCCGTCGTGCTCGGAGTTGTCGCGTGCTTGAAGTTCGGACTCGCGCCGGATGTCACTGAGACGCTGCTCTCGAATGAAGTGCAGATCGAGAACTCAAAGCCGGTCGAATGGGAGTCTCTGCAACAGATCGACGTCGCGATGCAAACCGCTCGCGTCGAGACTCCTCTCTCAACGAAGCACGCCGGGGGCAAATCGTCGAGCGTCTTCGTAATGGCCGAACTGCCGATCGAGTTGCCTCAGCACGCTGACAACGCGCAGAACACTCAATGGGAACGCGCACTCTCATCGCAGTGGCACGAGTCCGATCTCATTGCGAAGTTCGATCAAGTCGGAGCAGCGGTCGGTCGCTTCAAGCTCGCGACGTCAGGTGCAGGAAGAGGCAACGGAGTCGCAAGCGGGATCGGCAATGGCAACGAGAAAGGGCAGCAGTTCTTCGGACTCAATGAGCGAGGTCGCAAGTTCGTCTACGTCATCGACGGCTCGAAGAGCATGAACCGGGCTCATGACAGTGAGGCCGAGACGCGTTTCAAACGCGTGAAGCTTGAACTCGTGAAGTCGATCGGAGGGCTCGCCGAGTCCGCTCAGTTCTTCATGATCTTCTTCAACGACTATGCCGTCACGATGCCGGCTGCGGGTCTCGAGCCAGCAAGCAACGCGGCCAAAGTGAAGTACCTGCAATGGATGCAGCAGGTCGTCACTGCCGGCAACACCGAACCGACCGCAGCGTTCGCACTGGCGCTGAAGCTTCAGCCGGACGTCATCTACTTCTTGAGCGATGGAGACTTCAGCACGCGCGTTCGCAAAGAGATGCTCGAACTGCCGACCGGCGACACCGTCGTGCAATGCTTCGCGTTCGAAGAGCAGTTCAATGAAGACATGCAGCGCGCCTTCGATCTGCTCGAAGCAAAGAAGCCGCTCGCCGCTCAGAAAGCCGCAAAGGGCACCGAGTACCGCAAGACGCTGACCGCATGGCGCGGGCAGTCGTTCTTGCGAGAACTGGCAGAGAAGCACGGCGGCAAGCTCGTGCTGATTCCGTGAAGTGGCGGAGCAAAAATTACACTCCACCGGAAGCCACTAAGGCAAGCAGTCGTTCGATTTCCGCAGTGACTTCCGAGTGATCGCGACTACGAAACTGATGAAGCAATTCGCCGTGAAAGTCACCGGCATAAAGGACGATTAAGAACGAGCCATTTGCAAGATCGCCACTCGGATACCAACCGAGATCAATGAGGCGGTTGAATCGAGAGTGGACCGCTTGAAATAGGTCTTCAGTGAAGTCCCACCGATCAACACTCTTCAGCATCTGATCCGGATTAGGTTCTCGAAAAGTGTTGTGCATCACATGCCAACCGCCAGGGACGCGAAGAGGCTGAAGAAGTTGTTCCATCGGTTTCCTCAGTAGTCTGCCATCAAGGCCCATTGCTGCTGCACTGAAAACGGCCACTGATGAAGCACAGATTTAATACCGAAAAAGAAAGCAATTCAGGTCGTTTTTTAGTGTTCGATCTCTGATGCGGATCTGCTTTCGTTCTCGGATCGACGGCAGAGTGTATGCCTCGAATGAACCGCATTAATGAAGAAGGGCGGACAAGTTTGTCCGCCCTTCCTCTGATCTTGTCGCCGCAATCGGAATTACAGCGTGACGTTGATCTCATAACCCTTGCGCTGCTCGCGGCCCTGCCAAACGTTGAGCGCTTTGTCGTTCGTGATCTGCTCGGTCTTCGGATCCCATTCGAGCGTCTTGTCCAATCGAATGGAGATGTTCGCCAAATGGCATGTCGTCATCGCTCGATGGTGCGACCAAACATCGCTGATCGGCTTCTCGCGAGTCTTCACGCACTCCATGAAGTTCTTCATGTGCGACTCGGGCTTCTTGCCGCCGTAGACCTTCTCGATCGCGCCATCGGGCAGCGGCTTATCTTTGAGAGCCTCAATCGGGCCGCCCTTGATCGCGCCGCGGCTGACGTGAAAGCGACCTTCAGTGCCTTCAAACAAGATGCCGTTGCCGTCCTTCGAGTTGCTGACGATGTGCATTTCGATGCCTTCTGCGAAGTTGGCTTGCACATGGAACTTGTCAGCGGCGTTGTACCGGTCGTCTTGCACCGGCATGCCGTTCTTGAACTCGACCGGATGATGATGCTCGACCGGAATGACCTTGATCGGACCGTCTTGACCAATCGCCCATGACGCGATGTCGACGTGATGCGCACCCCAGTCCGTCATCTTTCCGCCCGAGTACTCGTACCACCATCGGAACTCGTAGTGGCAGCGGCTGTTGCCCCAGCGCCCGCCCGCCTTGAAGCGATAGTCGACGAGCGGTGCTTGTCCGAGCCACTTCTCCCAATTGAGTCCGGTAGGCACATCGGCCTTCGGGATCTCGCCGCATGTCGGAGCACCGCCGATATCGCAAGTGGCTTTGAGCAACTTGCCGATGCGGCCTTCACGAATCAGTGCAACCGCCTGAATGAAGCGTTGCCCCATCTCGGAGCGCTGCTGAGTTCCGACCTGAAAGACGCGCTTCGTCTCGTTGAGCACTTTGACGATCTGCTTGCCTTCGTTGATCGTCAGCGTCAGCGGCTTCTCGCAGTAGATGTCTTTGCCGGCCTGCATCGCTTCGATCGCGATCTTCGAGTGCCAATGGTCGGGAGTAACAATGGTTACAACGTCGATGTCTTTGCGATCGAGGATCTTGCGATAGTCCTCATAAGTGTCGATCGAGCGATTGACGCCCTTCTTCGCTTGCGCGTCGGTGCAAAGCTTCTTGCCTTCTGCGACGTGATTGGAATCAACGTCGCAGCACGCGACGACATCGCCGAAGTTCATCGCTCCGCCGACGACTTGCTTCCAACGATCGCCGGTGCCGATGCAGCCGATGACCGGTCGCTCATTCGCGCTCTGAAAGCCGTGCGCGATTGGCTGCGAACTGGTGAACCAATAAGGCATTGTGGCGCCGGCCAACGCGGCGGCAGACGTGCCCATAAACTGGCGACGGTTTTGACGAGTGCTCACAGACTGACTCCTTATCGAAGGGAACAAGAAACCGAGCGAAAGCCCATTCAAGCAACAAGGGGCGGAGCATAGCCCTGCATTCCGTGAGCAGCGACCGAGTCATGAGCGCCTCGATGCGGCAGTTACGAAGCGGAGAAACGCCGTCGATAGTCGCCTTTCGCGGAGCGAAAGGCGACTATCGAACCTGCTGTAGCAATTCGCACATCACGGAAACGGACCGCCTGAAGCAGAGATAAGGAATGCTCATCGGTGCTGATCAACGCCATTCTCAGACGATCTTTAGTGCGTACCGATGAGCGCGGGTTTTGATACCAAACTCATTCAAAGCCAATCTGCAAACGCGACGACACTGCGGAGACGAGTCATGACTACTGCCGAAATTCTTACAGAGCTCGACGAGCGTGAGGACGAAGTCGAACTCTGCTGCCGTCAAGCCGACGATGCCTTCGTGATGTTGGATGAAATGGAATCTCGCGAAGCCGCCGACCAAACCGGGTGAAATATGGCTCGTTGATTTGGCGCCGTCGTCATGAAGACAGCGGTCGGCTTCACGGAATCCCCGCCATTCGCCGCAGAGCCCACTCGCCGAGCAAGCAGGCGAGCATGCAGCAGAAGACGAGCGGATGATCCCAAAGAGGCATCGTCCATGCTTCGGTGACCGGCATCGGCTGATGACGCAGATCGCTCACGAAGGAATCGACGTCGCTCGCGCGGATCACTTTGCCTCCAGTTACTGCGGCGAGCTTTTCGAGGAACGCGCGATTGATGCCGATCGTTTGAAACTCGGTCGTGAGCGGATCGTGAACCCAGCCGGCTTCGGTTGTAGGAAGTTCTACACCGTCACCGTCGGTTGCTTCGACAGCAAGCTGCCATCCGCCGACGCCGCGCGGCACGAACACTGTCGAATAGACGCCCGGCTCATCTGCAACGGGCTCCGCCGTCAGCGTCATCTCAGTTTGCTCGGCCGCTTCGTCTGGCGAGGCCAACATTGGTCCCGAGCACTTCACCTTCACTTGCGCGTTGTCGAGCGGTCGATAGTCGGTATCGACCGCCTTCACTCGCAGGCGCACGGCGTCAGCAGCAAAGTCGGGCGCGGGCTCTGTCGTTACCTGTAATCGTTGTGGCACATCAGAGATCAGCCAGCGCACCGTCTGCCGCCATGCTTTCGCAAGATCGCCGCGCGTCTCTTCCGTCGCTTTGATCTGCGAGCGCCACATGTCGCCGATCAGCAAGCTGCCGACATGACCGCGACCGTATTGCTGAGTCACTAACGCCGGCCAATGAGTGCCACTGCCATCAGTCACAGTCGCGAGCACTGACGCGCCCGGCTTGATGCCTCGCACCGAGTTCATCGCTCGAAACGACGCGACTTGCTTGAGTCGCTCTTGCTCTTCGACCTCTGTCGAACGGAGCCGCGTCCATGTTTGCAGCCATCCTTCGCGGGTCAGTGTGAGTCGCAACGCGGAGTCTTCCGGAGGCGGCTTTGCTCGATCGAGATAGACCGGCAGCGCGTCAGCGACGGGACTGCGTTCGTAGCCGCCGTGTCCGAACGAGTCTGCTCCGCCGAGCATCAGCAAGCCGCCGCCGCGCTCGCTCACAAAGCGACCGAGCAGCGCCAATTGGTCGTGCGTGAAGAAGCCCGCTTCGATGTCGTCCATCACGATCGCATCGAAGCCGAAAAGCTCCTTTGCCTCTTTCGGAAAACCGGCCCGCAGTTCATCCGGCGTCTTTGTGTTGAGCCGCACAATGACCGCTTCATCGAAGCGTTCGGTGTCTTCGTCGTTGTCCTTCTTGAAGCCGCGAAACAGCGCGTTGCTCGATTGCCCGTCGCGTCCTCGAAAGTCGAACTTCGCCTCGCGCTTTGCGATGCGGATCATGCCGACGAGATCCATCTGCGGATCATCCTCAATCGCGCGGCGTAAGAACTTGAACTCCCAATTCGGTCGGCCCGAGACATACAGCACCCGGTGCTTACTGGCACCGCGATTGACGAGCACCAATCGGCGATTGTTGGCTAGCGAGCCTTCCTCCGGCGGAGTGACGCCGTCCTTTGTCGCGATGAGCACCGCTTCAATCGCATAGAACGAAAGGCCGGCTCCCGTCGGCTTCACCTGAAAGCGAAAGACGGCATGCTCGCCGTCAGTCAGTGGCTGCGTTTGATCTTCGATTACGCTGCCGCCCGCTCCGATCAATTGGCACGCGACGGCATAGTTCGCGGCCTGCTTCAGTCCGCTCACGCGCACGTCGCACGTCACCGTGACGGGAGCGTCTTCAAACGACGTTTCGCTCACCGAAACCGAACTCACCGCAACATCCGGCCGCGCCGTCGGCTCATCGACGATGACCGGAAAGCACGGTGCTAACGACTTCCATTCAGCCGCGTGCGCATCGAGTCCCGCAAGCGTCTCGTCTGTCGGATTGCCGTCACTCAGTAGGAGCACTCCGCCGACCGGCTGTCCTTGAAAGCGTTGCTTAAGACTGAGCCATGCGGCATTCAACGCCGACTGCTCGCCGTCATGTGCGAGCGACGTCAACTCCGGCATTGGACGCAGACGCCGATCGAAGGCCGCTTGATGTAATGAAAAATCCTGAGCGAGCCGCTCGGTCCAATGTCCCGGTGCCTTTGCCTCGACGAGCGTCTTGAACTGCTCAGCAATCGTCGGAGCGTCTTTGTCCTGCGCATGCCGGACATTGAGACTCTGACTGTTGTCGGCCAGCACGATGAAGTGATTGGAATGCGGCTTCGCCTGCACGCCGCTCCAAACGGGTTCAATCAAGCAGAACGCCAGCAAGCTCATTGCGACGAGCTTCAGAGCAAGAGCTTGCCGCTTAAGTCGCTCGCGCGCATCAACCGCCGCATAGCTCCACTTCGCGAGAAGCACGCTCGCCGCAACCAACAAAAACGCCGGCAGCAGCCAATGCAGACTCGAAAACGAGACAACAGCAATCATGCGGACCTTCCGAGTGTAGTTGTCATCTGCCGCTCAAGGTGCGATCGACAACTCATGTCGATTTCCGAAAAAGAATGCTTCGCTCATGCCGGAGCAATTTGATGCTGCTCGGCGTAAGTCCGAACAACTGACAGAAGCTCGGGAACTTTGTTTTGAACCGTATGCCAAACGACTTCTCGACGGACGCCGAAGTACGCATGCGCAATCCAGTTTCTCATCGCGATGATGTTGCGCCATTCAATGTCTGGCATCTGCGCGCGGATGTTTTCCGGAATGTTCTTCGACGCCTCACCGATCAATTCGAGGTTTCGCATCACGGCATCGAGGGCCATTTCGTTGTCGAAGAATTCGTCTTCTTGCATTCCCGCTGTGTACCTCATCACGCGGCCGCAGAAGTCGATGACATCAAGAATGAAGAGCTTGTATTCACGCGACATGAATAAGGTCCTTCTCAATATACGGAGCAATCTCCGGACGCACGGCGTCGGGAGTCACAAGATCAACCGTCCGACCAATCAGATCTTCGATGTAAAACCGAGTCCCCATGAACCCGTCGAATGTGCCGCGACCTTCGAAGTCGACCATCACATCAATGTCGCTATCGGGTCGAGCTTCTCCCCGAGCGACGGAACCGAAGATCGCGAGTTCGGTTACTCCGAACCGCCGATGTAGTTCGTCCTTATGAGCGGACAGCAATTGCAAAGCTTCTGCAGTCGTCGTCATGTCGAGACTCCTGACGCGGCACCCATCGCTCGAATGCCCCTTCGCACGGAATGAATTAGGCCCTTTTCAAGGATTCCATCGACAACTTGTTGTCGGGCCACTCACGGCGCCGTCTTGTCTTTGGGGCGCAGTTTTCAAGTCACACTGACATCCGGCTTCCAGTCGATCAACTGCATTTCGACGCGCTCTTCGCCTCGGAAGCGGTTGATGGTCGGGGCGAAGCAGATTGAGATCGGGCCACCGACGGCAGCGATTTCGTCGGCCCAGTCGCCTTGCCCGAAGGCGATCGCGCGCATCGTCTTGCCGTAGTGCTTCACCTGTAACGAAAGATGCCGGTCGCCTTCTCCCATTCGGCCCGGTTTGCCGACGACCTCGACTCGGGATGCGGCGAAGACCGGACGGCGATGCTCGGAACCGAATGGGCCGAGCTGCTCGATCTTTGTGACGGCGGCGTGAGTGAGATCTGCGAGTCGCACTTCAGCGTCGATCACTACTTCGAGATCACGCTCGACAACAACGTGATTCTGAGCAACGTACGCAGTGAGCGCGGTGCGAAAGGCGTCGATCTTCTCGGCTTCGACTTTCAATCCTGCTGCGACTTTGTGTCCGCCGAATGTGACGAGATGCTCGCGGCAGGCATGCAATCCGCCGTGCAGATCGAAGCCTGCGAAGCTGCGGCACGAACCCTGACCGATGTTGTCCTCACGGTGTAACGAAATTAACACCGTCGGCTTCTGAAAGTGCTCGGCTACTCGGCTCGCGACGATGCCAATCACTCCCGGATGCCACTCCTTGTCGGCAAGTACGAGAGCGGCAGCGGACTGCCACTCGGGATTCTCGGCAACCATTTCTTTTGCTTGCTTGAGAATGCGTCGCTCGACCGTCTGCCGGTTCTTGTTGAGTTCATTGAGGTAGTCCGCCAATGCAACGGCACGAGACGAGTCTTCGGTCGTCAGCAGTTCGACGGCGAGCCGTGCTTGTCCCAATCGCCCAGCGGCGTTGATGCGCGGAGCGATCGCGAAGCCGATGTCCTCAGACTGCAAGACTTGCCGATCTTCGAGACTGCAAATCTTCATGAGGGCTTTGAGTCCCTTTGACGATCGCTCGGTCAAGCTCACGAGGCCGTAGCGCACGAGGATGCGATTCTCTCCGAGCAACGGCACAACGTCGGCGACGGTTCCGATCGCCGCGAGTCCGACGGCTGCGAGTAAGAATTCTTTCATCCTCGGAGTCGCTCGACCGCCGTCGCCCATTCGCTTGCAGATGCCCCATGCGAGTTTGAAGGCAACGCCGGCACCGCAGAGTTCTCCGAAGGGATAGGTCGTGCCCGGCAAGCGCGGATGTACGAGCACCGCAGCATCCGGCAGCGTCTCTTCGAACTGATGATGATCGGTGATGATCAGTTCGAGCCCGAGTTCCTTTGCGAGCGCCGCTTCCTTCACGCTCGTGATGCCGCAATCGACCGTGATGACGAGCCGACTCGCATCCTCTTCATGCAGAGACCGAATGGCGTCGCAGTTGAGTCCGTAGCCTTCTTCAAGTCGGTGCGGGATGTAGTAGTCGACTTTCGCGCCGAGCAGTTGCAGGCAGTGCCATAACAACGAAGTGGCCGTGACGCCGTCGACGTCATAGTCGCCATAGATCGTGATGCGACGACCGGCAGCAACGGCTGCGACGATCTTCTCGACAGCCGGCAAGACTCCCGGCAACGAGTCGGGATCGTGCAAGTCCGCAAGCTTTGCCGAGAGGAATGAATCCGCTTGCTGACCGCTTTGAAAGCCGCGCGATGCGAGTACCTGCGCGATCAAGGTCGGTAGTTTTAATTCCGCACTCAACTGCCGCACGATGGCTTCGTCGAGCGGCGGGAATCTCCATTGCTTTGCCATAACCGTCCAGTGGCGGGGGGATGAGAGGGGCGTTCAATGCCGGGCGTTGTAGCGGAAGTCGTGCTGAGTGTGTTGCGACGCCACTTCGTCTGAGAAACCGCATGCTGCTCGATTTGGAGCATCTGTCCGAGAGGTCGTAGCAAGGGCTTCTTGCCCGTGCCGAACAGCCTCATTGGGACGAACCGACCGGATTCAAAAAACTGCACGGACTGGAAGTCCATGCTACTCAAGCAGGTTCGGAGTCTCTTCCACTCGCTTTCGATATGACGTAGATCGACCCGCCTTCGTGCGGTCTCAATGGAGCGACCTCACAGCGCGGAAACGATTCGTGAGATGCACGGTGACTTCAACATGACGAGCAAATCCGGCTCACTCTTAGGACCGTGCTTCGGAGCGGCACTTCTGCTGAGTGCGATGCTCGTGTTTGCCGCTCAGCCGATGTTGGGCAAGCTCGTGCTGCCGATGTTTGGCGGCTCGCCCAGTGTTTGGAACACCTGCATGGTTTTCTTTCAGGCGATGCTGCTTGCCGGTTATGGCTATGCGCATTTGCTGAGTCGAACGCTAACGCCTCAGCGGCAACGACTCGCGCATCTCATCTTGCTGGTGCTTTGTGGCACCGTCTTGCCAATGAGCATTCCCGCCGGATGGCAGCCGAGTGACACAACGGCAACTCCGTTGTCGTTGTTGGGATTGCTGACGTTGATCAGCGGGCTTCCGTTCTTCGCAGTCACGACAACCGCGCCGCTGCTTCAGCATTGGTTCGGGCAGTCGTCGCATCGAGCGGCGCGCGAGCCGTACTTCCTCTATGCAGTCAGCAATGTCGGCAGCATGTTCGCGCTGCTCGGCTATCCGTTTCTGATTGAGCCCGTGCTCGGACTGCGCGTGCAAAGTCATTGCTGGGCAATCGGGTATGCGGGGCTCGTGCTGTTGATCGGAACTTGCGCATGGCTGACGCGGCAGCCGCTCGTTGTTGAGCCCGATGCATCGGTGACGAAAAGCACCGGCATCAGCAATCGGCAGCGCGTCGTATGGGTGCTGCTCTCGCTCGTGCCGTCCAGTTGGCTGCTGAGTACGACGACGCGACTGACGACCGACTTCGCTCCGATCCCGGTGTTATGGGTGCTGCCGCTCGCGCTCTATCTGCTGACCTTCATTCTCGTCTTTGCACAACGGCAACTCGTTTCGCATGAGGTCATGACTCGGACGTTTTCGTTCTCGCTCGTCTTGCTAGTGGCGGCGCTGGCGGGCGGCGAAGGATGGTTCACCGGCGGAGTCATCAATACGGCGGTCTTCTTTTTCGGCACATGGTTTTGTCACGGCGAACTCGCGCGGCGTCGCCCCGATGCGAAAGATCTCACTGAGTTCTACTTGTGGATGTCGGTCGGCGGAGTGCTCGGCGGCATGCTCAATAGCTTGCTGGCGCCCGTCATGTTTTCGGTGCTGCTCGAGTTCCCTATCGCGGTCGCTGCGGCCGGACTTTGTGTCGCTCTCTCGCCTGCTGCCGGCTTATGGCCGCGAGATCGCCTGCATTGGGGACTGACGATCGTCGTCGTGATCGGACTCATCACCGGCACAAAGATGCTGCCGGAATACGTCGATCCCGATCTAGTGCCGATCGTGCTCGGGTTCTCGGGAGTCGCGCTGCTGATGGCGATCACGATGAAGCCGAAGTTACTCGCCGTGACTGCGGGAGCAGCGATTGTTTGGGCTCAGTTTCATGTTTGGCCGACGACGTCAGTGCTGCATCGCGCCCGCAGCTTCTTCGGCGTACATCGCGTCGAGCAGGACATTGACTATCCCGATCCGCGTACCGGTCGAGTGCTGCCGAAGTATCGGCGTCTCGTTCACGGCACGACGCAGCACGGCATTCAGTCCGTCGAAGCTCACCGTGCGTGCGAGCCATTGGCCTACTACCACAAAACCGGTCCGCTCGGTGACGTGCTGCTTTCCGAACCTCAGTCGGCAGAGCACATCGGCGTCATCGGCTTAGGGACGGGAGCAATGGCTTGCTACTCGGCCCCGCAGCGGCGCTTCACGTTCTATGAAGTCGACCCGCTCGTCGCTCAATTGGCGCAGACGCCCGAGTACTTCTCGTACCTCTCGCATTGCGGACGAGACCAATTTGAAATCGTGCTCGGCGACGGTCGGCTGCAGATCGCTAAAGCCGACGAGCAGCAGTTCGACATGCTGCTGCTCGATGCCTTCAGTTCCGATGCGATCCCGTTGCATCTCGTCACCCGCGAGGCGCTCGCGCTCTATCTCAAGAAGCTGAAGCCGCACGGTCTCATCGCGTTTCACATTTCGAACCGCTTCCTCGACCTCTCGATCGTGCTTGCGGATCTCGCTGCCGACGCGCGACTCGCGGCAGTTGTTCGGCATGACTTGCCCGCGACCGACGACGAGTTCGATACATGGATCGCAGCGGGCAAAGCCGATTCGACGTATGTCGTGCTCGCACCGAATTCAAAGTCGCTCGATCGCTTGCGCGAGAAGCGCGGTTGGCGCGAACTCAAATCGCTCGGCAAGACGCGCGCATGGACCGACGACTATTCGAACCTGCTCAGCATCGTGCGATGACTTTTGGAGTGCGGTGATTCATCACCGCTTTCCAATGCGGCGCAGCCGCTCTTTTTTCGGGCGAGATACCCGGAACGCGAAAAGCAAAAGACCAAAAAACAGAAGGCAAAGGCGGCTCCGCCGCAAAGGAAAGCGGTGATGAATCACCGCACTCCAAAAGGGGGGACTCACTTCGTTGCTCGACGGTGCGAGAACATCCAATTCAAGAGGTCCTTCTCGCGATAGGCCGGGTTCCAACTGTCGTGACCGCGACCTTCGTAGATCGTCAGCTTCGGCTCGGCACCGGCGGCTTTGAGTGCGTCGATCGCTTTGATTGACTCTGTAACTTTCACGACACCGTCTTTGTCGCCGTGAAACGCCCAAACGGGAATGTGCTTGATCTTCGCTGCCAACTTCGGGTCTCCGCCGCCGCAGACGGGGGCAATCGCAGCAACGATGTCCGAGTAGCGTTGAGCGAACTCCCATGTTCCGTAGCCGCCCATTGATAGGCCGGTCACATAGATGCGATCGCGGTCGATCGGCAGCTTGCTCGTGAGGTCGTCAACCAACTTGCGAGTCAGCGCCATTGTTTGAGACGGCTCGGGCTGCATCTCATCCGTCTTCGTGCTCCATCCGTATGTTGCCCACAATTGATTGTTCGGCACTTGAGGCAACACATAGATCGCGCGGTACTTCTCAGCGTTCTCGCCGGTCCACATTGGGACGAAGTAGCCGACATGCTTTTGATTGTCGTCGCCGCGTTCGCCTGCTCCGTGAAAGCAAAGTACGAGCGGCAGCTTCTCACCGGCTTTGAGTTCCGGTTTGAGAATGCGGTAGTTGAGCCCGACCGCACTGCCGTCCGGCTTAAAGGTCGCGGCATCAAGCATCGGGTCAGCAGCAGAGGTAGTCGTCGTCATGAGGAGCACCGGTGAAGAGAGAGCAAGCAAGAGCGCGAGAAGACTTCGTCGCAACATGAGAATGAGTCCTTCGGAAGGGAAAAGCGGATCTCGGTCTGAAGAGAGACGCCCTCAACGAAACTGAATCGCGAGCGAGGGCAAGCATCTCGAAGGTAGCCACTTCGAGCATCTCAACCTATCACCGGCACGTTTCAGAACAACGCTGCCACTCGCTTCAGTGTTCCAGTTCATTTGAAGCAACAGAAAGAAGAGGGGGGAACGCTAATCGGCGCTAATGAAAGACAAATGCAATCAATATTACAGTCGGCCATTGCTGCTCGTTCCGGCTCGCGCAACGTGAGAAGCGCGATGCACCGCTGAGCGATGCGCTGACGGCCTTTGATTAGTGCCGATTAGCGTTCCCTTTCTCTTCTTCTGGCAGCGCTTACGAATGACGCGGCGGCACTCGCTTATCGCGCGAAGTGCAGACGCACTTGATCGTGCATTGTGTAGAGCCGATAGCGCTTGCCGTCGTGAATCAGCAGCGGGCTCGATTTGTTTTCGACGAGTGGGAAGAGCGGGTTGCGGTCGTACTTCGTCCAATTTTTCAGATCGTCCGAGACAGCGATGTTCGACGACCATAAGCCGCTGCCTTTCTTCGAACCGTGATAGAAGGCGTAGTAACGGCTTTCGTGCTTCAGGATCTGATTCATCGCGATGAGATCTTGCTCGTGCTCGGCCGGTCCCGGCTTCAGTACCGGCTCATCTTGCACGTTGCGCCAGACTTGCATGTCGGTTGATGTTGCGAGCCATACGCCTGCGTCTCGCCGCTCATAGAAGAGATGCCATTTGTCGTTCTCAACAAAGGCGACCGGAGTGCCATACGGCCCCGGCTCGATCGGCTGACCGTTCGCCATTCGCACGTCGAGCTGCCCGAGCCGCTCCCAGTTGATGCCGTCGGTCGACTTCAGCAACTGAGCAAGATCGTCTCGCCCTTCCGCGAACATGAAGAGGGTGCCTTCGTGCAGCACGATCATCATGTCTTCGACCCACAAATCTTTGATCAACGGATTGCCGGGATGCCGAGTCCATTGCAGACCGTCGTTCGACGTTGCGAGTCCCAATCGTTTGATGCCTTCGCGCGTGCCGTCGTAGCCGGTGTACCACATGCGAAAGAGCGGCTTGCTTCCGGGCGTTTTCGGCGGGTCGATCAGCATCCATCCGCGCTCTCGGATCTTGACGTCCCAATGTCCGAGCCCCGCGCCGACGAAGACGGGGTTCTCGGCAGCCGGATCAAAGGCAACGAACTGAGACGGGAAGTGCTCCGCCTTCGCGCCAAAGGGAAAGACCAGCAAGACGACGAGCAGCAGGCGGGTGAGTGGCATTCGAAGTTCTTCGCGGAGTTCCTATGAGCTGCCGACCGAGATGACGCTGTCGTGCGATACTTCTTGAATGGCGGCGACTCAATCAGGATGACGCGTCGATCGGCCAATGAGGCCAGCACCTCATGACGACTTCTCACAGAGGATTCAACGTATGTCGGAACAACTACAGCCACCTGTCACAGCATCGCAAATCGACCCCGCATCCAATTCCCAGGAACTCTCACGACTCAAACTCTTCTTCGAATGCCGAGTACTCGAACTTGCGGCTGCAAAGGCTGCGTCGAACTCATCGACGAATGAAACCTCGCTCCGCAACATCTTGAGAACTCAGATGCAGCAAAACCTTTTGTCATGGTGTGTGACGTTTTTGGTCACACTTCTTCCGATTGTTGTGCCAATTGCCGTCGAGCGCGTTCGCTCGACATCGAAAGCGAGTGACGAACGAGTGACTCAGTTTGAGGCGATCTCGACTCAAGTCAGCGACCTGCGTTGGATGTATGAAGTGCTACATCATCGCTTCGAAAAAGTAGCTCTTAATGACCTCTTCCCCGAAGGATCGAAGCGGAGCCCGTTTCAGAATGACTATGACGATTTCAACAAAGCAATCGACGCTTGGGAGCGGCGCAAGGCAGTGAATCGCGTCCTCATTGATCGGTATTGGGAACCCGCTGCGGCACAGGTTTATGAGACAATGAAGAAGTCACAGGCTCGCTTGCACACGGCCTTTCTCGCCGCACAGCAACAATTGATTGAGGACGCACACAACAACGGCATGAAGTCCTCTGACAGTTCAGAAAAAATACGCCTTTATGCTGCAGCGCTGAAGGAGTTCGGCGACGCCACAGAAGATTTCTTTCGCCACCTTTCAAAAGAAATCTGAGTCAGATGCTTGATGAGCGAGGTTCGGGCACATGCGGACATAAGAACTCAATACTCACTTCGCTTTCGGCGGCTCTTTCGGCTTCGTCACGTCGATGTTGAGCACGGGCTCGTTGAGTTCTTCTTCGTACTTCCCGACGTAGCCGGTTGATTGATAGCGCGGGTTCAAACGACGCGGAGCAGCAACATCTGACGCGACGGTGACGTCGAGTTCGATCTCGGACTTGCCCGCCGGGATCACGAGCTTGCTGCCGAGCGAAATGCCCGCGACTGGCTGCGTCATCTCAAGAATCACTTCGCCGGAGAACGTTGCCGTGCGATTCGCGAGCAACTTCACCTTTGCGCTTTGTCCGGGTTCGAGACTGAGAGTGCTCGGCTCAAACGTCGGCTTGAAGGCACTGCGGACATCGAGCTGAAACGGTCGCACGAGCGTGACGTAGTGCCCGTCATGCTCCGCAATGGCGAAGAGGTCCGCTCGTCGCTTTTGGTACTGCGTCAGGATGCGATTGAAGAAGAACGCTTCAACGCGCGGAGTCGCTGCCGTTGCGTCCGGCGCCTTCAAGTAGATGTTGTCTCGCTCTTCTTCTTCAGTGCCAATCTGCCCGCCAGTCGCCATAAACGAGATCGGGTTTGCGAAGCCGGCGACGCGCGTTGTTTCGATCGCGAACGGCGTCGTCTGATACTTCGTCACGAGCAGTTCGCTGAACGGCACATCGACCTCAAAGGGAGCTGCCGGAGTGATCTGCACGGCGAGTCGTTCGGGCACTGACAGCGGCGGTTGCGATTGGTTGTCGCGCGGTGCGTAAGGGATGCGGTCCTTATTGCGGAGCACGCGATCAATCTGCGGATAGCTCTTCACGAGCGTCTCTGCCGTCTGCTTGCCGTCTGCTGAAACGCAGCGACCGACAATCTGAATGGTGCCAGTTGTCAGCGGGGCCGAATCGCTCGCGAGCAGCTTGCAGATCACTTCATTGACGTCGGCGGGGATCGTTCGCGGTTCGAGCGTCACTCCGGCTGGCGCGCCGAGAAGTTCGAGTTCGACCGCTGCCGAAATGCGTTCGCGCGTCACAGTGAGCGGCAGCGGCTGCCATGACTTTTGCGGGATCGTGAAGGCGCCGTAGTCCGCGACGATCTCGAGTTGCGGCTGCGGGGCATCAACCTCAATGCGATAGGCATAGGCCGAACCGCCGCTGCCTCCGAGGTCGCGCACAAGCAGTTTGAAGATCCCGTCTTGCCCGACGTTGAAATCGAAGCGCGCCTCATAAGACGTCTGCATGCCGTTGCGTTGCTTCTGAAAGTCGTCGACTCGACGAATCTCTTTGCCCGTTGCGTCGTAAAGCACGAGTTCAATGTCTGCCGGCGAACCGAGTTCCTTACTGGTTGCTTCGAAGAGGAAGCTCTGCCCCTTCTTCAACTCCAGCGCGAAGACGTCTTGATCGCCGCTTGCTTGCAGCACGCCGTGCAAGACGCCGGGCACAGCAGCGGGAGTTGCTTGATCGAGCATGTCGTTCGGCTCGACTTCAATGCGGTTCTCAAGCGTCGTTGCTGTGAATGGCAGCCAACTGGCGAGCCCTTTGTCTGACGTGCGAACGTCGAGAAAGAACGACTCGGAACGCGGCGGCATCGAAGCTTTGATCGGCAGCGAGTTTGGTCCGGTCTCCGGCAATCGAACGACGGTCTCACTGCCGAGCACGAGCGTTGAAGGCACCGCAACTCGAGCGGCGGGGAAGTCGCCCATTCTCAAGACGTAGTTCCAATAAGGATGCCCGTCGAACCGAGCGTCGCGAACTTCGACCGTATAGCGCCCGGCTTGCTCGAAGGTGTGAGCAAAACGGCAATCGAAGAAGAGACCGACATCGTTATCGCGCTGCATGACCGTGCGACCGTTTGCGTCGCGGATTGTGACGAGCGGATCAATGTCTTTGCCGAGCCGATTGCCGATGACCTCAAAGCTGACGCGCTGCCCGGCTGTCACATTTATTGCATAGAGGTCGAGCCCGCCCGAGCGGCACTCGGACGAGATGCTCGCGGGCAAAGTCACCTCTAGCGGCGACCGGTCGTTGCGATCCGGCTTCAGCGTCTCTCGCCGCGCGGTCGCGAGTTCATCAACCGCGACGATGCAGAGATTGCTCAGTCCGCTCTCAGTCACGACGCGCAGTCCATACATCCCGAGCGGCAGATCGCTCGGTACTGTCACTTCTAATACACACTGATGCGTCGGTCTGACCGGAGTGCGACCGGGTACTTCCGACGGCAAATGCAGTTCGGGAAAGCGTTCGGTCTGAGCAGCATGCAGTCGCTGCGGTGTCTCAATGACTTTGGCGCTCCATACCGCGCCGGGTGACGAACTCCATATTCCGACGGCCTTCTCAAGATGCCGACCGGTGAGCGTGATGCGCGTCGTCGCTCCTCGTTGCAGTGACGGAGGATCAATTCGCTCAACGAACGGCGATGCCGTTGCAACGCGAGAAAGCAGAGCGAGCGATAAGCCAATGAGGACTCGAAGCGCGAGCGATTGCATGACGGCGGGACTCGATGCGAGGAAGGGAAGCGGTGCCTCGGCGGGTCGCCGATGTAGTTGGGCGATGAGGCGAACTCAATGTTCGCCGCGCGTGAGCGACGAGCTGATTGGCGTTCGGCATGCTGAGCATGAAGCCCTCACGCGGCGGCCAAAGTGAAGTCGAAACGTCGCCGAGCAACGCGTCGCGCTGCGACAACGCAGTTCTCCGAGGTTGCTAGAAATCGCCAAACGTCGTGAGTAGGTTCCGCGTACTCGCGTCACGCTCGATGTCGTGCATGAGGCTGACATCGGCGTCTCTCCTCTACCGCAATGGCTGAGGCGGTTTGCCTCGCTGTTGTGTGTGTTGCGGCCCATTCGCTTCGAATCGCGGCCCGCTTTGGAAGCTGCTTTTTGGTGGCGGCTTCGTCTCCCGTTTCTTCTGGTTCTTTACTTTCGGAATCACCGTCTATGACAAGCGCTACGCACTCGCCATCCAACGGTGTGATGATCGAGGCTCGAGGGCTCAGTAAGTACTACGGCCCGTTCGTCGCGACAGAGAACGTCACCTTCACCGTGCCGCGCGGCCAAGTGGCTGCGTTTTTGGGGCCTAACGGTGCCGGCAAATCGACAACGATGAAAATGCTGACGGGCTATCTCGCTCCGTCTGCCGGCAGTGCTTCGATCGGCGGCCATGATGTCGCAACGGATCGACTGAAAGCGGCGGAATGTCTCGGCTATCTGCCTGAGAGTGGTCCGCTCTACGCCGAAATGACGCCCGACAGCTTCCTCTCTTATATGGGTGAAGCTCGGGGCATGAACCCCGCTCGATTGGCCGAGCGGTTGCAGTTCGTCGTCGAGAAATGCTCGCTCAAATCGGTTTGGAATAAGCCGATCGGCAAGCTCTCAAAGGGTTATCGACAGCGCGTCGGAATGGCTCAGGCGCTGCTGCATGATCCCGAGATTCTGATTCTCGACGAACCGACGAGTGGTCTTGATCCCAATCAAGTGCATGACGTCCGCGAGCTGATTCTCAGCCTCGCAAAGACAAAGACGATCCTGCTTTCGACGCACATCCTGCGAGAAGTCAAAGCGATGTGCAGTCGGGTGATCTTGATCAATCAAGGTCGAGTCGTGCTCGACGGCCCGACGAGCGAACTCGCTGACGATGAAGCCGCAATGGAAGACCGCTTCCGCGAGCTGACGAAGAAGTAGATGTCAGCGGTCATGCGTTAGCAGTTAGGCTCGGCTGTAAGCCTTATTCCACTCGCCTCGGTGCTTCACTGAGGCGCGGGCAAGAAGGCTGATCTCAGAATTCAAATTCAACGCTCATTTTTCCTCTTCAGATAGGACGTCTCTGAAATGCGACCTCATGTGATTCTCGCTGTGCTCAAGCGGAACCTGATGAGCTATTTCTCCGGCGTGCTCGGCTACCTCTTCATTGTGGTGTTCGTGATCGCCGCTGCATGGTGCGCCTTCAGCCCGCAGTTCTTCACCAACAATCTCGCGAATCTTGATCAGCTCACGATCAACTTCCCGTACTTGCTGCTCTTCATCATCCCCGCGATCACGATGACCGCATGGGCGGACGAAAAGCGGCAAGGCACGGACGAGCTGCTCTTCACGTTGCCCGCACGCGATGTCGACATCTTGCTGGGCAAGTACCTCTCGCTCGTCGTCATCTATGCCGTCGCGTTGTTCTTCTCGATGACGCAACTGTGTGTGCTCGGATGGTATGCAGACCCGGATTGGGGCCTGCTTATTACGACGTACTTCGGGTACTGGCTCGCAGGTTCCGCACTCATCAGCGCGGGCATGTTCGCATCCGTGCTGACTGGCAGCGTGACTGTCGCGTTCGTTGTCGGTGCAGTGATTTGTGCCGTGCCGGTCTTCGTCGGTTCGATTGGCGGCAACCGCACTCAGATTGCCGATCCGACGCTGACTGATCGCATCGGTGACTTCATCGGTGCCGTTTGCTCGGAACTCAGTCTCGTCGAGCGACTCCGCGAGTTCACGATGGGCGTTATGCCCGTCAGCGGACTGATTTACTTCGGCTCGCTGATCGGCTTCTTTTTGTTCCTCAACAACATCTTCATTGGCCGTCGTCATTGGCGTCAGTTGCCGAGCGGCATGCAGATGAGCGGGCACAGCGGCGTTCGAATTGCATGCTTGTTCGTCATTCTGGCGAGCTTGAACTTGCTCATTGGCCGAGTCAGTGAAGCAATGGGACTGCGTTTCGATCTGACGGCCGAGAAGCTCTATACGCTCTCAAAGTCGACGCGCAATGCACTCGCTGAATTGAAGTCGGATAACCCCGTGACCATTCAAGTCTACATGAGCCCGCAGGTTCCGCGCGAGTACGTCGGACAGCAAACGCGGCTTAAGGGTTTGCTGCGACAGTACGACCGCATCGGCGGCAATAAGCTCGATGTCCGCTTTGTCGAAGTGACTCCTTTCAGTGAGCAAGCCGACGAAGCAAAGCATCAAGGCATCGAGCCGAACCGCTTGCAATCAGATCGCGACGGACGCTTGCAGGTTGAAGACGTCTATCTCGGAGCGGTCGTTAGCAGTCACTTAGATCAAGTCACGATTCCGTTCTTCGAGCTGGGTACAGCGATCGAGTACGAGCTGACTCGATCGGTGCGAACCGTTGCTCAGAAGGAACGACTAACGGTCGGCATCCTCAAGACGGATGCGAAAGTGGCCGGCGGTTTCGATATGGGTTCGATGCGTAGCACTCCCGAGTGGCGCATGTCTCAAGAACTCAAGAAGCAATACAAAGTCAAAGAGATCGGGGCCGAGCAGAAGATCACAGAGAGCGTTGACGTGCTCATTGCGGTGCTGCCGTCAGCGCTGCCTCAAGCTCAGTTCGACAACTTCGTTGACTACGTGAAGAGCGGGAAACCGACCGTCATCTTCGACGACCCGCTGCCGATCTTTGATCCGAGCGTCTCGCCGTCTCAGCAGAAGCGGCCTCAAGGCGGCGGAATGTTCGGCGGCATGCAGCCGCCCGAGCAGCGTGCTTACAACGGGTCGGCAAAGCCGCTCGTTGATCTGCTCGGCATTGAATGGGTCAACGACAAGATCTGCTTCGACCTTTCGATCCCGCACCCGCAATTCGCGGATCTCATTCAGCCCGAGTTGATCTTCATCACTCCGCTGAATGGCAACCCCGAAGCGATCAACACAAAGCACGACGTCACGACCGGACTGCAAGAAGTGCTGACGTTCTTCCCCGGTCGCATCCGCGAGCGAACAGGCTCGAAGCTGAAGTTCGAAGCACTGCTGCGGACCGGCGGGAAATCGGGGCTCGTCAATTGGAGCGATCTGATTCAGCAAAGCTTCTTTGGCATGCAGATCAATCGCGACCCGTCCCGCATCGTCGACGACGAAGCGAAGACCGTCGCGGCTCAGATCTCGGGCGAGAAAGACGGCAGCAAGATCAACGTCATCTATTGTGCTGACGCCGACATGATCTCCGACCAGTCGTTCCAAATTGCTCAAGGCGAGTTGCACGGCTTGCGATTGGACAACGTGAAGTTCGTCTTGAACTGCGTTGATGTCGTTGCCGGTCATAAAGAGAACGTCGAACTGCGAAGCCGTCGTCCCGAGCATCGCGCTTTGAAAGAAGTGCAGAAGGCTGCCGACAAGTTCCGTCAGGAAGTTCAAGGCGAGCGCGAAGCTGCCGAGAAGGAAGCGAAGAAGGCACTCGAAACGGCAAAGAGTGCGCTCGATGCCGAGATCGAGAAGATCAACAAAGACGAGAACCTCTCGCAGATCGAGAAGGCTCAAAAGGCGGAGATCGCTGCTGCTAAGAAGCAACGAGAGCTCGACGTCAAAGAGGCGAACATCAAGCAGAAGAAGGAGCTGAAGCTCAATCAGCTCAAGGCACGCGAGCAGCGAGATATCCGTCGCATGGAGTCGGGCATTCGCTTCTGGGCAGTTCTGCTGCCTCCGATTCCGTCGATCATTCTCGGCATCCTCGTGCTGTCGCTGCGTCTGACGAAGGAGCAGCAGGCGATCGAAGAGATTCGACGTCTCGTGCGTAAGCAATAGGTTCTCAGAGGCGCGTAGCCGAGCTCGTGAGAGTTCGGACCGAAGTCTGATGACCTCGGTGACTGGCAAGACTTCCCGCAGAGTTTCAACGCCGTTCGGCGAATGAGTGAGACCCCCGCGATGAATGAATCACTTAAGACAACTCAGTTTCTGATTGCTGCCGTCGTCTCAATGGCGCTGGCAACTTTTGCGACATGGAGCACGGCCCCGAGCAAGATCGGCGGCTATGAAGGCGTCGGTAAGGAGTTCTTCGAAGACTTCTCCGATCCCAATGCCGCGAGTGCTCTGCGAGTGGTGACGTACAACGAGTCGACCGCATCGGCTCGGCCTTTCACCGTCGAGAAGAAGGACGGCGTTTGGAGCATCCCGTCGCATCACAACTATCCGGCAGACGGCAAAGATCGACTGGCGAAGATTGCTTCGTCACTGATCGGTGCGAAGCGCGGAGCGGTTGCGAGTCTTGTTGTCGCTGATCACGAACGCTTCGGCGTCGTCGATCCGCTCGATGAGAAAGCCGAGACCCTTAAGGGCCGCGGTCAACGCGTCACGCTGATGAAGGAAGGCGGAGCTGCTCTTGCTGACCTCATCATCGGTAAGGAAGTCGAAGGCCAAAACGGAACGTTCTATTGCCGCAAAGCCGACGAGGCGCAGACCTACAAGACGCAACTGAAGGTCGAGATCTCGACGAAGTTTGCTGACTGGGTCGAAGCCGACTTGCTCAAACTCGAGCGTGACAACATCACGCGATTGGATTCAGTGCAGACGACCGTCTCGGAGCAAGGTCAGCTTGCTGAGAAGACTCTGAAGCTGACTCGCGACAAGTTCTCCGATCCATGGAACCTTGATGGCCTCGATGCTGATACCGAAGAGGTCAATAAGGGCGACATCGACGCAATGGTGACGGTGCTCGACAACCTCAAACTGGTCGGCATCCGCGAGCGTCCGAAGATGGAAGGCAAGTCGATTCTCGGCAACGACCTCTCGTTGCGTCTGCCGAAGGGTGCGACTCGGAATCGGCAGGTCGTCACTGCGATCGTCGGACAACTCCGCAGCAGCCTCGAAGAGAAAGGCTTTCAAGTCTTTCATGACGAGCAGACTGATACCGCTCAGCTCTATTCGAGTGCGGGCGAATTGATCGCCGCGACAAACGATGGCGTGCGCTATCACCTCAGCTTCGGCAACGTCTTCTCGGGTTCCGATGACGAGATCGAAAAGGGCATCTCGACGACGAAGAAGGACGGCGAAGACTCAAAGGACGACAAAGCGGCCGATGAGAAGAAAGACGACAAGAAGGACTCCGGCAAGAAGAGCCGTTACCTCTTTGTGCGTGCTTCGTTCCTCGACTCTTTGCTGGGTGCGAAGCCGACTGAGCCGATGAAGCCGACGGTTCCTGAGGGCGTTGAAGTCGACGAGAACGGCAACGTTGTCGAGCCGAAGGATGCTAAGAAGGACGAGAAGAAAGACGACGCTGCGAAGACCGACGACAAGAAGGAAGAGCCGAAGAAGGATCCGGCAGAGGAGTACAAGAAGGCTCTCGCGGACTACAAGAAGGCGGTCAGCAAGTACGAGTCTGATCTGAAGGCGTTCGACAAGAAGGTCGAAGACGGCACGAAGAAGGTGAAGGAACTCAATGACCGCTTCGGTGATTGGTACTACGTCATCAGCGCCGAGGACTTCGACAAGCTGCGTTTGACTCGCGACCAAATGGTGAAGGCGAAAGAGAAGAAAGAAGAGAAGAAGGACGACGGCGAAGCGAAGAAAGACGGCGATACAAAGCCGGATGCCGCGAAGCCGACCGACCCGACGACCGAGAAGCCTGCTGACGCGAAGCCCGAGTCAAAGCCGGAAGCGAAGGCCGACGAAAAGAAGGCAGAAGACAAGAAACCGGAAGAGAAGCCGGCGACTGAGAAACCCGCCGACGACAAGAAGGCGGATGAAAAGAAGCCCGACGAGAAGAAGCCGGAAGACAAACCGGCAGAGGAAAAGAAACCTGCTGCCGACAAACCGGCTGAAGGCGATAAGCCAAAAGCCGACGAAGCGAAGTAACAAAGAAGCCCGCCTCAAACGAGGCGGGCTTTTTCGTTGATGCACCGCAGTCATTGTGGCCCGACGCTCCGCGTCGGGAGTCGCGACGCGGAGCGTCGCACCACACTGCGCGATCCGACGGCCTTTATGTGCTCATCGCGCCTTCGGAACAGTCGAGGAATGACTTCGCGATTTGACGTCGTGTAGGTCGGACGCCTACGTCCGACAGCGACGCAGCACGGACGTAGGCGTCCATGCTACGAACTCGGGAAGTGATTCATCGGCGATCCCTTTGTGTGAGAACTCTTACACACATCAGCTTCGCAGACGAATTGATGGACTCAAGATGAATCATGTCATCGGACTCGACATTGGCGGTGCCAATCTGAAGGCGGCTCATAGCGACGGTGCTTGCCGCAGTCGCGCGTTTCCTATGTGGAAGCAGCCGGAGAATCTGGCGGATGCAATTCGTGAGATCTTCGACGGATGGCTGCCGTGCCGGGCATTGGCAGTGACGATGACTGGCGAACTTGCGGATTGCTTTGCGACGAAAGAAGAGGGCGTCGGTCGCATATTGGACGCCGTCGAAGAGGTCGCGGGGCTTTGCGGTGCCGTCGTTTGGCAGACGGCGGGAGAGTTCGTGCCGATCGATGTCGCTCGCGAATTCTGGCAACTGACAGCGGCGGCGAATTGGCATGCTCTCGCAACGTTCGTCGCGCGGGCGGTGCCAAATGGCACCGGAATGCTGATCGATATTGGCTCGACGACGACCGACATCATTCCGTTTGAACGCGGACTGCCGATCGCTGCCGGTCTCAATGACGGCGAGCGATTGGCATCAGGCGAACTCGTTTATTGCGGAGTGCAGCGGACTCCTCTTTGCGCGTTAGCAGCGGAGATCTCCTTTCGCGGCAGCGCAACCCGTATCGCCGCCGAGTTGTTTGCGACGACGCGCGATGTCTACTTGCTGCTCGGCGATTTGCCCGAAGACGCCGCATGCACCGATACCGCCAATGGCCGACCGGCGACTTGCGACGCCGCTCATGATCGCATTGCTCGAATGCTGTGCTGCGATCGTTCCGAGGTCTCGTATGACGAAGCCGTTGATGTCGCTCGGCAGTTTGCAGTGGCACAGGAACGACGGATCGTTGCGGCGATTGATGAAGTGCTTGCTCGCATCACGACCGAAGTGAGCGCCGTCGTCATTGCCGGATCCGGCACCTTCTTGGCCGAGCGAGTCGTGAGCCAACATCCGCGTCTTCAAGCCGTTGAAAGGCTGCGGCTGGCGAGCATGTTCTCGCCGGAGACAGCAGAAGCGGCCTGCGCGTTTGCAGTAGCGCGATTGGCGGTCGCGGAGTGAGTCTCAGTCGAGCAACAACTTCGCGATTTGGCGTCGCGTAGGTCGGACGCCTACGTCCGACAGCGACGCAGCACGGACGTAGGCGTCCATGCTACGAACTAAGGAAGTTCTCAAACGTCATACGCGCCGATCGGGCCGAGGGTTGCTTTCGCTGCAGCGACGTAGTCCGCAGGATGTAGCAAAACTTGCATCCCGCGCTGACCGGCGGAGACGGAGATGACATCGACGAGTTCGATCGTCTCGTCCGCATAGACGGGAAAGGCTTTCTTGGCGCCGAAGACGGTGACGCCGCCTCGGATGTAGCCGGTCAATGGTTGCACGTCTTTAAGCGGCACGGTGTCGATCTTGCGATCGCCGGTCAGCTTTGCGAGTGCCTTGAGATCGAGTTTGCAGTTGGCGGGGATGACCGCGAAGCAGCACCCGTTGCGATCACCTTTTGCAACGAGCGTCTTGAAGACTTGCTCTTCGGGCAGTCCGACTTTGGCGGCGACGCTCTCGGCGGAGAGATCGGATTCGTCGACTTCGTACTCGCGAAGTTCGAAACGAATGCCCGCTTGTTCGAGCAGGCGAATGGCGTTCGTCTTTGTCATAGAGATCGAGTGATGGGCCGACTGAGATGACTCGTCGGCGGCGAATGAGGGACGTTGAAGCGGCTTGCAGGTCGCCAAAATAGTTGTGCTTCTATCGGCGAACCAATGCGCGGCGCCCGGCGGCAGAGGTTTCAAAGTGTCGTTTGCAAAGCGGTTCTCGTCGCCTCACGACTCGCTTCATGCAGAACCGATCTCACGCACCGCTTTGATGACGACCTCGCTTTCGCTGCTGACTCATTCCCGTTCGAATGCCTGCGCGATCGCTCTCGTGCTTTTCGACGATCGAAGACCATTCAGCGAGCGGCAGAGGGGCGTCTATGAGATCAGCTTCCATCTGCCGTTTGCCATTACCGCAGCGAAGC
Organism: uncultured Planctomycetaceae bacterium; assembly: GCA_964573505.1. Lineage (GTDB taxonomy): Bacteria > Planctomycetota > Planctomycetia > Planctomycetales > Planctomycetaceae > AM-0621. The sequence continues at coordinate 19,630 of CAZNMS010000011.1, read as the reverse complement.
GAATCCTCATGTCCGAGACTCCGACTCTTCGTCGTAACGAACTTGTTTTGCTCGGAACGGGCACCAGTGTCGGCGTCCCCGTTATCGGCTGCGATTGTCCCGTTTGTCGGTCGCCCAATCCAAGAAATCATCGCACTCGCACCTGCGTCGCCGTGCATGCCGCAGAGGGCACGTTCTTGATCGACACTCCGCCCGAGTTGCGTCTGCAGATGGTGCGTGAGCGGATCCCGACGGCAGATGCAGTTGTTTTTACACATGGGCACGCCGACCATCTTTTCGGGCTCGACGACACTCGCATCTTCATTCATCGCAACCACAAACCGCTGCCGCTGTATTGCGAGGCATCGACGGAAGAAAACATTCGCGGCGCGTTCTCATATGCCTTTCGCGAACATCCGCCGGAAGCACTCAAAGGCGCGATCCCGAAGTTCGACTTGCACCGCATCGACGAGCAGCCATTCACGGTCTGCGGTCAGCTCGTGCAGCCGTTGCGATTGTTGCACGGTCGCCTGCCGGTGCTCGGCTTCCGAGTGAACGACGTAGCGTTTTGCACTGACGTCAGCTTTATCCCCGACGTCACGTATCCGCTGTTAGAGGGGCTCGATGTGTTGATCATCGACGCGCTGCGCGACGAACCGCATCCGACGCACCTCGCCGTCTTTCAAGCTCTTGAGATCATTCACCGCGTGAAACCGCGACGAGCCTTTCTCACTCACTGCTCGCACAATTTGGAGTACGAAGCCACAAACGCGCGTCTGCCGTCTCATGTGCAACTCAGCTACGACGGGTTGCGGGTGCCATTTTAATTGCAGTGTTAGCGTCAGAGTGTCGGGTCTCAGTCGCCCGAGTTCATAGGACACATAGGACGAATAAGACCGATAGGACGCTTAGGACTTGAGAGAAGTCTGCGGTCTTGCGGCTTTGAGTCTTATCGGTCCTATTCGTCCTCTGAGTCCTATTGGTCCTATGACCGCCCTTCAAAACCAGTCCCCCCTTTTTAACCCCCTTTGAGGAGTTCGAGATGCTGTGTCAGAAATCATGGAAGCTGCTGCTGCTGACGATGGCCGCAGGCGCAATGGGCGCGTTGACGAGCCGCGATGCTCATGCCGATGTGAAGATGCCGAATGTCTTCGGGACTCGAATGGTGTTGCAGCGCGAGCAGCCGATTCCGTTCTACGGCTCGGCAGATGTCGGCGAAGAGGTATCGGTTTCGATCGGTGAAGCGAGCGCGAAGACGACTGCCGGACCGAACGGGAAGTGGCAATTGAAATTACCGGCAATGAAGGCGGGCGGTCCGCATGTCGTGACGGTCAAGGGCAAGAACACCATCAAGTTTGAAGACGTGCTCGTCGGCGAAGTTTGGATCTGCTCCGGGCAGAGCAACATGCAATGGTCGGTGAACCAGTCGTATGACGCGGACATCGAAAAGCTGACGGCCAATCATCCGAACATTCGGCTGATCAGCGTGCCGCAAGTTGGGACTCAAGAGCCTCAAGACAACTTCAAAGGCGAGTGGTCCGTTTGCACGCCGGATACCGTCGGCGAGTTCTCCGGCGTCGGCTTCTTCTTCGGTCGGCAACTGCATCAGACGCTCAACGTGCCGATCGGCTTGATCGACAACGCATGGGGCGGCTCGGCAGCGGAAGCATGGGTGCGCCGCGACATCCTCGAAAAGGACGGCAAGTACGGCGAGTTGCTCGCAAAGTGGGACGACACTGCGAAGACCTACGATCACGACAAAGCACTCGCTGCCTTCAAAGTCATCGAAGACAAGTGGAAGGAAGCCGCGAAGAAAGCCAAAGAAGAAGGCAAGCCCGAGCCCGCTCGCCCGCGTGCTCCGAGCAATCAACTGACCGGCAATCATCGTCCGGCCAACATCTACAACGGAGTGCTCAAGCCAACGATCGGCTACGGCATCAAAGGCGCGATTTGGTATCAGGGCGAATCAAACGCCGGTCGCGCGTACCAGTACCGCGACCTCTTCCCGTTGATGATTCAAAGCTGGCGTGATGAGTGGGCTCAGGGCGATTTCCCGTTCTATTGGGTGCAGCTTGCGGACTACATGACGGAAGGCGAAGGCCCTGAAGAGAGCAACTGGGCCGAACTGCGTGAGGCTCAAACGATGACGCTCGATCGTCTCAAGAACGTCGGGCAAGCGGTCATCATCGACATCGGCGAAGGCAAAGACATTCATCCGCGCAACAAGATTGATGTCGGCAAGCGGCTCGCTCGCATCGCTCTCGCGAAGGACTACGGAGTGAAGATCGTCGGCGAGAGTCCGCGCTATAAGTCGATGGACGTGAAGGACGGCAAAGCGATCCTCACTTTCGACGATGTTGGCGGCGGACTCGTCACGTTCGATGTGCAGCAAGCAGTCGGCTTTGCGATCGCGGGCGAAGACAAGAAGTTTGTTTGGGCGCAAGCAAAGGTGATCACTCCCAATCAAGTTGAAGTCTCGGCAGAGGGAGTCGCTAAGCCGGTCTCAGTGCGCTACGGATGGGCCAATAACCCAGTCATCAATTTGCAGAACAAAGAAGGTCTGCCAGTGACGCCGTTCCGCACCGACGATTGGCCGGGACAAACTGCAGGCGTTGTGAAGTAACGATTACAGGCATGAAAAAAGGGCGTGCTGAGTTCAACTCAGCACGCCCTTTTTGTTTTCCGATGCTCGTGCGGATGCGGTTGATCGTCGCCTTTCGCTCGGCGAATGGCAGCTTTAGCGGCGCGTGATCAAGCACCGACGTCGGCTTGAGTCGGCTTGCCGTCGATCCAGCGCCAGCAGCCGTTCGGGTTCTTGTCTTGCAAGGCAGCCGGTAGGCGGTGAGCGCGGATGTTGTCGTACGAGAGCAACATGCCGAAGCGGTGAATCGACGCCGGAATGCCGACCGCTGTGAAGCCCGGATGTCCCGTCGCCGGGAATGGGCCGCCATGATTCATCGCCGGTGAGACCGCGACGCCCGTCGGCATCTTGTCGTTGAGCAGACGTCCGACGCGGGCGCGTAAGGCCGGAGCAACTTGATCGTAGAGTCCGTCGTCGCTGCCCTTTGTGTCGGAATAAATACATCCCGTGAGATTGCCTTCGATGTGCTCCAAAACGGCGGCAAGCTCATTGGCATCTGATGCGACGACGAGCAGCGAGCCATTGCCGAAGGCTTCGGTTTGCAACGCTTCCGGCTGAGCAAGAAAGCTCTTGCCGCTGACCTTCAGCAGAGTGTTCGCGCAACTGAAACCTTTGCCGCCGCCGGGAGTGGCGCCGGTGAGTAGCTCGGCACCGGCAGCGCGGATCGCGGCAACTCCCGAAAGGAAATTCTTCTGCACGCCTTCACTGAGGAACGTGCCGATCGGAGCTTGCGAGAACTTCTGAGTCAGCGTTGCAACGAAGGCGTCGGTCTGCGGTCCGGCGATCAGCAGCACGAGTCCGGGGTTCGTGCAGAACTGACCGGTGCCCATCAAGCAGCTCGATGTGAAGTCGGCAGCAATTGCGTCTCCTCGTTCGTTGAGTGCTCCCGGCAAAATCACAACCGGATTGATGCTCGATAGTTCGAGGTAGATCGGCTTGCCGGCTTTGTCCGCTGCTTCCTTCAGCACGAGTCCGGTATGTCGGGCTCCGGTATAGCCCGAAGCGCCGATCAAGCGATGACTCACGAGTCGGCAGCCATCGGCGTGACTCGTGCGATAGATCAACTGCACGAAGCCGTTCGGCATGCCGGTGTCGGTCGCTGCTTGCTGAGCGACTTCGGCAAAGAGTCGCGTCGTATTGGGGTGCGACGAGTGCCCCTTCGCGATCACTGGGTTGCCTGCTGCAACTGCTGCAGCGAAGTCACCGCCCGAGATGCCGTTGAAAGCAAACGGAAAATTGTTGGGACCGAAGACAACAACGGGACCAATCGGACCGAACATCGCGCGGATGCCGTTCTTCGTATCAATCGTTGGCGCGGCCCATGAACCCTCGCGCGCGGCAGCGGCAGCTTGCCGGAGTTGATTCGTCGTGCGCGGCAGTTCGGCAACTTTCAAACGCGGCTCGACCGGCAAGCCCGTTTCAGCATTCGCCATTGCGATGAGGTCCGCTGCCCGCGCTTCGATCAGTTCGGCATAGCGTTCAAGGAATGCGGCGAAGCGTTCTCCCGGCCAGTTGCGAACGACCTTAGCCGCAGCAGCAGCAGCATTGATCGCCGCTTCGACTTCATCCCATTTCGAGATTGGATAGTCGCCACTGATCGGCTCGCACGTCGCCGGATTAATGGCTTGAAAGGTGCCGGAGCTATTCGAGGGAATCCATTGGCCGTTGATGAGAACTGGATGAGTCATGATTGATGGTCGTCTCTGATGAAGTGTGTGATTGGGGATTGCGCTGCGGGCGATAGGACGGAGAGGACCCATAGGACGAATAGGTCAGCAGGCTGATTGGCTCCAATTGGTCGTATGCGTCCCATTCGTCTTATCGGTCCTATCGTCTTATTCGTCCTATGACCGACGCAGAACTCAGCGTGCTTACTTCGCAAGCCGTGCTCCTGCGTGCGGCTTTGCTCCAAAGGCCGGGTTCGGGACGTTCGCTAAGGGCGAGTTCTTCGGGATGCTGAGAAAATCTGCAGACTTCGGATCTGAGTTGCTGAACGCGATCGGCTTGCCTTTGTTGTTGGGTTCGATGACGAGTTCTCGCTCGCCGTTGTCGGCACTTGCAGCAGCAGCTCGATCGCTGAAATTGCTCTCGATCCCCGAGCCGCCTTTCTTGATGAGGTAGCCGTCGAACGCGCCTTGATTGAAGCCTTTCTCAATTTGCAGATCGGGGCCGCCGCCCTTTGCAAAGATGTTGCGATGAAAAGCTAAGCCCATTGATTTCGCACTGGGCATCTCGGCGAACTGGATCGCGGCTGCCTTCGTCCCGTGAAAGGTGTTGTTGAGAATCTTCAGGTTGATGACGTCGGGACTCTTCGAGAAACGCACTGCGACTTCGTTCTGATCGAAGATGTTCTCGCGCAGTTCGACCATCACGAGCGAACTGCGAAACTCGATCCCCGACTTCATCGGGCCGATCATCCGGCAGCGTTCAACGGCCAATGCGCGAGTCGATTCCATTTGTCCCTTTTCGAGCAAGATCGCAGAGCTTGCGTCGTTGCCGGGGCGGAAGTCGATCTCTTCAAACAGGATCGTCGGTGCCGTCGTCAGAGCGGGATTCGCGTTACGCGCACCCGACACTCCGGGGCATCGAATGCCGGCTTTGGTGTAACCAGAAATACTCAGCTTCGACAAAGTGGCGAAGCTCGCATAACCCGCGACTTCGACGGCGACATCTTTGCCGCCGACATCGATGTCGAAGTTCTCGACCCTCAACGCTTCTCCGCCGAGGATGCGGAGCGCGAGACCATCAGAACTGCGCGGCTGCAGCTTCGCCTTCGCGCCTTTCGCGACGATATGGATTGAGGGCGGGAACTCGCCGGTTGAGTTATCGAAGATCACGGCCTCATAGGATTGGCCACCGGCCACACTCAGCGTGACGTTCGCCTTCAAGTTGATCTTGCCCTGATACTTCGCGCGATGCTTCTTCAGCCATGCAAGCCCTTCCCAGATTTGCTTGAAGTGACCTTCGGGACCGATCTCGATTGTCTTCTCACCTGGATTGAGCGGCTTCGCAGGTTCGGGCGCCGGCTTCATCTTTTCTTCTTCTTGCTTCGGCGCACCGGCGAGCGACGGATCCTTCTTCGGCGGCTTCGCACCGTCCGTGCCCTCTCCGGTTTTCGTCTTGTTCGTCGCTGTTGCATTCGCGCCCGGCTTCTTGTCGTTCCCTCCCCCTGAGAACGCGAAGAATGCGATCACTCCAATGATGATGACCGCTAAGCCGCCGACGGCTCCGAGCAGCACCTTCATAGGAATGGGCTTCTTCTCACCGGCAGTTCCGGGAGCAGCCGTTCCTGCAACAGGAGCGGCGGGCGGATAGCCCGGTGCTCCGACGGGCGCTGCTTGAGGATAGCCCTGCGGATAACCCGGCTGCGGCTGTCCGGGATAAGGCTGACCCGGATACGGCTGCCCTTGAACCGGTTGAGCAGCATAGGGCTGACCGGGTTGAGGCTGCGCCGTCGGGTATGTAGCAACCGCTACAGGAGCCGCCGCTTGCGGCTGATTCCAGTTCTGAGTCTCAGCAACGGCCGGCTGACCGAAGGCGGGATAGTCTTCGTTCTCTGCTTCATCGTCTCCGCCGCCCCACGGAAACGCTGCGGGTTGTTCGAACGTCGGTTGCGGCGGAGCGACTGCCATTTGAGGAGCCGCCGGCGGTGCCGCATACGTCTGCGCAACGACGGGGGCTGCCGGCATCGCGGCAGCGGGAGTTGCCATCATCGGAGCAGCGGCGGTTGGCGCGCCTGTAGTTCCGATGACAGGCGCTGCGGCGACTGCCATTGGTGCCGCTTGAGCTTGCGGCGGTTGAGCGTAAGCCGGTTGAGGCTGAGCGTACTGCGGCTGCGCGAATTGAGGTTGTGCGTATTGCTGCTGCGGCTGCTGTGCTCCGACCGGAGTTGCTGCCACTGCCGTTGCGGCAACAGGAGCGGCTTGCGCGGCCCATTGCGGTGCAGCCGGTTGTGCTGCGAACGCTTGCGCTGCAACCGGCTGAGCGGCCATTGGCTGAGCCGGCGCGGCATAAGCGGGAGCTGCACTTTGCGGAGCTTGAGCTTGCTGAGGAGCCGGCATCGCGGCCACTGGAGCAGCGGGCGCCGCGTACTGCTGAGCAACCGGTTGCGCGTATTGAGCGACTTGAGGTTGCGGTTGTTGCTGAGGAAGCGACGACGTGCCGGCTGCTGACGATGCAGTGGCGAAGCTGAGCGTCTCAGCCAATCCGCCTGAAGGTTGCTCGCCCGTTCGGCGCGAGTTGAAGTCGAAGACGTTCGACGAGCCCGCATCCACTTGAGAGTCCGAAGACGCACCTTCGCTCGCGTCGTCTTGCTCCCATGGCATGCGCTGCACGGGAGCAGCCGGTTGCGGAGCGGTCGCTATCGGAGCGGCATACGTCGGAACCGGTTGAGCCGCCATTGGTGGCGCCGGTTGTTGAGCAACGGGTTGCGCCGCGAAGGTCGCCGCTTGAGCGACCATTGGCTGAGGCGCGTAAGCAGGTTGTGCTGCTAACGGCGGTTGAGCCCACTGGGGCTGCGCGGGTTGAGCAGCCATTGGTGCTGCGGGCACGACCGGCTGAGCGGCTTGCGGGTAACTCGGCAGCGGCGGGGCGGAGACAACTGGCACCGGCTGCGCTGTCGGCTGCCCGCCGCTTTGAAGCTGCTGAAAGAATTGGCTCGTGCCGGATTGATCGAGTTCCGTCGGCGGGTCGGGAACAACGGCTGTCGGTGCGAACGCTGCCGGTGCGGTCGGCACTGCTGCGGGAACAATCGGAGCAGATCCCGACTGAGCGGCATTCAGCGCAGCATTAGCGGCCTCAGCCGCGCGACGCAGATTGCTGTTACTGCCCGAACCGGTGCCGGAGAAACTCGCGTTCGGATGAGCGGCTCGCCATTCGGCACTCGCATTGAGTTCGAGCCAGTTCCCCAGTGCGAGCGCGACTTCGCCCATCGTCTGAAATCGGTCTTCGACTTTCTTCGCCATCATCTTTGTGAGGATGCCGGCTAACGAAGCGGGGACATCGGGACGCTCGTTCGTGACTGGCGGCGGGTCTTTTGTCTGATGCCACATAAGACGCTGCGCGAGCGTGCCTTCGACGAACGGCGGATGTCCGGTGAGGCAGTAATAAAGAGTACAACCGAGGCTATAGATGTCGGCTCTCAGATCGACGAGATGACTATCAAGTGCTTGCTCGGGCGAGAGGTAGTCCGCAGTGCCGAGCACCTTTTCATCGTGCGTGACGGTCAGCGGGTTCTCTTCGTCGGTCGTTGCGAAGCGCGCGAGTCCGAGATCAAGCAGCTTCACGCAGCCAGTGGTGTCGACGAGCAAGTTGCCGGGCTTCACGTCGCGATGCACAAGCCCCGCGTTATGAGCATGCTCAAGACCGAGCGCCGATTGGCGGATGTATTCAGCGGTGTCCTCGACCGAGAGTTGTCCGTCTTCCTTCACGACTTCTTGAATGCTGCGACCGTTGACGTACTCCATCACGAGAAAGTGAATCTCGGTGTCTTTGTCGATTTCATGGTCGATGTCGTAAGCGCGAACGATGTTGGGATGATCGAGCGACGCAACGGCCTGCGCCTCACGATGAAACCGCGCGAGATAAGACGAGTCCTTCACGCGTTTGATCGGCAGCACCTTGATCGCACAGCGGCGCCGCATCAGCACGTGCTCGGCGAGATAGACGGAACTCATGCCGCCCTTTCCGAGCAGCCTCAGCAACCGGTACTTGCCGAGCGTGAAGCCTTTGTGCCGACCTTGCTGCAGCTTGTCTGACTGCCACTGCGTGATGACTTCGCGCTGAATGAGGTACGCGCAAATGGCATCCGAGTCTTGCACGTTGACGCCGGCTTGCTGCATCTCGTCCGTCAGACGTTTGAGCTGATCTTTGTCGACAAGACCACTTTGCCTGAGGACAGACAGAAACGATTCCGCAGTGAGTTTAGGCATGAGACGACTTCGACAGAGGACAAACAGAGTCAGCAGCAAAAGCGATAATCACGCAGCGGCCATCAGGACCAATTCCGCCGACGGATAGTCGAGGAATCACTTCCCGAGTTCGTAGCATGGACGGCTACGTCCGTGCTGCGTTGCTGTCGGACGTAGGCGTCCGACTTACGCGACGCCAATCGGACTGGCTCCTTGAAGCACGGGCTAGAAGCCCATGCTACGAATCCTGCGGAGTCACCCTTCATTGATGGTGCTTCGCGGATCGCGAATCCGCCGAGAACGCATTCGGCAGAGGCTCGCAGTCAAACGTCCGAATTCACGCCACAGTCAGAATGCCGCAGTGAGAAAACTGCCAATCCGTGGCGAAGCCGATCATCGGCGAGCCGGGAAACTATCGCGAGCACAGCAGCCTTCGCCACCTTCATGACGGGCTGAGATTCGTAGTGCGTCACTTCCATGTGCATTTGGGGTAGCCGAAGTCGTGAGACTTCGGACTCAGTCGCGGCGGCCCCGAAATCTCACGATTTCGGCTACGGTCGAGACAAGCTACGGCGCGCGACGGCTTACTCACCGTCGCGCACGGGATTGATCGCGCGAAACGCGATGCCTCGACCCTGCTCGTCGCACAATCGCAATTGCACCGACCAGTTGTTTTGGACTTCAGGATCTTTGTGCTGAGGCCCCTGACAGACTTTGACGAGCAGCGTGTTGCGCCCGGCTTTGAGCGTGATCGGAGTGACAAAGCGATCGAAGCGCGTGCCGTTCAGCCATTGCTCGCGCGCGAAGACCTTTTCGCCGTTTAGCCATACCGAGCAATTGTCGTCGGCGCCGCAGCGCAACTGAGCAGGACGAGCGGCATCGACCTCGATCTCGCAGTACGCATAGCCGACGGCCTCAGCGACTTGAGCAAGCTCTTTGATCAAGTTGAGTTGCCCCAATGTCTCGGCTTCGTGATGTCGTTTCCAAACGAGCTTCGCGCTGTCTTTGCCGGAGTATGTCGCTTGCAGATCGACTTTCTGTTCGGGCTCAAAGGTCGCTTTGAAGCCCGTCTTGCCCGGCGCATCGAACGGGCCGAGCAGCCACCAATCGACGACGAGTCCTAAATGCCGCGCGACATCAACTCGCTCACCGAGTGTCTTCAACTTTGCTGCTGACTGCGCGACCTGAGTGCTGTCCCGAGCATGCTCAAACGCCTTGCGGTAATGAGCCTTCGCGGCTTCTTGATCCTTGCTCTTGAAGGCTTGCTCGCCGGCAGTCATCGCGAGAGCAACGGCTTCGAAACGGAATTCAGGATCGCTCAAACGCGTCGGCAGCCAACTGGGTTTGAAGGTCGGATCAAGCTGCTCGACGAGCCCTAACACCAATCGACGAGGCCGCCCGGAGCGCTGACTGTCACTGACATAATCCTTGAGGAACTCGACGGGCCATTGCGTCTGAGACTTCGCCAATTCGCGAGTGACGATCTCGTGATAGACCGTGCGATACCAATTGGCCGCGACGGGATTGCTGGTGTCCATTGACACCAGCAAGGCCGGCAGGATCTCAAGCCCGCGCTGAGCTAACTCATCACGCGCCTTCGCCGCCTCGGCCGCGCCGGCACCTTGCTGACCGGCCTTTGCAATCACGGCCAATGCCGGAGCCGGGTCATAAGTCGGATCAGCACCGAGCAACGCAGACAGCAGCAACGAGCAGACAAGATGAGTCATGCGAGAGTCCCTTGAAGAGTGCAAGGCGAGGTTCGTCAACTCGGATGATGAACCGCTGCGGAGCGAATGACGCGGAGATTTTGGATTGCAGTCCTAAATCAAAAGTTGCGCGCACGGCGCGCGGTCTGAATTAAGGCAATCTCGGCATGGTTCACGGTGAGGTTGCAGAGCCGCGCCTGTCAGGAAGCGGAATCCGTTACGAAATAGCCAAAACTCCGCTTCCTAACGGGCGCGGCTCTGCGACCCAATGCGAGACCGAAATGAACCTCGCCGATTTTCGTCCTACAGAACTTGATACGGAACTCACATTCTTCCGACTCAAGTGGACCCGCTGACTTACCGGCGCTGCTCCCGCGAACGCGCGATCGGAAAGGGAAAAATTGCGGAGTGCTGCGGGCCGAGTATTCAATGTCCCGACTTTCCAATCGCTTTGCGCATGAAGCGTCTCGACGCGCTCGCCCGGCTGAGTCACGGTCTCATGCAGCCTTTGCGAAATTGCCGTCCCCGACCTTTTACAACAGGAGCAAGCCGACAACCCCTTCGACAATTCGACTCTCGTTTCACGTTCTCAGTTGCATCTCAAGTCTTACCTACGGCCGCTGATTCTCAGCGGTTACTCATTTCTAAATCACCAATTCTGGTGCGTGAGGTAACTTATGCCTGTCAAACGAACGGCCTTCACTCTTATCGAATTGCTTGTTGTCATCTCGATTATCGCTGTCTTAATGGCGTTACTGCTGCCTGCGGTGCAAAGAGCCCGCGAAGCGGCTCGCCGCACCCAGTGCAAGAATCAGCTCAAACAAATTGGCATCGCGCTGCATGCGTATCACGAATCGCATCGCACCTTTCCTCCGGGATTCATTCAGTCTGATCCCGCCAATGCCGGAGCTCATGTCGGTTATGCATGGGGCATCTTCCTGTTGCCGTCGATGGACTGGCAGGGCCTCTATGACCGCCTCAATTTCAATGCCCCCGCTTGCCCGAACGTCCCGATCAGCACATGGAAATGCCCGTCGGACCCAAAGATCGACGGCACGGCAACATGGACGACAACCACTGTCGGCGCGCAATTGGGTGACTGCACGGTGATGTCGGGGAACCCGCCGGCTCCCGTTACGACCGCAAATCGAACGCAAGCCCAATGCACGCAAGCGGGCGGCACATGGGTCTTCACCGGCAACTATCAGACGTCGCGACCGGCGATCTCTTATGCCTCTCGAGCGAGCTACATCGGGAACTTCGGCAGCACGGCGTTGAGTAGCTTGAGCGGCTCAACGGGCATCTTCTCGGTGAATAGCCGCATCCAAAGTCGCGATATCACCGACGGCATGTCGAACACGTTTCTGCTCGGCGAACGCGATATGGCGAGAGGACAAGCGACTTACGAAGGCGTGCATTACGACATCACCGGAGGCACGACCGGGACGTCTTCACTCACTCCATCACAAGCGAACTCGGGCCGAGTCGTGCTCGGCACAGCACAACCGGGGCGCCCGAATTCGTCGGGTAATAGTGGTTACAGCAGTATGCATCCCGGCGGCGTGCAAATGGTGTTATGCGACGGCTCAGTTCGCTTCGTCACTGAGGCTATCAACGCGACCCTTTGGCTGAACCTTTCGAATCGACAAGACGGCAACGCGATCAGTGATTTCTAGTAAGGCTCTGTTTCCGACCGCCGAGATGTCCGTCGTACTGCCGCTCGACTTCGTTGAGCGGGCCATAAATGAGTAGTGAGTAATGGAAAATGAAAAATTCAAAATGCAGAATTTGAAGACTTGCAGCCGCCGCATCTGAAATTATGCATTTTCCATTACTCATTCTCTCAAACAGAGGCTGTGCTTCTTGAGTCGCTGAGCGATGGCAGATGAGTTCTTGTCATACTCATCGCATAACACTTTCGATCTGCTGCTCGTCTCGATGAGCGTGCCTTAACCCAATGCCGCTGACAGCTCCGCGATAAGGTCTTCCGGTGCTTCGAGACCGATCGAGACGCGGATCAATCCGTCGCTGATGCCGAACGCGCGACGCTCTTCTGCGGCCATAAACTTGTGCGATGTCCCCGCCGGGTATGAGAGCGTTGTGCGGGCATCAGCGAGCGTCGGCGAAAACGGCAGCGAGTGCGATAACGCTTTGAAGAGCGGTCGCACTCGCACTTCGTCTTTGAGTTCGAACGACAGCATGCCGCCGAAGCCGTCAGTGAGCAGTCGCTTTGCTAACTCGTGCGACGGATGCGACGGCAAGCCGGGATAGAAGACGCGAGCAACCTTCTCGTGCTGCAAGAGGAACTCGGCAATCCGCTGAGCAGTGGCGGAGACTCGTTGCATTCTGAGAGGCAGCGTTCGTAAGCCGCGCGATGCGAGCCAACTCTCAAACGGATTCGCGTTGAAGCCATACAGCGCCGCGACGCGCCGCACTTTGGTCAGCGCGAACTGGCTGCCAGCAACGACGCCCATCATCACATCGCCGTGACCGTTGAGGTACTTCGACGCGCTGTGAAAGACGACGCTCGCCCCGTGCTCGATCGGACGCAGCAAGCATGGAGTCGCAAATGTGTTGTCGACGACGACGGGCACTTCGCCCATCGCGGCAACGATGCCCGGCAAGTCGACCACTTCAACAAGCGGATTCGAGATGCTCTCGATGAGGCAAAGCTTCGTCGTCGGCTTCAGCGCGCGGCGCATGTCGTCGACGTCGTTGCCATCGGCGAATGTGACCTCAATACCGAACGCGCGATGCAGATCATTCAAGAGTTGATAAGTCCGACCGTAGAGCACGCGCGACGCAACAACGTGATCGCCACTCTTCAAGTAGCCGAGCAAGATCGAAGACACCGCCCCCATTCCCGAAGCAGTCACGGCACCGGCTTCCGCTCGTTCGAGTGCTGCGACATCAGCCGCAAAGGCGGCTTGATTCGGATTGCCGTCGCGCGTGTAGATGTAGCCGTGCTGAGCTCCGCTGCTGAGGTCTTCCAGTTGTTCGAGCCCATCAACATCGAACGCTGTCGTCTGATAGATCGGCGGGTTGCTCGGTCGAGTCGCAGAGTCAGCGGCCCATCCGCCGCGAGCGCAGAGAGTGTCGTCAGAGTGCATGAGACGCAGGCTTTCTTTTCTGAGGGACTTGCAGTTGCCGCAGAGTGATAGAGCGAGTCGCGGGTCAGATCATCCGAGCGGCGGCATCTTGCCTTTGAGGTTGTAGGGATTATTACCCCTGTGATGCAGTGCCTGAGTTTGCCTGCCGGAGTCCTTCTTCAAAAAGGATGTCCGAGGAGTCGTAGCATGGGCTTCTAGCCCGTGCTGAGCGGTAACTACTCAGCAACCGCAAACATCCAGAAGACAGCACGGACTGGAAGTCCATGCTACTTGAGTTTGAGAGCCGTCTTCGATGAGTACTGCTCACACTGTCTCTGCGGCAATTCAACACGGCGATTTGCGTCGCAGCCTGAGGCGACTCGCAGCGGTGCCGAATGTCACCAGCGCGGCCGCGAGTAAATTTCGCCGGGCGTTTTGTTGCGCCGCAACGACTTACGACGATTCTCAAAAAAAGATCGCAGTGGCACGCCGAATGCCGGTAGATGGGGCAGCGATGGTTGGCGTTGGCCCGCACCTTCCATCGTCGGTCAAGGCGTCCCGGATGACTGAGTCGTCCGGGACGCCTTCAATTTTTTCCGGGCCTTGAAAGTTGCGTTGAGCCGATTGCGAACTCGACTCCGCGACTCGCGCGCCGCTGACGATGCAGCCAATCATTCAACGTTGAGAGTCGCGATATGAAGGCGAACGTTCTTCACGCTCTCGGGACGTCCGCGACCGTTGTCCAATAGACCGCGAAGTGCTGCGCGATCTGCTTCATCTTTTGGAAGTTCACGGGCTTCGAAATGAATGAGCACGCTCCGTTCGAGTAGGCCCGCAAGATGTCGGACTCTTGCTTGCTCGTCGTCAGCATCACGATCGGGACTTGCCTCAGTTCCGGGTCGGCGCGGATCTCAGCGAGAACTTCAAAGCCGTTCTTGCGGGGCATGTTGATGTCGAGCAGCACGAGTCCCGGTCGCTTCGCGTTTTCATAGGGAGCTTGCCGCTTCAGATACCGAATCGCGGCCTCTCCGTCTTCGACCGTCTTCACGAAATTGACCATCGGGCAATCGCCGAATGCTTCTTGCAGCAGCACGACATCGTCGTCGCTGTCATCAACGACGAGCACTTCGACGGACTTCAATTCGCCGTCCTGCGGAACGTCATCGTGCCATACGACGTGCGGCGGTAATGGCTCGTCTGATCGGCGATCGACGGCATGCGGCAACTGAGCAACCTGCGCCCAATACTGCGAGAAGCGGTTGATGAGCCGACGCCGCTCGTCGGGCGATTCGGGCTTGCAGACGAACGAGCACGCTCCGTGACTGTAGGCATTGAGCACGTCGGCAGTGGCATGACTGCTCGTCAGCACGACGACCGGGATTGCTCGCAATTCCGCATCGCTCTTGAGTTCAGAGAGCAGTTCAAGATCGCGTTCGAGTGACTCGTCACCGTCTCCGTTCGAAAGGTCGACGAGGATCAACGAGGGGCTCAGCGGCGCATCAAACGGGGCTTTGCCGCGTAAGGCGGCGAGTGCAGTCGTTCCATCGGGAACCGTCTCCACAACGCTCAGCAACCCGGTTGCATCGAAGTCGGCACGCAGCGAACGGCCTTCACGGTCGTCACTCTGAACGAGCAGGATTTCGACGCTGCGAAGAACTCTCACGACTAAAGCCTTTCCCCCGAAGTTGCGTTTCTCTGCGGCACTCTGCGACGCACTACGGAGAGCGTCAAGGAGCGTTCATCCTTGCGAGCCCGACAAAGGCTCGATGTCGCAACGATTTCGACGAAAGCGGTCCCGTCACGCAGTCTCGGTAAACCCTGCGGACGGAGCGAATCGAAGTGCCGCTCGGATGCTCCGCACACTCGGTTTTGCCGTGAGAATCAATTCGTTTGCTGCCGATGACTGGCGCTTGAAAAGGCACGGACTGCCATCAACCGCCGCAGCATGAGCTCGGTTCGAACCGGACGCTTCGGCGTTTCGGCTGAGAGTGCAGTCGACTTTGCATCCAGTTGAGGTCAAGCACATGCATATCAGCCGTTTCAAAGTCGCGCTTGCGATTACTGCGATCATCGCGCCGACAGTGGCCTCTGCAGAGGGGCTTATTCCATGGCCATGGCTGCAATCGAATCGCTACCGCACATGGAAGCAAGAACGCGACCAGCAAAAAGCATCATGGTACGCGCAGCGTTCGAGCGATCCGGTCGGAGCACGGCAGTACTACTACAAAGGCAAAGATTGGCCGCCGCATCCGCGTCCGCAGGGGCTCTCGCAAGTTCCGACGCACATTTATCACGCGGCCCACTATTGGCCTTATCCGTACTACTGCGACGACCGCGAGGCCGTTCGGCAGATCGATCAAGCGCAAGAAGACGCCGGTTGGGTGCTCGAGACAACGCTCTACGACTACCACTTTGAAGGCGACTCGCAGTTGCTCAATCGAGCGGGCTCTCTGCACCTGCGCTGGATTTTGGAGAACGCGCCTTCGCATCGTCGCACCGTCTATGTGCAAGCCGGCGAAACAAACGTCGTCAGCCAATTGCGAATGGCGAACGTGCAAAGCGATCTCTCGGAAATGGTGCCAGTTGATGCCGTTCCGCCAGTGGTCTTGCGAGTGACTCGCACGCTCGGACGACCCGCTCAAGAGATCGACAAGATTCAGCGTTCCGATGTCGAGTCGCTGCCAGTTCCTCGCATCACGCCTCCAATTGGCGGAGAGGGCGGAAGCGGCAGTGGCTCAGGGGGCGGACAAAGCAGCGGCAAGTAGTTGATGAGAGGCGGGCATCGATCACTTGCTGCCGACTGTCGCCTTTCGCTCCGCGAAAAGACTCAGCCGACAAGACGATCTCCGATAGTTGGCGCTTCTGCCTCAGCGTCCTTTCGCAGAGCGAAAGGCGACAATCGTCATAGTTTCGATTCCTCAGTCGCACTCCTACGAATGAGACCCACTCAATGATCGGCGGCCCTTTCAATTCACCGACTTCGAGCAATCCCGGATCGCTCTCGCAGTCGTTGTTTGGGACTGCGTCATCGAGTTCCGCCGGTCCCGTCTCCGTGCAGCCTCCGCCACTTCCGCCCGGAGGCCGCAACGTTTTCGCGCCGAGTCCCACTCCGCCAATTCCCCCGGCGACGCCGCCGCAACCGACCTTCAAGAGCTACTCGCATCAAGCCGAGCTTTACGCCGAACTGTTCGGCATCGCTTCGGGACCGCGTCCGAACGTTGTCGCTCAGCCGCTGCAAAATCGCTTGAAGCAAGTCAACGCTCCCGCGCCGACGAGCCCGCGAAATCTCATTGAGAGCGGCCTGACAATGAGTCAGGTCTGCGATCTGATCCTCAAGCAACTTTACTTACATGGCACGTTGCTCGGCGTTGAGATGGCGCGGAATGCGCGTTTGCCGTTCAACGTCATTGATGAGTGCTTGCGGTTTCTCAAAGACGACCATTGTCTCGAAGTCTCCGGCGGCGATGTGATTGGCCGCGTTTCGTACCGCTTCAGCTTGACCGATGTCGGACGTGCCCGAGCTCGCGAAGCCTTCGAGTTCTGCCGCTATGTCGGACCGGCGCCAGTGCCGCTCGAGCAATACGTCGAGCAATGCAAACGGCAAGCAGTTGCCGGCATCAATTGCACGCCCGAAGCACTGCTCTCGGCCTTCGAAGATTTGATCATTCAGTCGAGCTTGATTGAGGAACTCGGCCCGGCGGTGTGTAGCGGAAAATCCATCTTCCTGTATGGCCCGCCGGGTAACGGCAAGTCGCGCATCGCAAAGGGACTCGGCAAGTTCCTGAATCTGCACGGCGGCGAGATCTACGTGCCGTATGCCATTCATACCGAGAACAGCATCGTCACGATCTTCGATCCGAGCCTGCATCAGACGACTGACGACGATGAGATTCGCGCACTGCTCGGTGATGCAAGCAATGCTCAGACTCAGAACGACATCGGACGCTTGCTGCACGAGAATCATCCCGACATGCGCTGGCGCCGCGTGCGTCGTCCGGTTGTTGTTGTCGGCGGCGAACTGACGCTCGACATGCTCGATTTGCGGTTCAACAAGCAGAGCAACTTCTACACAGCGCCGCTGCAAATGAAGTCGAATGGCGGCGTCTTCATGATCGACGACTTCGGACGTCAGATTGTCGCGCCAAAGGATCTGCTCAACCGATGGATTCTGCCGCTCGAAGAACGAGTCGACTTTGCCACTCTCGCAACCGGCAAGAAGTTTCAGGTGCCCTTCGAGCAGCTCATCATCTTCTCAACGAACCTGAATCCCGAGCAGCTCGTTGACGACGCGTTTCTCCGCCGCATCCGCCACAAAGTGAAGATCGATTCGCCGTCGCGCGAGCTCTTCACGGAGATCTTTAGCCTGTGTTGCGAGCAGAAGAATATTCCCTTCGAACCGCGGGCGATCGACTTCCTTTATCACAACTTTTACGAGCAGGGCCGTTTGCCGAGATCGTCCGATCCGAGGGATTTGTTGGAGATCATCCAGTCGATCTGTCGATTCAGGAACCAGCGAATGGTTTTGACTCAAGAGCTTATGGGAGAAGCAACCACTCGGTTCTTCTCAAAGCTCTGATGTCGACGTAGCAAAAGCTACCGCTCATCGGACTGATGGGACGTATGGGACCGATGAAGCGAAGCAATGCCGAGATGCGACGCAGAGATGCCGTCGTGCATCTTGCGTAGCCGAAGTCGTGAGACTTCGGACGCAGTCGTTATAGCCCCGAAATCTGACGATTTCGGCTACGGGTTGACTGCCTACGTGCGGCGCTCGCTCACGACCAATCGCCACTCATCGCACAGGGAGGTGCGAAATGCCGGTTCGAAAAGTGTTCCGGCTGACGATGGCAACTTGCTTGCTGACTGCGGTCGGCTGCCAGTCGACAGCTCCGGTGAATTGGAAGTTTTGGCAACGCGCCGATCATGCTGCGCGCGTTGATGGGCTGCGCGATCCGGTCGGTACTCATATCGCCTACGGGCAACTTCAAGAGAACAGCGGCAACCTCAGCGACGCTCGCGAGTCCTACGAGATCGCACTGGAAGAGAACTCGAAGTCTGTCGAAGCCGTGCTCGGACTGGCTCGCCTTGATGTGCTCGGCGGTCGCCCGAAGGAAGCAGAGAAGCGTTTCGAGCAAGCGCTGAAAATGGCGCCGCTCAACGTGCAGGTACTCGAAACGACCGGCCAGTTTTATGTCTCGCAAGGCCGCTTCGACGATGCCGTCAAGATGCTGCAACGCGGAGTCGATGCGGATCCCCTCAATAAGCGATTGCGTTTCCGGCTCGCGGTCGCAGAGGCACGCGCAGGTGATCTTCGCGCGGCCGAACAGAACTTCGTGCAAGCCGTCGGAGTCGCCGAAGCTGACTACAACATCGGAGTCATCCTCTACGAGAACGGCAACGTCGTGCAGGCTGAGCAGAGGCTTCAACGCGCGCTCACATCAAAGCCGACACTGACTCAAGCTCAGCAACTGCTCGCTGACATTCAAACTGAGATCAATGCCGGACGACCCGTCCCTCAGACTCCGGTTGCTCAAGCTCCGATCGCAGCGGCAACGATCCCGAATCCGGCGACTCAAACGAATCCCGTCGCGCCCTCAGCGCCAATCGGCTCTTTGCCCGCGCCAGTAACGCCGACGGTGCCTCAGCAAGCACCGATCCCGGTGCCGATCAACATTCCGACGAGCCCGCTTGCTGGGGCTCAGTCAGTGACTCCGTCATCGGGCACATTACCGGTGCCTCAAGCTCCCGCGCCGCTCGATGTCTCGCGCATGAATGCCGCTCAGCTTGAGCAGCTTGAGAACTCGATGACTCCCGCTGAGCGAGAGCAATTCCGCAATCAACTGCGGACCGGACAAGTCGCTCTGCCATTCGGAGTGCAGTAAGGCGCATCCTCAACTCAATCGGGCTTTCGTCTCATCGAACGCCTTAGGCGAGCGGCAGATGAGAAGTTACCGGCGATCTTCTGTACGACGGACTGGTATGAACTCACCTGCCGCTCGCCTTACGAGACCAATTCGCGAATCGGCTTCGCATGATCTTCAACGAGGTACTGCGGACGACCGTTGTTGTCTTGAATCGTGATCGCCGAAGTGTCGATGCCGAGATTGTGATAGAGCGTCGAATAGATCTCGCCCCATGTGACGGGCCGAGACGCGGCTTCTCCGGCGATGCGGTCCGTCGAGCCGATGATTTGCCCCGTTCGCATCCCGCCGCCGGCCATGATCGCGCAATTGACTTGCGGCCAATGGTCGCGACCGACTTGAGCGCTGATCTTCGGAGTCCGGCCGAACTCACCCGCGATCAACA